>DATMBA010000194.1:0-11575 GCA_035559635.1 Roseiflexaceae bacterium
CCGCCACAGGATTTGAACTTTGAGGTATGAAACGGGTCTATGGCGCCGGGCCACGCCCGGCCGCTGAAGCGGCGGGCTAGTGCAAAGCCCGCCTATGCGGGCTGCAGTTCAGGCCGCGCAGGCGGCCTTCATCGTGATAGCCCGCGCGTTCACGCGCCGGGCGTGGTGGGAAGCCAGATTCCCGATAAATAGACAAGATTCAAATGAAGAGGACCCTATGCCGCACACCCACGGCTTCGAGCTCCTGCGCGAGCAGGACATCCCCGAGATCAACACCAGAGCCAAGCTCTATCGCCACACTGCCACCGGCGCCGAGCTGCTCTCGCTCGAGAACGACGATGAGAACAAGGTCTTCGGTATCACCTTCCGCACCCCACCCGCCGACTCCACCGGCGTGGCGCACATCCTCGAGCACTGCGTGCTGTGCGGCTCGCGCAAGTACCCGCTGCGCGACCCCTTCAAGCAACTGCTCAAGGGCTCGCTCCAGACTTTCCTCAACGCCATGACATACCCGGATAAGACCACCTACCCGGTGGCGTCTACCAACCTGCAGGACTTCTACAACCTGGTGGATGTCTACCTGGATGCGGTGCTGCACCCGCGCATCACTCCCGACACGCTGATGCAGGAGGGCTGGCACTACGAGCTTGACGCCGACGGCCGCCTGGTCTACAAGGGTGTGGTGTTCAATGAGATGAAGGGCGCCAATGCTTCGCCGGACCGCGTGCTGTACCAGGCCACCCAGAGCACTCTGTTCCCCGATACCCCCTACGCGGTGGACTCCGGCGGCAACCCGGCCGATATCCCGGACCTGACCTACGAGCAATTCAAGCGCTTCCACGAGACACTCTACCATCCCTCCAACGCCCGCATCTTCTTCTACGGTGACGACCCGCCCGAGGAGCGGCTGCGCCGCCTGGACGCGGTGTTGCGCGAGTTCGCCCCCCGCGAGGTGGATTCATCGATCGCGCTCCAGCCGCGCTTCGCCGCGCCACGCCGCGCCGAGCGCACCTACCCCGCTGGCGCCGACGCGAAGGCGATGGTCAGCGTGAGTTGGGTGCTGCCCGAGCAGCCAGACGCCGAGCTGGCCCTGGCGCTGGACATCCTGCAACATGCGCTGGTGGGTACCAACGCCGCCCCGCTGCGCAAGGCGTTGATCGACTCCGGCCTGGGCGAGAACCTCACCGGATCGTACTTCAACACCATGCGCCAGGTCTACTTCACTACCGGCCTCAAGGGGGTGAAGCTCGAGGACATCGAGCAGGTCGAGCCGCTGGTGCTCGAGACCCTCGAGCGCCTCGCGCGCGACGGCATCGACCCGCAGACGATCGAGGCATCGCTCAACACGGTGGAGTTCCAGTTGCGCGAGAACAACACCGGCTCCTACCCGCGCGGCCTCTCGCTCATGCTGCGCGCGCTCGACACCTGGCTCTACGGCGGGGACCCGCTCGAGCCGCTGGCGTTCGAGGCGCCGCTGGCCGCCCTCAAGCGCCGCCTGGCTGCGCAGCCGCGCTACTTCGAAGATCTCATCAATCGCCTGCTGCTGGAGAACCCGCACCGCGCCACGGTGCTGCTCCGGCCGGACCAGGAGCAGGCCGCGCGCGAGCAGGCCGCCGAGCGCGCCCGCCTGGACCGCGCCCAGGCCACCATGACTCCGGCCGGCCTGGAGGAGATAGCGCGCACCGCTGCGCGCCTCAAGCAGTTACAGGACACCCCCGACCCGCCCGAGGTGGTCGCCAGGCTGCCGACGCTGACGCTCGCCGACCTGGACCCGAAAATCAAGACCGTGCCAACTGAGGAGCGCGAGGAGGGGGGCGCGCGCGTGCTCTACCACGAGCTCTTCACCAACGGCATCATCTACCTGGACCTGGGATTGAACCTGCGTACCCTGCCGCAGGAGTTCCTGCCCTACGTCACGCTCTTCGCCCGCGCGCTGCTGGAGACCGGCACCGCCACGGCGGATATGGTCCAGCTCAGCCAGCGCATCGGGCGCGCCACCGGCGGCATCACCCACCAGTCGCTCACCAGCTCGCTGCGCGGGCGGCGCGTGGGCGCGGCCTGGCTCTTCCTGCGCGGCAAGGCCGTGCCGCAGAAGGCCGGCGAGTTGCTGGCGATCCTGGACGAGGTGCTGAAGACCGCCCGGCTGGACAACCGCGAGCGCTTCCGCCAGATCGTGCTGGAGGAGAAGGCCGCCCGCGAGGCCGGGCTGGTGCCCGGCGGCCACAGCGTGGTGAACGCCCGGCTGCGCGCGCAGTTCAACGAGGCCGACTGGGCCGGCGAGCAGATCGGCGGCCTGAGTTACCTGCTCTTCCTGCGGCGCCTGGCGAAGGCCGTGGACGAGGAGTGGCCCACCGTGCAGGCGGTGCTGGAGCAGCTGCGCACCATCCTGCTCAACCGCGACGCGCTGGTCGCCAACGTCACCACCGACGCCTCCGCCTGGGCCGGGTTCCGGCCGCAGCTGGCCTCGTTCCTGGCCGGCCTGCCGCATGGCCCCGTCACGCCCGCGGCCTGGGAGCCGCGGCTGGGCCCGGCCAACGAGGGCCTCACCATCCCGGCCCAGGTCAACTACGTCGGCAAGGGCGCCGACCTCTACCGGCTGGGGTACGAGCTGCACGGCTCGGCGCTGGTCGTCAGCCGCTACCTGCGCGGCAGCTGGCTGTGGGACCAGATCCGCGAGCAGGGCGGGGCCTATAGCATGTTCAGCCTGCTCGACCCGCGCTCAGGCGCCTTCACCTTCGTCTCTTACCGCGACCCACACCTGCTGCGGACGCTGGACGTGTACGACCGCGCGCCGGAGTTTCTGCGCGGCCTGGAGCTGAGCGAGACCGAGCTGACGCGCGCGATCATCGGCGTGATCAGCGACCTGGACAGCTACCAACTCCCGGATGCGCGCGGCTTCACGGCGCTGGTGCGCCATCTGGTGGGCGACGACGACGAGTACCGCCAGCGCATCCGCGACGAGGTTCTCGGCACCAGCGGCGCCGACTTCCGGCGCTTCGCCGACGTGCTGGATCGGGTGCGCGAGCAGGGCCGGGTGGTGGTGCTGGGCGGCGAGGCGGCCATCACTGCCGCTGCCGCCGCGCGCCCTGGGCTGCTCGACAAGGTGACGAAGGTGCTGTAGGAGGGACAGCGTATGTCGGGTATGTACCGCCACATCGTCCTCGCGCTTGCGCTCCTCGTCCTCCCCATGGCCTCAGTGGGCGCGGCGCAGCCGTCCGAGCGTTGCTTCCCGGAGACCGGCTTCTGCATCGCCGGCCGCATCCGCGAGTTCTGGGAGCGGAACGGCGGCCTGCCGGTGTTTGGCTTCCCGAAGGGGCCACAGCAGGAGATGATCATCGAGGGGCGGCCGATCCAGGCTCAGCAGTTCGAGCGCAACCGGCTCGAGCTGCATCCGGAGAACCAGCCGCCCTACGATGTGCTCCTTGGACGCCTCGGCGCCGACCGGCTCGCCCAACAGGGGCGCGACCCATTCACCTTCCCCAGGAGCGAGCCGCAGCCCGGCTGCCGCTTCTTCCCCGAGACGCAGCACAACGTCTGCGGCGAGATCCTGGCCGCCTGGCGCGCCAGCGGGCTGGAGTTCGACGGACAGCCCGGCGTAAGCGAGCCGGAGAGCCTGGCGCTTTTCGGGCTGCCGCTCTCGGATCTCCAGACAGAGGAGGTCGAGGGCCGGCCCTACCAGGTCCAGTGGTTCGAGCGGGCGCGCTTCGAGCTGCACCCGGAGAACCAGCCGCCCTACCACGTGCTGCTCGGCCTGCTGGGGAATGAGATCCTCGCGGGGGCACCGCCGCCGGCCCCGCCGGCCCCGCCCGCGCCGCTCCCGCTCCCGCCGCCCTCCTTCAACGGCTGCCGGGAGGACCCGCGCGCGCCGGACGCGCCCAACTACCCGGTGCAGATCGCCGACATCAATGACGGCGCGGAGACGGTGACCCTCAGGAATATCAGCCCCGATCCTGTGGACCTCAGCGGCTGGCGGATGTGCAGTATCAGGGGCAACCAGGAGCACCCGATCGGCGGCGTGCTCGCGCCGGGCGAGAGCCGCACGTTCCCTGGCCCGGAGGGCAACATCTGGAACAACAGCGAGCCTGACGACGGCGCGCTCTACAACCCCCAGGGCCAACTCGTGAGCTACAAGTTCGACTGACGGCGGCGCAGAACGGAGGGATGGCATTGGAGCGGGAGCGGAGAGCGCGGAGGGAACACAATGCTCCCCCCGCTCCCCCTCCGATGCCCCGGCTCCGCTCCCTCCGCTCCCGTCCGCTCCCGTCCGCTCCCTCCGCTCCCCCTCCGTTCTGGCCCTCCTCCGCTCCCTCCGCTCCCCCTCCGTTCTGGCCCTCCTCCGCTCCCAGCTCCGTTGCCAGGCTCCGTTCCCTCCGCTGGCACGCCCAATGCAATAAGTGCCTATCCGACTATCTTTGGGAGGGTTCAGGGGAGGGCAAAGCCCTCCCCTGAACCCCCACCCTATCCGGGTAATCCGGATAGGCTCTAAGCAGGCAAGTGCGTGCGTGCCGTTTCATCCGCCTATCAGCGCCGGCTCAGATCCCCGGTGCTATAATCGGATCCGTAAACCATTCTGAAACCAAGGTGAGACTGTGCCCAGGTGGAGTGATCTCGGCGGTATCTGGACAACCCTGCGGGACATTGACGTGGGCGCGATCCGTGAGGAGGCCGAACGCCCGCTTGCGCTGGCCTGCGTCGGCCACGACGCGGCGCTCGCCGCGATCAGCCGGCTGCTCGGCACATCCCTCGACCGCTACCCGGCGGCCGGGGCTTCCCCGCTCATGCTCGTGCCGCTCGCCGAGGCCGCTGCACGCGCCGATGCGCTGCGCGGTGTAGACCTGCTGCTCCTGGCGGTGGACGCGCGGCGCGGTCTCACCTCGTCCGAGGGCGCGGCCTTCGCCCGTGCAGAGTCGCTTGCGATCCCGTATGCGGTCGTGCTGGTCTACGGCGGGCACGTGGCGCCTGGCGCCGCGAACCTCCCGCCAGCCGTCGCCGCCCGCGCCATCGCCATCGCCAACCCGGCCACGCTGGACGCGGCCGACCAGCTAGCGGCCGCGGTGCTGCGGCGCCTGCCCTCCGAGCTGCACCTGGCGGCCGCCCGCCGGCTCCCTGGGCTGCGCGCCGTTTACGCCCGCGAACTGATCGGCTCCGCCGCGTTCAGCAACGCCAGCTACGCCCTGGCCTCTGGCCTCCCCGAGCAGATCCCGATCCTGAGCGTGCCGTTCGCCGCCGCCGACCTGTTGGTGCTTACCAAGAACCAGGCCATGCTGGTGTATCGCTTGGCGCTGGCCTACGGCGCACCGCCCGGCTTCCAGGAGCGCATCCGTGAGGTGCTACCGGTGGTGGGCGGCGCCTTTCTCTGGCGCCAGCTGGCACGCAGCCTGGTGGGGCTGATCCCCGTCTGGGGGCTGGCGCCGAAGGTGGCGGTGGCCTACGCCGGTACCTACACCACCGGCGTGGCCGCCTGGCGCTGGTACGAGCGCGGCGAGTTGGTCTCATCCGAGCAACTCCGGCGCATCTCCGCCGAGGCGCTCACGATCGGGCGGGCGCGCGCCGCGGAGCTTGTTGGCCGCGCCAAAGTGGCCGGCGCGCGCGTCGAGGGGCTGTGGAGCGCCGTGCGCGATCGGCTCCCGTTCCGCCGCAGAGCGCCGAAGGATCGACAGCTCACGTGACCGTCCCCCTGAAAAAGGAGGATCAGGGAGGGTATCGCCTCCCTGAAACCCACCGCTTTGCCGCTGAGCGCCTGTTTGAAACGGGGAGCGTGCGGGGGCCGCAGGCCCCCGCGCCCCTAGCCGGGAGGCGTTTCAAACAAGCTCTGAGCGTGTGCGGCGCGAGCCGCATGGGGAACCGATGGAAACTGATGCTCCTGGGAAACCCACGCTCGCCCGTCGCGCGCCGCCAACCCGTGCCGGCGCGCCATGGGGAGGTCTGACCTCCCCGCGAAAGTACGTCGCCACCACCGGAGGACCTGTGGAACGCTTCGTCATCGAGGGCGGGCACTGCCTGAGCGGCAGCATCACGCCCGCAGGGAACAAGAACGCTGCCCTGCCGCTGTTGGCCGCAGCGCTGCTGACCGACGGGGAGGTTGTGCTGGACAACCTGCCCCAGATCGGGGACGTGGTCACCAAGCTCGCGCTGCTGCGCCAGCTCGGGGCACACGTCGAGCGGCGCGGCGACCACCGCTGGTCGATCTGCGCCCGTGAGGTGGCGGATGCCGAGCCGGACACCGGGCTGGCGCGCCGCATCCGCACCTCGGTGCTGCTAGCTGGCCCGCTGCTGGCCCGCCGCGGCCACGTGGTGCTGCCCCGCCCCGGCGGCGACGCGATCGGCCGGCGGCGGCTGGACACCCACTTCCACGCCCTGCGCGCGCTCGGCGCCTCGCTCGAGGTCACCCCGAGCACCTACCACCTGCGCGCCGGGCGCCTGCGCGGCGCCGACATCTTCCTCGATGAGATGAGCGTGACCGGCACCGAGCAGGCGGTGATGGCCGCCGTGCTGGCCGAGGGCACCACCACCATCGGCAACGCCGCCTCCGAGCCGCACGTTCAGGACCTGTGCCACTGCCTCAACGCGCTTGGCGCGCGCATCAGTGGCATCGGCACCAACCTGCTGACGATCGAGGGCGTGCCGCGCCTCGATGGCGGCAGCTACCGCATCGGGCCGGACTTCATGGAGGTGGCCTCGTTCATCGGCCTGGCGGCGGTGACGCGCAGCGCCATCCGGATCGTGGGTGCGCGCCCGCAGGAGCACCGCATGACCCGCATCCAGTTCGGGCGGCTCGGCGTGCGCTGGCACGACGACGGCCAGGACATCGTGGTGCCGGCCGACCAGGAGCTGTGCGTGCAGGAGGACCTCCACGGCGCGATCCCGAAGATCGACTCCATGCCCTGGCCGGGCTTCAACCCTGACCTGATCAGCATCGCGTTGGTGGTGGCCACCCAGGCGCGTGGCACGGTGCTCATCCACGAGAAGATGTTCGAGAGCCGGCTGTTCTTTGTGGACCGGCTGATCGGCATGGGCGCGCGCATTGTACTGTGCGACCCACACCGCGCGGTGGTGGTGGGACCCAGCCAGCTCTATGGCGAGCCGGAGGGCCTGCCGAGCCCCGACATCCGGGCCGGCATGGCACTGCTGATCGCGGCGCTCTGCGCCCAGGGCCGCAGCGTGATCCATAACATCGGCCAGATCGACCGCGGCTACGAGCGGATCGACGAGCGGCTGCAGAGCCTCGGGGCGCACATCCGGCGCGAGCGGGAGTAGCTATGAGCAGGGGGCGGAGGACCTGGTCCTCCGCCCCCTGCTCGGGGAGCACGAGGGGCATCCCTCGCGCGCCTCTTTTCAGTCCGGCGTTAGCCGTTGAGCATTCGATAGATCACGAGCGTCCGCTCGCCGTCTGTGTCGCGTGCCACCACCTCGATCGCATGCTCCGAGACAGCGCCCCGGCTCAGCGGGTCGAAACCCCGGCGGCCCTCGAAGTAGTAGAAGTAGGTCTGGCCGCCGAGGGCAAAGCCACGCACGGCGCTCGATCGCGCCGTGACCCCCGGCGCCACCTCGATCACCGGGTCCTCCAGCGTGCCATCTACGCGCGACCACACCGCGGCGCGCAGGGTGTCTACATCGGCCGCCTGCGTCAGCGGGGTGCGCGCCGGGAGCGCATTGAGCACCGCCAGCAGCGCGGCCCCGATGAGCACACTCTCCAGCGCGAACAGAAGCCAGAACGTGCCCATACCGGGGCGGCGGATCTTCCGAACCGCGTGCGTCGCCACGGCCACGCCGGGAACGTGTGCGTTGATCATCGGATCACCCCCTGGTATAATGCGCCTGCTCGTGTGGTGGACGATGCTCCTATGCTATCTAATCTAAACTGAAATGCGATTGTAAGGTACTGACGCTCGACTGATAGCCTCTCCACATTTAGACCGAGATCGGGGGGCGAGTGTTACACCGCTGCGCCCCTTCTTTGCAAAGAGTGGGCCAGCAGTAGGCCGGCTGGAGGACGGGGGATGGGAGGGGAAGGGCCTGGCCACGTGGAACCCACCCATCTACGCACTAAACGGTTGATGCGACCCTTTTTCGTACTCGTTCGCCACACCTTCGTCTATCTGATCGGCGTGGCCGAGGGGCTGCTGCTGGCCCGGCTGGTGCTGCGGCTGTTCGCAGCCCGGCCGGACAACCCGGCGGTCCAGGCGCTGCTGGCGGCCACCGAGGTGCTGCGGGCGCCATTGGTGGCGCTCGACGCAGCGCAGCCGCGCTTCGGCGCGGTGCTCGAGTTCTCGACACTGGCGCTGCTCGTGGTGCTGCCCACCCTGGCGTTGGTGGCGTGGCGATTGCTGGGGAGCAGGGGTGAGGTACGGACGAGGTACCGCTAACGGTCGCGGTCGGCGCCCTCCAAAGAGGAGCGAATGGCCCGGTGCGGGAGGGTCAGGAAGGACTTCCCCTCGCTGCCCCTGCCCCGTCCGCACGCGGGAGGGCCAGGGAGGGCTTGCCCTCCCTGAAATCTTCCCCTCCAACTGAACGGTCTGTACAGCCCAACCCAAGTATAGCACAAACGCTAGTTTTTAGGAGGCTCCGAGTGGATCCGCTTCAACTCCTCATCCTGCTGGCCATCGCCGGGATCTGCGGGGCGTTCGCCGAGCTGCTCGTGGCGTTCGACACGCGCGGCATGGTGACGGTGCTGGTCTCGATCGTCGTCGGCATCGTCGGTATCTTCCTGGGGCGTGCCATCTCCGATGCGATCGGGCTGCAGACGGTGGTGGTGCGCGTCGGCACGCAGCGAGTCGATCTGCTCTGGACGATCGCCGGCGCGGCGCTGGTGCTCCTGGTGCTCAAGCTGCTCCGCAGCGGCGGCCGCACCCTTCTCGGCCGCCGGGCCTCGTGAGAGGGCTGGGCGGAACGCCTAGCCCCTCGCCCCGAGCGCCGGCAGCTCGACGCGGAAGGTGGTGCCGTCGTCCGAGCTGGTCACGCTGAGCCGGCCGCCGTGCTGCGCGATGATGCTATAGCTCACCGCCAGCCCCATACCCGAGGTGTCACGGCGATGCTGTTGGAACGGCTCGAAGAGTGTCCGCAGCTCGTCCTCCGGCAGGCGCGCGCCGCTGTCGGCGATCTCGATCACCACCAACTCGACCCCGCCGCCCTCACGCGGCGCCACAGAGGTCCGCACCGCCAGCCGCCCGCCCTCCGGCATGGCCGCCACCGCCGCCAACACCAGGTTCAAGAACGCCTGCTTCAGGTGGCTCGCCACCCCGCTGACCCGCGGCAGTCGCTCGTCCCACGCGCGCTCGACGGCGATACCCCGCGTGTGCAGCTGCTCGGCCGTGGCTAGCAGCACGCTCTCCAGCGCCGCGTGGACCGAGATCGGCCGCATGCCGTCGCGCGCCGGCCGCGAGAAATCCAGCATGCGGCGCACCACGTCGATCAGTAGCTCGACCTCCTTCTGCGCCATGCTGAGGTAGCGGTCGCGCTTGTCGTCGCTCAGCGAGCGGTTGAGGAGCAGGTGCAGCGAATTGGAGATCGCCTGGAGCGGGTTGTTGACCTCGTGGGCGATCGCGGCGGTGAGGCGGCCCATGCCCGCCAGGCGCTCGTGCTGGGCTGTCCTGTGGGCGCGGGCGCGCGCCAGCGTCCCCCCCACCGCCGCGCACACCGCGCCGATGAGCCGCAGGTCGTCCTCAGCGGGCGCCTGGGCCGCAAGCAGCAGCGCGGCCCGCAGCTCCGGCCCGGCCGCCAGCGGCGCCGCGATCAGCGCGGCCTCCGCCAGCGGCCACTCCCACGGCGCCAGTTGGTCGTGGGCGGCGGCCGCACTGCGCGCCACGTACGGCGCGCCATCCACGATGGCCCGCCCGCACAGGCTGCGGCTATCTGGCACCAGGTCCGGCGGCAGCCGGGCGGGGGGGAGCAGGCCGAAGGGTGCCTGATAGACCAGATGCTGCGTCTCGCACTCCCACACCAGCAGGTAGCCGCGCGCCCCAGGCAGCAGCGCCCCAAGGTGCTCGGCCGCCACGTCCAACGCGCGCTCGGCGTCCAGTAGCGGCGTCAGCGCCAGCGCGAGCGCGGCGAGCTTCGCCAGCCGCGCCGCGTCCTCCGGCAGCCGCCCATCGAGCGCCACCGCGGACACTGGCGAGACCCCGGCCGCACCAGCGCCGATCACGGTCGTCCCTTGCACCACGTTCGACCTCGCACGAGTCTGATCCCTGGTGGGAGATCCAAAGCTTGTTTGAACAGCCTCCCGGCTGGGGGCGCGGGGGCCGCAGGCCCCTCATGCTCCCCGTTTCAAACAGGCGCTCAGGGAGGGGTATGCCTCCCTGAGACCTCCACTAGCTATGCCGCCGGCGCAGCTCGCGCCACACGGTCTCGAGCGGCAGCCCCTGCTGTTGGATCAGCACCAGGCTGTGATAGAGCAGGTCGGACAGCTCCCAGGCCAGTTCGTCCGGCGCGCCGTTCTTGGCGGCGATGATCACTTCGGCTGCCTCCTCGCCGATCTTCTTGCCGATCCGATCCACGCCGCCGCGCAGCAGCCTGGTGGTGTACGAGCCCTCCGGCAGCTCTGCGGCCCGCCGGGCGATCACATCGGCCAGCTCGGCCAGAATGCCGCTCGACGGCGCGCGCTCCGTATGCTGGCCGTCCAACGTGCGGTGGAAGCAGCTCGGCTCGCCGGTGTGGCAGGTGGGGCCGGCCGGCTCCACCAGCGCCAGCAGCGCGTCGCCGTCGCAGTCCTGCCGCAGCTCCACCAAGCGCAGCACGTGGCCACTCGTCTCGCCCTTCTGCCAGAGCGTCCCCCGGCTGCGGCTCCAGAAGGTCATGAGGCCGCTCTCCAGCGTACGGCGCAGCGCCTCCTCGTTCATATACCCGAGCATCAGCACCTCGCCGCTGCGCGCGTGCTGCACGATGGTGGGGATGAGACCGTTCGCATCATACTTCATGGTGTGTCATGTGCCGGTAAGGGCGCAGCAGGCGCGCTAGGTATCAATGCCGAAAATGTCTTCTGCCGGTAAAAACCATCGCGACACCACATCGATCTGCCGCAGCGATCACCTCCTCGTCGCGCACCGAGCCGCCCGGCTGGATCACGGCGGTGGCGCCGGCGCGCGCCGCAACCTCCACGCCATCCGGGAAGGGGAAGAAGGCGTCGCTCGCCACCGCCGCGCCCTGCAGCGAGAGGCCGGCGTTCTGCGCCTTCCAGGCCGCCAGGCGCGCGCTGTCCACCCGGCTCATCTGCCCGGCCCCCACGCCGAGGGTGCGGCCCGGCCCGGCGTACACGATGGCGTTGGACTTCACGTGCTTGCAGACCCGCCAGCCGAAGCGCAGCGCGTGCCACTCGGCGTCGGTGGGCGCGCGCCGCGTGACCACGCGCAGCTCCTCCTGCGCCAGCGGCGCCCGGTCCGGCTCCTGCGCCAGCACGCCGCCGGGCACGCTGTGCAGCACCACGCCGCGCTCGTGTGAGATCGGCCGCAGAGCGCGCACCAGGCGGCGGTTCTTCTTCCGCTGCAGGAGCGCGAGCGCCTCCGGCGCGAACTCCGGCGCGACGACGATCTCGGAGAAGATCTCGTCGATCGCCTGGGCCAGCGGCAGGTCCAGCGTGGGG
>DATMBA010000195.1:0-2477 GCA_035559635.1 Roseiflexaceae bacterium
CGGCGGCGCAGGCCCAGGCCAGGAACTCGTGCTCGTACAGGGCCGGGTGCCGCAGCATCAGCGCGGCGCGCAGCTGCAGGTCCCGCCGCCAGGAGTCGGTGAGCATGCTGCGCGGGCTACGCCGGTAGCGCACCAGCGGCGCCGGCAGGTGCAGCCCCTCCCAGCCGGCCTCCGCCAGCCGCAGCCAGAAGTCCCAGTCCTCGAAGCCGCGCCGCATCTCCTCATCGAAGCCGCCCACCTGCTCCCAGGCCCGCCGGCGGAACAGCGTGGCCGGGATCATCGGGTTGTCGAAGCGCAGTCGCTCAAGGCTGTACGCCCCGCCGGACCAGACCCCGGTCTCCGCGCCAAATAGCTCCACGTCTGTGTAGACGAAGCCGACCTCCGCACGCGCGTCCAGCGCCGCGGCTGTGCGGGCGATCATCTCCGGCATGAGCTGGTCGTCGGCGTCCAGCGGCAGGATGTAGCCGGCCCCGCAGGCGCGGATGCCGGCGTTGCGGGCCGCCGCCAGGCCGCGGTTCGGCTGGCGCAGCAGGCGGATGGCGCGCCCCGGGTAGCGCGCGATGAGCGCTTCCGCCACGCGGGCGGTGTCGTCCGGGCTGCCGTCGTCCACGATCACGCACTCCCAACGCGGCTCGCGCTGCGCCACCACGCTCGCCACCGCCTCGGGCAGGAAGCGGGCGTGGTTGTAGCACGGGATGACGACGCTGACGCGCGGGGCGTCCATCAGGTTCGCTCCGGCGCCGGGGGCGGCCCCGGCGCGGCGCGCTCGAAGTCGATCACCGCCCGCAGGATGGCGTCCAGGTCCAGCGTGGGCGCGAAGCCGGTGAGCGCCGCCAGCTTCTCGATGCTCGGCACCCGCCGACGCATGTCCTCGAAGCCGGCCTCGTATGCCTGCTCGTAGGGGATGGTGATGACCGGCGAGGCGCTGCCGGCGAGCGCGACGACGCGGCGCGCCAGCTCGGCGATCGTCACCTCCTCGGGGTTGCCGACGTTGACGATCTGCCCGATAGCGCGCGGCTGGTCCAAGAGGGCGACGAGCGCCCGCACCGTGTCGCCCACATAGCTGAAGCAGCGGGTCTGCTGGCCGTCGCCGTAGACCCGCAGCGGCGCGCCGTGCAGGGCGGCGCGCACGAAGCGCGGGATCACCATGCCGTAGCGCCCGGTCTGGCGTGGCCCCACCGTGTTGAACAGCCGCACCACGATCACCGGCAGGTCGCGCTCCTTGTGGTAGGCCAGCGCCAGGAATTCGTCCAGCAGCTTGGAACAGGCGTAGCTCCAGCGACCGATCGACGACGGGCCAAGCACCAGGTCGTCGTCCTCGCGGAAGGGCACGCGGCTGCTCTTGCCGTACACCTCGGAGGTGCTGGCGAGCAACACCAGCTTGCCCTTCTTGGCGGCCCACTTCAGCACCACCTCGGTGCCGTTGACGTTGGTCTCGATCGTGCGCACCGGGCTTTGGACGATCAGGCGCACGCCCACGGCGGCCGCCAGGTGCACCACGGCGTCGCACTCGTCCACCAGCTCGGCCAGCACTCCCTCGTTGGTGATGTCGTCCAGGGTGTAGCTGAAGCGCGGGTGGCCCTTCAGGTGGCGGATGTTGGCCATCGCACCGGTGGAGAGGTCGTCGATGACGCTCACGGTGTCGCCGCGGGCCAGCAGCGCGTCGGCCAGGTGCGAGCCGATGAAGCCGGCACCGCCGGTGATCAGGTATGCAGTCATAGATGCCTCGCTGGGGGAGGTGTGAGGGCCTGGCCCCTGCAACCACGAGTAAAGAGATGTATCTTTGCGGGGGCCGCAGGTCCCCGCGCCCCGCAGGCGTAGAGGGGCATAGCCCCTCCACATCTCTCCTGTGTGCGTGCGGCGCCGCTGCCCGCCTACTCCGTGTCGCGGTAGAGCCAGCGGATGAGCAGAGCGCGTGTGCCGTGCACCAGGCGCAGCAGGCGGGCGTCGCCGCGGGCGCGCGCGCCCAGGTAGAGCGGCTCCAGCACGCGGCGGGCCACTCGCAGCGCCGTCAGCGCCGCCCGCCGGCTCGCCGGCTCGGGGGCCAGCCCACCCTCCTGGCCCCACATGCGGCGCGCCAGCCGGTCCTGGCGCACGCGCTCCACGGCCATGGCGGCGCTGGCCATGGCCTCGGCGGCGGTGGGCGTGGGTCGTGGGGCGTCGCGCGCCAGTTCATGGGCGCGCTCGATCAGCGCCGCCATGCGATCCCCCATCTGGTCGAGGCGGAACGCCTCGGCCACGCGGCGCCGCCCGGCGCGCCCCAGCGCCTGGCGCCGGGCCGGGTCAGCCAGCAGCGTGGCCAGGGCCTCCTCGTAGGCGCGCGCCTCGTCCCGGCCAGGGGGCACCAGCACGCCGCACTCCGGCGTCAGCAACTCGCGCTGCCCACCCACATCGGCGCACACGGGTGCCAGCCCCATCGCCATGGCCTCGTAGAGCGCCAGCGAGATCCCCTCCTGCTGCGAGGGGAGAAAGAAGAT
>DATMBA010000196.1:0-8840 GCA_035559635.1 Roseiflexaceae bacterium
GGGACCGTGCAGGTGAACCAACGGGCCGCGCTGCACGCGGGCCAGCAGGCGCTCGGCCACCAGCGCCGCGCCCCCGGCGTTGTCCGAGCGCACCACGTAGGTCTCGACACCGCCGGGAAAGAGGGAGTCCAGCGCGACGACGGGGATGCCGCGCGCCTGCGCCTGGTGGACGAGCGACGCGCACTCCAGGTAGTCGGCGCGGGGCGGGGCCATGATCACTGCGTCGACCCCCTGGCTGAGGAAGTGCTCCAGCACCGCCGCCGCCTCGGACGCGCTGATGATCGGCACAGTCTCGATCGCGACCCCGCGCTCCTTGGCCGCCTGCCTGAGCGCGTGGGCCAGGAGCGCCCAGAAGGTATAGCGGATATCGTAGGGGGCGAAGCCGATGCGAATAGGCGAACGTTCTTTCATCGCTGTACATAATACCCGATGCGCCGCCCGGCTAGGTGGTGCGGGGGCAGCCGTTTTCGCATGGGCCCGTGCCACTAGGGGCGCAGCAGGGTCAGGCACGAGAATGTGCGTTGATGGTGAGCGGCCCTGCTGTTGCGTCTACGATCGCATCGTACCACACCCCAACTCGGCGCCTCAGCGTTCTGTGGTATCCTTGCTGCGTTCCTTCCCACACCAAGGAGTCGACGATGACCCAGACGGATGATCTGAAGGGCCTGCTGGAGTGGCGCTGCATCGGCCCATTCCGCGGCGGGCGCGTCGTGGCGGTGGCCGGCAGCTACCACGATCCCAACGTCTTCTACTTCGGCGCCTGCGCCGGCGGCGTCTGGAAGACCACCGACGCTGGCACGTACTGGCAGTGCGTCTCGGATGGATTCTTTCGCACCGCCTCGGTCGGCGCGCTCGCGGTGGCGCCCTCCGATTCGAACGTGATCTACGCCGGCACCGGTGAGACCACCATCCGCATCGATGTGTCGCACGGCGACGGCGTCTATAAGTCCACTGACGCCGGCCGTACCTGGAAGCATGTCGGTCTGGCCGACACGCGCCACATCGGCAAGATCCGCGTCCACCCCCAGAACCCGGACGTGGTCTACGTGGCGGCGCTCGGCCATGCCTTCGGCCCCAACGACGAGCGCGGCGTCTTCAAGTCCGAGGACGGTGGCGCCACCTGGCGCAAGGTGCTCTCCAAGAGCGAGAAGGCCGGCGCGGTGGACCTCTCGCTGGACGCCAACCCGCGTATCATGTACGCCGCGATCTGGGAGGCCTACCGCAGCTTCTGGCAGATCTCGAGCGGCGGCCCGGACAGCGGCCTGTGGATGAGCCAGGACGGCGGCGAGACCTGGGAGGACATCACCCGGCGCCCCGGCCTGCCGAAGGGCACGCTCGGCAAGATCGGCGTGGCCGCCTCGCCCGCCCAGCCCGGCCGCGTCTGGGCGTTGATCGAGCACACCACGGAGGGCGGACTCTACCGCTCGGACGACTACGGCGCCACCTGGGAGCGCGTCAGCGACAACCAACACCTCGTCTCACGCGCCTGGTACTACATCCACCTCACCGCCGACCCGCAGGACCCGGACACGGTCTACGTCAATAACCTGAACTTCTGGAAGTCCAGCGACGGTGGCAGGACCTTCGTGCAGATCGACACGCCGCACGGCGACAACCACGATCTGTGGATCGACCCGCAGAACCCGCAGCGCATGATCCAGGGCAACGACGGCGGCGCCTGCGTCAGCCTGAACGGCGGCGCGACCTGGTCGAGCATCTACAACCAGCCCACCGCCCAGTTCTACCACCTCACCGCGGACAACCGCCACCCCTACTATGTGTACGGCACCCAGCAGGACAACTCCAGCATCGCGGTGCCTAGCCGCAGCCCTGAGCTGTCGATCACCTGGGCGGACTGCTACATCGCCGGCACCGGCGAGAGCGGTTATATCGCCGTGCGCCCGGACGACCCGAACATCGTCTATGTCGGCGCGATCGGCAGCTCGGCCGGCGGCGGCAACTGCCTGCAGCGCTACGACCACCGCACGCGCCAGATCCGCCTGATCACCACCTGGCCCGAACCGAACCGCGGCCACGGCGCGATCGCCGACAAGTATCGCTTCGCCTGGACCTATCCGATCGTGATCTCGCCGCACGACCCGAACACCCTCTATGTGGCCGGCAACATCATCTTCAAGAGCACCGACGAGGGCCAGAGCTGGCAGCCGATCAGCCCGGACCTCACGCGCAACGACCCGGAGAAACTGCAGCCTACCGGTGGCCCGGTGAACAAGGACGCGATCGGCGCCGAGACCTACTGCACCGTTTTCTCGTTCGTCGAGTCGCCCCACGAGCGCGGGCTGCTGTGGGCCGGCAGCGACGATGGGCTGATCCACCTCTCGCGTGACGGCGGCGCCTCCTGGCAGAACGTCACCCCGCCGGACCTGCCGGAGTGGACGATGATCACCATGATCGAGCCGTCGCCGTTCGACCCGGCCACGGTCTATGTGACCGGCACGCGCTACAAGCTGGACGACTACCGGCCGTACGTCTACAAGACAACCGACTACGGCGCCACCTGGGCCCGGATCGACGCTGGCATCGGCGAGCAGGACTTCACCCGCGTGGTGCGGGCGGACCCTGAGCGGCGCGGGCTGCTCTACTGCGGCACCGAGACCGGCCTGTACCTCTCGTTCGACGACGGTGCCTCCTGGGCGCGCTTCCAGCTCAACCTGCCCGTCGCACCCATCCACGACCTGCTGGTGAAGGGGGACGACCTGATCGCCGCCACGCACGGCCGCTCGTTCTGGGTGCTGGACAACCTGGCGCCGCTGCGGCAGTACGAGCCGGGGGTGAAGGAGCGCCCGGCCCACCTGTTCAACCCCGGCACGGTCGAGCGCATCATGCCGGCCATGTGGGAGGAGTTCGCTGGCGGCGCGCCGGGGAAGAACTACGCCAGCGGCCTGGGCACCGTGGCGGCCTTCCTGGAGACCAAGACGCCCGAGAACGCAGTGGTGCGCACCTTCCTCGACTCGGGCGCCAACCCGCCCAGGGGCGTGGTGGTGACCTACTGGCTCAAGGAGCAGCCGAAGGGCGAGGCCACCCTGGCCTTCAAGGACGCGCGCGGCGAGGTGCTGCGGACATTTAGCAGCAAGAAGCCCGATGCAGCCGGGGCCGAACAACCGAAGGCCGCGGAGCAAGGGGCGAAGACCGCCGATACGGCCGCCACGACGGCCGCAGGTGTGGTGGGTGAGGTGATGCCCGGCGCCGAGGGCCTCGAGGGGCCGACCCCGGTGCACGGCGCGGCGCCCGAGGCCGCGGCCCCCGCGGGGGCACCCGGTGAGGTGATGCCCGGCGCCGAGGGCCTCGAGGGCGCCACCCCCTCCCCCGAGGACGAGCGGGCGAAGAAGGAGCTGAGGATCCCGGCCGCCACTGGCTTCAACCGCTTCGTGTGGAACATGCGCACCGCGGATGCGCCGCGCGTCGAGGGCAAGGACCCGCCCTCCGAGATGGCGGTGGCCGGCCCGGTGATCCCGCCCGGCCGCTACCAGGTGACGCTCACGGTGGACGGGCAGGAGCACACCCAGGAGTTCGAGTTGGTCAAGAACCCCGCCGTGCCAGCCTCATTAGAGGACCTGCAGGCGCAGTACGAGCTGGGCGCGCAGCTCCACCGCACGATCGGCGAGACGATCACCGCCATCAACCGCATGCGGGACCTGCGGGCGCAGCTGGACGGGTGGGCGAAGCGCGCCGAGGCCCTGCCGAACGGCAAGGGCGTGGCCGAGGCCGCCGCGAAGCTCAAGGGACAGGTGCTGGAGGTGGAGAAGGCGCTGCTGGTGCCGGACCTGCGGCCGGGCTGGGGCGACGCCGGCAACACCGGCACGCGCCTGCTGGAGAAGCTGATCTCGCTCACCGCGGTGGTTGGCCTGGGGGACTACCGGCCCACCGAGCAGGCGCGCGCGGTATACGAGGAGGTGTCGGGCAAGGTGCGCGCGCAGATCGAGGCCTTCAGGCGGCTGGTGGAGGACGAAGTGCCGCGGCTCAACGCGCAGATCGCCGAGGCCCAGCTCGGCGCGGTGGTGGTGAAGCCGTAGGGCAGAGCCGGCGCTGAGGCGGACTCCGCCGCCAACGATGCTGGTGCTACCCCGCCGGCCGCAACGATCATCAGTGTCGTGTTGAGCGCAGCGAAACATCTCGCCGTGGCTACTGTGATCGGCGCCGCACAGCACGGCGAGATGCTTCACTTCGGAGCCTTCGGCGACGCCGTTGGCGTACAGCATGTCACAGAGCTTACTGCTCCAGTACCGTGAGGCTCCGTGCTCTCCGTGGATCAGATAGAGGTATCATTGCTCACGATCGAATCCCTGGACGCCGGCCGCGCCCGCGCCCTACTCCCCGCACTCGCCGGCCTGCTGCGCGATTCCGTCGAGGCGGGCGCCTCGATCGGCTTCATGCTCCCGCTGCCGGAGGAGGCGGTGGAGGCCTACTGGCGGAAGGTGATCGACGACTTGCCGGACGGCCGGGTGCTCCTCCTCGCCCGTCTCGACGGGCGCGTGGTGGGCGCGGCGCAGCTGGCGTTGGAGCGACGCCAGAACGGCGCCCACCGCGCCGAGGTCCAGAAAGTGCTGGTGCACACCTCGGCCCGCCGGCGCGGGGTGGGCCGGGCGCTGATGGACGCACTGGAGCGCGAGGCACGCGCCCGCGGCCGCACGCTGCTGGTGCTGGACACCCGCGCGGACGACCCGGCCGAGCGCCTGTATCTGGCCGCGGGCTACACGCTCGCCGGCCGAATCCCCGGCTACGCCCGCAGCCCGGACGGCACGCTGGATGATACAACAATCTTCTACCGGCGGCTGTCGGTAGAAGATTGAACACGGGAGGTACGCGGGGGCGGCAACCGCGCGGGGAGGTGTGGAGGGGCGCAGCCCCTCCACGAATCCTTTCTCGGTGCCCACGGCCCCCCCGCGGAAAGCGGAGCGAAGCGAGACCATGGACTGTCGGGTGGGCTGTGGCGCGTGCTGCATCGCGCCCTCGATCTCCTCACCGATCCCGGGGATGCCGGGCGGCAAGCCGGCGGGCATGCGCTGCGCCCAACTCACCGCGGACAACCGCTGCGCGTTGTTCGGCCGGCCGGAGCGCCCGGCGGTCTGCGTGGCCCTGCGCCCCTCGCCAGAGATGTGCGGCGCCACCAGCCATGAGGCGCTGCTGCGTCTCACCCTGCTCGAGCGCGCTACGGCCCCGACCGAACGCTGAAGGATGAACATGCCTCGACATGACCGAAGTAATACCACACCGATCCAGCGGCACTCCGTTCAGCGTTCGGCGTTCAGCGTTCAGCGTTCTGGAGAGAGGCGATGACCACCACCAACGACACCCGGCGGCGCACGGTCGCCGTCCTGATCTTCGACGACGTCGAGTTGCTGGACTTCGCCGGCCCCTTTGAGGTCTTCAGCTCGGCGCGTAATATCACCGGCGAGCACGAGCGGTTGATGGATGTGTTCGCCGTGGCGGAGACGGCGGCGCCGGTGCGCTGCCGCAACGGGCTGGTGGTGCAGCCGGCCTACACGCTGGAGAGTTGCCCGCGGGCGGACATCCTGGTGGTACCGGGCGGGGCGGGCACGCGCGCGGCCGAGGAGCGGCCAGGGCTGATCAGCTGGATCCGCGAGCGCAGCGCCGAGGCCGAGTTGACCACCAGCGTCTGCACCGGCAGCTTCCTGCTGGCGCGCGCCGGGCTGCTCGCCGGCCGGCCCGCCACCACCCACTGGGAGAGCGTCGGCGAGCTACGCGACCGCTACCCAGACATCGCCGTCCAGGAGGACCAACGCTACGTGGACGCCGGCGAGGTGGTCACAAGCGCCGGCGTGAGCGCCGGGATCGATATGGCGCTGGACGTTCTCGCGCGGCTGTACGGACCTAGCGTGGCGCGCGCCACCGCGCTGGGGATCGAGTACGACAACTGGGAATGATCCCTGACCCCGTCCTCAGCCTGCTGCACGCCGCCCTGCCCGGCCAGCCGGTGGCCGACGTCCGGCCGACGGTGGGCGGCTTCTCGAACCTCACCCTGGCGGCGACAGTCGGCGGGCGGCGCTGCGTGCTCAAGGCCGCGTCGCACCCGCCCAAGCGCGCCGACCTGCGCCGCGAGGCGGCTGTGCTGCCCTTGCTGCGCGGCACAGGCATCCCGGCGCCGGAACTGCTGGCCTTCGCCGAGGACCAGGAGTGGACCGTCGCGCTTACCGCCCTCCTCCCCGGCGCCCCCGGCCTGCGCCTCTATGAGCGCCCGCCCGCCGAGCTGCTCCCGGTCTTCGCGGCGCTCGGGCGCCTCCTAGCGGCGGTGCATGCCACAACGCCTGACCGAGGACTGTTGACGGAGGACCGAGGACGCCAGACTGTGGCGGATGGCGGATCTGCGTTGTCGGATGCTCCCCCGGCGCCAGAGCCCGGCGGCCGTCCGTCGTTCGTCGCTCCTCGTTCGTCGGACCTCGCTCTTCATGCGCGCGCCGAGACGACGCTCGGCGCGCTGGCGGGCCTGCCGCTGGAGGCCGGGCTGCACGACGCGCTGGCGGAGGCGCTGGCGCACCCTGCGTGGCGTCCGGCCGCGCCGCGCCTGGTCCATGGCGACGCCGGGCTGCACAACATCCTCTGGGACGGGCATATCACCGGCCTGCTGGACTGGGAGTGGGCGGGCTGGGGAGCGCCGGCGCTGGACCTGGCGTGGGTGGCGTGGACCATGCGCTTCCGCGGCGTCCCGCCCGCGGCGTGGGAGGCGTTACTGGCGAGCTATGCCGATGCAGGCGGCGCAGCGACAGCGCCGGAGCCGGAGGCGCTCAGGGCGCTGGCGCTCGGCCAGATCGCCGGCATCCTCGTGCGCTCCTACGGCCGCCAGGCCGCGTGGGAGGAGTGGCTACGCCGGGCTCGCTGGACGAGAGAAAAACGCTCAGAGCTTGTCTGAAAAGGGCCTGTATGGGGGCTAGAGGCCCCCACAGCAATTCTTTTTCGGAGAGGCGAAGCCCCTCCGAGCCTCCCCAGACGGTAAAGCTGGAGGCCGCGCAGCGAAACCATGTCTTACCTGCACGGCCCGATCTCACCCTGCGGGTCGGGCGCATCGCCGAACCACAGCACCGCGAAGCTCTCCGAGATACCCACGCCCATGGCGGGCCACGCGTAGCGCGACCAGCCCTCCTGCTGCAGGATGGTGGCGCGGTGGGCGGCGCTCCCCTTCCAGGACGCGAGCGCGCTGGCGGCGGTGGCATGCGCGCCGGAGATCGCGAAGGCGTTCTCGAAGCCGATGCCGGGGTAGCCGGTGATCTCGCGCGGCTTCTCCCACATCCCCGTGGCATAGGCGTGGTCGGCGGTGTAGCACACCGGCGTCCAGGGGCCGTTGGCGCTCCAGCTATGCAGGTTGCAGGCCAGGCCGCGCGGGTCGGCGCCGCTGTTCGGGCTATGCTCCTGCAAGTCGCGCACATGGAGCTGAGCCACGGTGGTGAGCGAGCGCGACACCGGGACGGGCGGCAGGCCGTGCTCGGCGCGGTAGGCGTTCACCAGCCGGACCAGCTCGGCCTCCTCGTCGTTCAGGCAGCTGCCGGGGCGGCCGGCCTGCGGGAGCGGAGTGGGCGGCGGGGCGGCTGGCGACGGCACGATTCGGCCGGTGCGCGCCTCGGCGCCCAGCAGTCCGAGGAGCACGTCGTAGGGCGGCGGGTTCTCCGGGTGCAGCTCGAAGCGGGCGCGCTCGAACCACTGCACCTGGTAGGTGCGCCCGTCGCCTAGCTGCTCGCGCACCAGGCCGCTCAGCGGCAGGCCGAACAGCGCCAGGCTCTCGGCCTCGGACGTGCCACGCCGCCCGTCGAACTCCAGGCCGCTCGCGCGCCAGGCCTGCAGGATGCGGCCGCAGACGCTGTGGCCGGTCTCGGGGAAGAAGCGGCAGCCACGCTGCGGCCCAGAGGCCGGAAAGGCGGCGCGCCAGTCGCGCCCCTGCTGTGCCAGCCGGCCCGCGCCCACCCGGCCGAGGAGCACGTCGTAGGGCGGGGGGTTCTCCGGGTGCAGCTCCAGGCGGTTGCGCTCGAACCACTGCACCAGCAGGCGCCGGCCCTCCACCACCTCCTCCTGCTGCGGGCCGATAGGGAAGCCGAACACCGGCAGGCCGCCGTTGCGCTCCCAGAAGCTACGGATGCGCCCCTCGATGCAGTGGCCGGTCTCGGGGAAGCAGCGCGCGCCCTCCTGGGCCAGCGCCCCCGGCGCGCAGCCGAGTAGCAACAGCACGAGCAGCAGGAGCCGTCGAATGGTCATAACATACCCTACCTGGCAGGTTTCTGGTCCTGGCCCGCGTGCAGTGGCGGGCCGGGCGCCATGCCGAACTCATACAGGCAGCGCTGGCGCTCGCGCAGCGCCTCGACCGTCATGTGCGGGTCGTCATAGGGGACGGCCCCGCGCCTGCGCCAGGCAGCCAGCAGGATCGATACCACCAGGAGCCCCAGGCTGATCAGAACGAACTCGCCCATCGCGTCCTCCGCTCGCCCCGCGTGAGGGGGAGGGGCGGAGGGGCTACGTCCCCTCCGCATCCACTCGTTTCTCAGGCATGTTTCGGGGGCACAGGCCCCCGTAGCGGCGTATCCGCAAAGCGGGTGGTTTAGAGGAGCGCAGCCGCTCCAAAAGAACCTTTGAGACGATTTTTGGGGGGCTGCGGCCCCAAGTCCCCGCAAACGCCGTTTGCGGATAGGCCCTAGTCTACCACAAGTGGTATGGCCAACGGGGCTGGTGAGCGTGGGCGGTGAAACCCCTCACACATCCCGCGGGTGCGACGAAGAGTCTTGGGGTGCCGATCTCGCCCGGCGGCTAATGAACGTTTACCAACGCATCGGGTCCGTGGCAGCGTCCCACGCCCGGCCGGGCCCGGCGGGCACCCC
>DATMBA010000197.1:0-17469 GCA_035559635.1 Roseiflexaceae bacterium
ATGGGGGCGGGGGCGGGGGCGGCGGTGGTGGTGGGAACCAGCCCACCCCAGGCGAACGCACTCGCCACGAGCGCAAGCAGGACCGCCAGGCGAACGAGGGCGGGCGCGAAGCCCGGCTGCTTCTGCATAGTGGTGGTTCTCGACAATCTCAGTGCTTTCCCAGGAGATGAGGTGCAACGGAGGGGCGAGGGGGGACGTACCCACCTGTAAAGCCCCGTGTGCCATCGGCCGGGCTTGCATGCAAGCCCGCGAGCAACCGAAATCGCTGTGGCCCAGGATAGCTGCCAGCCGTGAAAGACGAATGATGGCGGGGGTGCGCCCAGGTGACAGGCATCTCACGCTGCGATAGTGTTAGGCAGGGTAATACCTGGGCGCGTGGTATTTCTAAGCTGAATGTCATCCTGAAGGGATGGGTCAGATAGCTCTAGATCGAGCCATATCGTGTGCCTCTCGCGCCTGGTGCGCTACTCCTCATCCGCGGACGGTTGCACTTTATTCATATGTCGTGCGACGCAAGACATTCAGTTGTCAAAGTGATCGGCTACCATCGATGCCGAGGTGATGGGCGCCAGCAGCAGAACGGCGTCATCTATCTGAGGTCTTCAATGCGACAATTCTCCAGGGTGGTGCTGCGCAACTCGGCTATCGGCGTGGTCGCCCAAGTAGCCATCAAACTGCTGTCGTTCGCCTTCACCGTTTTGATTGTCCGCCACCTTGGCGCCGAGTCCTACGGGCAGTACGCCGGCGTCACCGCCTTCGGCGCCTTGTTCCTCTTTATCTCCGACCTCGGGCTTAGTCCCTTCGTCGTACGCCGCGTGGCCCAACTGCGCGACACGCCCGACATGCAGGCGGAGAGCGGCGCGCTGTACGCCAATGTGATCGTGCTGCGGCTGCTCCTCTCGCTGCTCGCCGGTGCGCTGATGGTCACAGCAGCCTGGCTCACTGGCCGCCCGCTCATCATGGTGGGCGCGATCGCGCTGAACGTCCTGATCGTGCTGATGTACGGGGTGCAGGGCACGAGCGACGCGGTGCTGGCCGGCTTCGAGCGCTTCGACATCTCGGCCTCTGCCAGGGTGCTCAACCAGTTCACCTTTGTCGTGTGCGGTGGGATCGCGCTTGCGCTCGGCCTCGGCTACTACGGACTGATCGGCGCCACGTTCGTGGGTGTCTGCCTCATGACGTACCTGTGCTGGCGTGGCGTTCGAGCGCTCGGCGTGCAGCCCGGGCGCGTGATAGCACGGCTGTGGCCGGGGTTGCTGCGCGCCAGCCTCCCCTTCGGCGTGATCGGCTTCACGCTGGGACTCTCGTATAAGTTCGACACGGTGTTGATCAATATTTATATCGGTGACGACGCGACCGGCTACTACAACGCCGCCTATAACTTGGTATTCTCCGCAGCGATGATCTCGAACATCATCAATACGGCGCTCTACCCTTCGCTTACACGCCAGGCAACGAGCGATCCCGCCTCGCTTCCGAAGATCGTCGAATCGACGTTGCGCTATCTGCTCGTTGCTGCGCTCCCGATCGCTGTGGGCGGCGGCCTGCTCGCCCCCCAGGTGATCGGCCTCCTGTATGGGGCTGCCTACGAGCCTTCCGCTGCGGTGCTGGCACTGATTATGTGGGTAGTACCGTTGATGTATCTCTCGGAATTCCTGGGGTATATGGTGTTGGTGACTGGGCGAGAGGGGCGGGCTGCGCGCTCCGTGCTCGTGAGCACCAGCCTCAATGTCGCCTGTAACCTGCTGCTGGTGCCGCGCTTCGGGTTGGCGGCGGCAGCGGCCATGACCGTGCTCACCGAGGCGGTGCTGGTGGGCCAGTACGTGTGGGAACTGCGCGGGCTCCTACGGCGGGTGAACTGGCTCGCCACCTTCCTGCACCCGTTGCTGGCAGCGCTCATCATGGGGGCGCTGGCCCTGCTCCTCGCCCGGCACCTGCCGTTTCTGGCCGTTGTTGTGGTTGCTGCGCCTGTCTACCTGCTGCTCCTCATGCTGTTGAACGTCATCGGGAAGAATGAGCTGCGCTTCTTGCGCGGCCTGCGCACATCGTCAGAGGCGCCAAGTACGCTATGAAGATCGTCCTCCCCGTCCATCATTTCCCACCCCGTTTCAGCGCGGGCGCGGAGCTGTACACCCTGCGCTTGGCCCGCGGCCTGCAGCAACACGGCCACGATGTCGAGGTCGTCGCGATCGATTCGATCGCCGAGGGCCGCATCGGTGATCTGCGCGCGATGCACGACACCTACCAGGGTGTGCCGGTGTGGCGGCTGTCGTTCAACCTGCTGGACGCGCCAGAGCGCCGCCGCTGGGACTTCGACAATCCGCTGTTGGGGGACTGGTTCAGCGGCTATCTGCTGCGCAGCCGGCCGGACATCGTCCACTTTCAGGCGGGCTACCTCCTCGGCGTCGCGCCGCTGCGCGCAGTGGCGGCGGCTGGGATCCCAAGCGTGCTCACCCTGCACGACTACTGGTTTCTCTGCCCGCGCACGACACTGCTGCGCGGCGACGGCACGCTATGCCAACAGGTGCCGGACGACCCATCCGGCTGCGTTTGGTGCCGCTGTACCGAGCAACGGCGCTACCAACTGGCCGATCGCCTGACTGCCGGCCTGGCGGGGCAGGTGGCGCGCAGGTTAGTGTTGGGCGAGCAGACGGACATCATCGCCGAGCGGCGCGAGCACCTGAGAGCCGCGCTCGCGCTGCCCGCCGTACTCATCGCCCCCTCGCACTTCCTCGCACGGCAGTTCGCACCGCTCAGTGACCCGGCGCGTCTCCTGGTGCTGCGCTACGGCCTGGATACGGCACGCTACCGTGTGCATGCGCCGCCGCCGGCCGACGGTACGCTGCGAATCGGTTACACCGGCCAGATCGCGCCGCACAAAGGGGTCCACCTGCTCGTCGAGGCGTTCCGGGCGCTGCGCACGGCGTCCCGTCCGGCCGAGCTGCATATCTACGGCGGCCTCGAGCCACGGCCGGACTATGCCGCCCAGCTGCGGCGGATCGCCCGTGATGACCCGCGCGTGCTCTTCCACGGCCGGTACGATCACGAGCATCTCCCGGCGATCCTCAGCGAGCTCGATGTGACCGTGACCCCTTCGACGTGGTATGAGAACAGCCCGCTGGCGATTATGGAGGCGCACGCCGCCGGCACCCCGGTGATCACCGCTGCGCTGGGCGGCATGGCCGAGTTGGTCCGCGATGGGATCGATGGGCTGCACTTCACCCCCGGCGACGCGGCGGACCTGGCGCGGCAGCTCCAGCGGTTGGTGGACGAGCCGCAGTTTCTGCGCCAGCTACGGGCCGGGGTTCGGCCGCCCCGGAGCGCTGAAGATGAGCTGACAGAGCTGCTCGACATCTATGACAGCGTCGTGGCGGCCGCCGCGCCGCATCCGCGCTCCCGGTGAGATCATGCGCGCGAATGTCCTGATCATCATCCTCTGCTACAACGGTGTCGAGCTCACGCTGGCGTGCCTCGAGTCGCTGCGGAAGCTGGATCACCCCGCCGATGCGCTGGTGGTGGACAACGCCTCGCAGGACGGCACGCCCGCGGCGGTGCGCGAGCACTTCCCTGAAGTGGCACTGATCGAGACCGGCGCGAATCTCGGTTTCGCGGCCGGCAACAACGTGGGCCTGCGCTATGCCCTGGAGCACGGCTACGACTACGTGCTGCTGCTCAACAACGATACCGAGGTCACCCCGGATCTCCTCACCCGGCTGCTGGAGGTGGCTGAGTCCGACCAGCGGATCGGCGTCGTCGGCCCGACGATCACCTACTATGAGCGGCCCGATCTGATCTGGTCAGCCGGCGGGACGATCGACTGGCGCTGCGGCACCAGTGCGATGCGTGGGGGAAGCCTCTCAGACAGTGTGCTCCGCGCTCCCCCGGCCGATGTCGATTTCGTCACGGGCTGCGCGCTCCTGGTGCGCCGCGCCGCGCTCGAGCGCGCGGGGCTGCTGGACGAGCGCTTCTTCATGTACTATGAGGAGACAGAGTGGTGCGTGCGTATCGCCCGCGCCGGCTTCCGCATCCTCCACGTGCCGGCGGCGCTCGTCCAGCATAAGATCCCCCTCAACGCCCGCTACGACAAAGAGTATCTGGCCTACTACATGACGCGCAACCGGTTGCTGTTCCTGCGGGCCACGCGGGCGCCCCTTCGCACCTTGCTGCGCGCGCTGGGGCAGGACTTGCGCACCTACGCCAGCATGGTGCTTCGCCCAAAGTGGCGGCGCCGGCCAGGCCGCACAGGGATGCGGCGCGCCTGGCTCGATTTCTGGCGCGGTCGTTTTGGGCCATCTCCGGTGTGATGAACCTTTCACCACCTCCCTGCGCGGCGATTCATCAACATTTCATCGGTGTGCGCCACAATGACAGCCAGGCAGGTCCCCCGGCCTGCTGCGGCGGGTCGAGTATGTGACGCCAAGGAGAAACTCATGCGACGCTGGATGACTACCACGATGGCGGCCGTCGGGATCGCACTGGCGGGCTGCGCCAGCCCAAGCGTGAACGCCCCCACGCCAGCACCCTGGACGCCGCCACCGACCGCGACGCGTGAGGCGGCGACGGCGATGGCGCCGACCGCCACTCCGCCCACCACCACCACAGGGCAGACCTTTACGGTCGAGCGCGGTGTGGTTGAGCGGACGCTGCGGCTGAACGGCCAGGTGGTCAGTGCCCAGGAGAAGGCGATCTGGTTCGCCCAGGACGGCGTGGTGCAGACGGTCTATGTGAAGCCCGAAGAGACCGTGAAGCGCGGCCAGCTTCTGGCGGACCTGAGCCTGGGCGAGTTGGCCGATCAGCTGGCGCAGGCACAGCAGGCGGCCAAGAGAGACCGGCAGCTGATGGAGCGTTCCATCGAGGCGCAGCAGCTCCCGGTGCGGCGCGCCGAGATCGATCTCGAGGCCGCCCGCGCCGCACTGGCACGCGTCCAGGCCCCGCCCACGGCTGCCGAGCTGGCTAAGGCGCGCGCGGATCTGCAGCAGGCCCAGGCGAACCTGGCCAAAACGCGCAATGATGCCTCGGCGGCCAAGAATCGTGCCGAGCAGGCGCTGAAGCAGGCGCAGCGGGCGCTCGCCGACGCCCAGGCTGAGTTCGGCGCAGCCTCGGCGGCGCATGAGCGTGACAAAGACAACCCGCAGAATCAGGAGCGGCTGGCGAAGGCCCACACAGCCCTACGCGAGGCGGAGGACGCTGTGGCCGAGGCGCAGATCGCGTACGACACCGCCCTTGGCAACGAGGTGGCGGCGGTGCAGAGCGCCGAGGCCAATGTGGCGATCGCCCAGGCCGCCCTGGACCAACTGCTCGCTGGCCCGGACAAGGCCGCTGTGGCGGAGGCGCAGCGCGCGGTGAAGCTGGCCGAGCTGGCGCTCGAAGAGGCCAGGCAGAAGGTGGTGGCGGACCCGGAGCTTCAGCAGCGCGTCGAGGCGTCCGAGCAGGCGGTCAAGGCGGTGCAGGAGCAGATCGAGGCGCGCCGGCTGTACGCGCCCTTCGACGGCCAGGTGCTCGGCGTGCACATCGCCCCAGGGGCCACCGTGCGCGCCGGCGAGACCGTCCTGACGCTGCTCGACCCGACGGTCCAGACGGACGCGCCTCAGCTGCTGGCCCCCGCTACCGGGGTGTCCGGGGTGACGATCACGGCCGGTATGCCGGTGACGATCAGCTTCTCCCGCTACCCCGGCCAGTCGTTCGCCGGTTCGATCCTCCAGATCCCGGATGGCAGCCTGCCAGCCGGTGGCTACCTGATCGGCTACGAGCCGAAGGATCTCGCCCTGCAGTCCGGCGACCAGGCGGTGGTGACGGTGACGCTGGAGCGGCGCGAAGACACCCTCTGGCTGCCGGTGAAGGCGGTGCGCTACGACAGCGACTACTTCGTGATGTTGCTCAAGGATGGCGTCGAGGTCCGTGTCAACGTGACCGTCGGCCTGATGAACGATGAGCGGGTCGAGATCGTTGCTGGCCTCAACGAGGGCGATGTGGTGGTGGGCGAGGAGTAGCTGTATGCGCATCGGCATCGATGTCCGCTACCTCTCGCACGGGCTGCTCGGCGGGGTCCACACCTACGTCAGGCACTTCGTCCCGGAGTTGATCGATCTGGCGGATGGTCACCAGATCTTCCTCTATGCCGACACGAAGCGCCCCTTCGAGTTGGTGGACTTCCCCGGACACGTGACGGTGCGGTACCTGCCCTACCACACCCCGCTCTCCAGCGTCGCCAATGACCTATTCATGCGGCGGCGGATGGCGGAGGATCGGCTGGACATCGCCCATTTCCCGGCCAACTACGGCTTCGGGCCACCCGGCGCGCGCACGGTGATCACGCTGCACGACGCGATCAACGTGATGCCGCTGGCCGACATCATCCGCGGCCACCGCAAGGACGCCCGCACGCTGGTGATGATGGCGTACCTGCATCTGTTGACCACCGTGGCCGTGCAGCGCGCCCATCTGCTGCTGACGGTCTCGGCGCACGCGGCGCGTGAGATCGCCCGCCACAGCGGGTTCGACCGGCGGCGCATCGTGCCGGTGCCACACGCGCCCACGCCGGATCTACGCCGGGTGGAGGACGAGACGTCGCTCGAGGCGGTGCGGCAGCGCCTCGGTGTCCCGCCGGCGTTCATCCTGGCAGATGCGCTCAAGAACCCGGCGGTGATCGTGCGGGCCTGGCGCAGGCTGCCCGAGAGACTGCGCAGCGGGCGCCGGATCGTCTTCTTCTCGCGGCGCCCGGATCCGCTGCCGATCGTGCATGAGGCGGTGTCCAGTGGCGAAGCGCTGCTGCTGGTGCGCCCCTCGCGGGCGGACCTGATCGCCCTCTACAGCGCCGCCGAGGCGTTCGTGTTCCCCTCGTGGTTCGAGGGCTTCGGCATCCCGATCCTGGAAGCCATGACATGCGGTGCGCCGGTGATCGCCTCGAACCGCAGCGCCATCCCTGAGGTGGCGGGCAATGCGGCCCTGATTGTGGACGCCGAGGACGACGCGGCGCTGGCCGTGCACCTGACGGACCTGCTCACCAGCCCTGGCACGCGCGCTCGCCTGCGCGAGTTGGGCTTCCGGCGCGCGGCACAGTTCTCCTGGCGCGACTCGGCGCGGCGTATCCTCGAGGCGTACCACGCCGCGCTGGACGCGCAGCCGGTCGCTGGGGTAGTGGCCCGCGGCTGAGCGGTCCGGCTCTGTGATGAAAGGCGGGGCAGCGACAATGCGTGTGCTCTTTCTCTCACGCTGGTTCCCGTACCCGCCAGATAACGGCTCGCGGATCCGTATCTACAACCTGCTCCGCGGGCTGGCCGCGCAGCACGAAGTGACGCTGCTCTCATTCGCCGATGGGACGGTGGACGAGGCGCATATGGCGGCGGTGCGGCAGATGTGCGTCCACGTCGAGACCGCTCCGTACCGCCCGTTCGTGCCGAGCCGGCCACGCGCGCTCGTCGCACTGCTCTCGCCGCTGCCGCGCTCAGTACGAGACACCGAGAGCGCTGAGATGCGCCGGTTGGTGGCCGCCGCCATACGCCAGCAGGCATTCGATGTGGTCATCGCGTCGCAGATTGATATGGCCTCGTACGCTCGTGGCCTGCCCGTCCCGGTGAAAATCCTTGAAGAGTTGGAGTTGACCTACCGCTACGAGCAGGTCGCCAATGAGCCCAATCTGGTGCGCCGCGCCCGCCGCGCCCTGACATGGTGGAAGCTGGTGGCGTACGTCCGGCGCCTGCTGGCGGACTTCCACGGCGTCACGGCGGTCTCGCTTCGCGAGCGCGACACCATCGCCCGCCTCGCGCCGCCCGGCTACCCGCTGGCGGTGGTGCCGAACGGCGTGGACGTGGCCCTCTACCGCGCCGATTTCGGCCCGCCCGTGCCGGACGCTCTGATCTACAACGGCGCGCTGACCTACGGCCCCAACTTCGACGCGGTGGACTTCTTTGCGCGCGAGATCCTGCCGCTGATCCGCGCCGAACGGCCTGCAGTGCGCCTGCTCGTGACCGGCGCCTACACCGGCGTTCGGGTGGACCGGCTGCCGCGCGGCGCGGGGCTGGAACTGGCCGGCTACCTGCCGGACATCCGTCCTGCGGTGGCGCGCAGCTGGGCTTGCGTCGTCCCGCTGCGGCAAGGGGGCGGCAGCCGGCTCAAAATCCTCGAGGCGCTCGCCGCCGGCACACCGGTGATCTCCACCAGCAAGGGCGCCGAGGGGCTGGATCTGGTGGCCGAACGCGACTTCCTGCTGGCCGATACACCGGCGGACTTCGCGGCGGCGACGCTGCGGGTGCTGCGCGATCCTGTGCTGCGCGAGATGCTGAGCCGTAATGGCCGCCGCGTGGTGGCGGCGCGCTATGACTGGCAGCCGATCGTCCAGCGCCTGAACGCGTTCATCGAGCGCATGGTGACGAGGGCGGGAGATAGCCGGCGGGTGGGGAGCAGGTTGGCTCATCGCGGGTAGTGCCGAGCGCGGATGCTGCGATCATGGCTCGGCGGGAGATCCTCCCCCGGCATCCAACGTCTCACACCTGATCGGACTGATCTATGCATGCCCTGGATGTCTCGGTCATCCTGGTGAACTGGAACGGCAGCGCGCTCCTGGCGCGGGCGTTGGAATGCCTCTATGGTACTGTGCGCGAATCCCGCTACGAGGTGATCGTCGTGGATAACGCCTCCACCGACGATAGCGTCGCGATGGTGCGCGCCCGCTTCCCGCAGGCCACGCTCTTGGTGAACACGAAGAATATCGGCTTCGCGCGTGCGAACAACCAGGCGGCACGCGTGGCTCGTGGCCGGTATCTGCTGCTGCTGAACACCGATGCGTTCGTGCATGCCGGCACGGTGGATGGCATGGTCGCCTTTCTGGATACCCACCCGGACGCGGGCGCGGTGGGCTGCCGTCTGTACTACGAGGATGGTACGCTGCAGCGCTCGTGCTGGTCCTTCCCGACGCTTGCGACCGAGCTGTGGACCGCGCTGTACCTGGACCGAATCTTCCGCGCCAGTCTCGTCTTCGGAAGATACCAGATGACACATTGGGCTATGGATGACACCCGCCCGGTGGACGCGCTGCTGGGCGCCTGCCTGATGGTCCGCCGCGATGTCGTCGACCGCATCGGCCTGTTCGACGAGCAGTTCTTCATGTACTCGGAGGAGGTCGATCTCTGCTATCGTCTGCGGCGCGCCGGCTATAGAAGCTACTATCTACACGAGGTTTCCGCCACCCACATCTGGGGCGGCAGTGCACGCCAGATCCCGCACGAGTCGTTCCTGCGCCTCTACCGCAGCCGTGTTCAGTTTTTCCGCAAGCATCACGGCTGGGTAGCGGTGTGGGCGCTCAAGGCAGTGCTGCTACTCTCGAGCCTCGTGCGGGTGCTTCTGGGCCCGCTGATGTTCGTCGTGCGGCGCGAGTCCAGCTTCGCCCAGATCGCACGCAACTATCTGTCGCTCCTGCGGGCGCTCTGGGCCTTCTGACCGCCCACTACAGCCAGCTGAGTCGTCATGCAGACATTGTTCACATACTCCCGCCCGCGCCCACGCCTGATACCGGCCTTGATCGTCGCCGTGGTTGTGGCCGCCGCGCTGCTGCTGAGTCTGGCCGCGGGTGCGCTCGCCGGCAACGGCCACCTGCTCCGCACGCTGCTGTTGATCGGACCGCCGGCGCTCGTCGGCATGGCCGTGCTGATCAGCCGCAAGTTCGAGACCGCGGTGCTGGCGCTGCCGATCCTGGCGCTGGCCGTGCCGATCGAACTTCCGACCGGCACCTTCAGCAAGATCCCGATCTCATTGGCGCTCGCACTCGCGCTGTGCGCTGTGTGGCTGGTGGCAATGGCGCTGCGCCGCCGCTTCCAGCTCGCGCCATCGCCGCTGAACCGGCCGCTGGTGCTGTTCTGTGTGGCTTGCTGCGTGTCCCTCGTTTGGGGGAACGTCTGGTGGGATCCACCGGTAGCGGGCGATACGTACCTGGGCTTCACCCTGGTCCAGGTGGCGTCGCTCGTAACCCTGTTGGCCTCGATGGGGGCGGCGCTGCTGATCGGCAACTTTGTGCAGACCGAGGGCCGCTTGAAGTTCATCGCGGGCGCCTTTCTGGCCTGTGGCACGCTGATGACAGCAACGCAGTTGCTCAAAATCCCGCAGCCGATCCTGAACGATCGCGGCCTCTGGGGCCTGTGGACAGTTGTGCCGGCGGCCTGCCTGCTTATCGCGCAGCCACAGCTGCGCTGGCGCTGGCGCGCCTTGCTGCTGCTGTTGATCGTCGCACACCTGTACCAGGCAATGGTGGTCAACCTGCTCTGGAAGTCCGGCTGGATCCCGGTGATCGTGGGACTGTTTGTCGCAGTGCTCTTGCGCTCGTGGCGCTGGTTCCTGGTGCTGCTGGCCGTTGGCGCCTTGTTCGCCTACACACAGCGCGACATCATCAACGACATGGTGAACAGCGAGGTGGAGGAGGGTGCGGACGAGCGCATCGGCATGTGGGAGATCAATTTGCGGGTGGTGGGCGATCACTGGCTGTTCGGCAGCGGGCCGGCAGGCTACGCCCTCTATTATATGCACTACTACCCGGAGGATGCTCGCTCGACCCACAACAACTATCTCGACATCATCGCGCAGTTCGGTGTGGTCGGCTCTGCGATCTGGATCTGGCTGGCGGCCGCCAGCACGATCGAGGGCGTCCGTCTCTATCGCCGTGCGCCGCCGGGGTTTCTGCGCACCCTGGCGCTCGCCGTCACCAGTGGCTGGGTGGGCGCGCAGGTCTCGATGCTGCTTGGTGACTGGATGTTGCCCTTCGCCTATAACCAGACGATCACCGGCTACAAGTACACCGTGTACAGCTGGATCTTCCTGGGCATGTTGATCAGTATCCGGACGCTGCTGCCGCATCAACCGGGCACGATCGTTGTCGAGGAGCCAGCCTGATGCAGCACATCTCAGCAAAGCTCCTCGTGCTCCTCGCTTGTGCTGCGCTGCTATGGATGGGAACACCTGCGGTCGCACAGAGTGGCGGCTGGAGCACCCCCTTCGAAGTATCTCCGCCACAGCCGGTTCGTGCCGGAGAATCACCTGCCGTTACGAGCGCATCACAGACCAGTGTAACACCGACACAACGGCCGACGCCTGGGCCACGCGGGAAGCAGTATGGTTCCTCGTGGTTTCCTAGCATCGCAGTCGGTCCCACCGGGAGTGTCCACGTCGTCTGGTATGGGGGCCTCATCCTGACGGCGGATGTCGGGGACAGCCTGGATCTGCTGATGTACCGTGAGTTGCGCGACGGGAAGTGGTCGCCGGTGAACGATGTTGTGGCAGCCGGAACCGGGGGCTATACGGTGCGCAATAGCATGGTCTTGGGCCGAGACGGCCGGCTCCACGTGCTCATGCGCAACCATACCCGGATCGAGCACGTCAGCGCACCGTGGGAGAAGGCATGGACGGCCGCATCGTGGGGCGAAGCCAGGGGTATCACCGCCGACGGCGCGTATTATGTTGCACTCGGTGTGGACAGTAACAACACATTGCACGCCTTCTGGTCCCAAGCGCTCGTCGACGATCCACAGCACCCGCGGCCCGAGTGCCCGAACTGCGCCAACCTGTTCTACCGCCGCTCCAGCGACGGCGGCCTGACGTGGTCCGCAATCGTGAATCTGTCGCACTCGTCTGACGGTGACAACCGGCCACAGGTCAAAGTCGACAGGCAGGATCGTATTCATGTGGTATGGGACCAGGGCGAAGACTGGTACGCTGGCGCGGGGACGCCGAAGCGGGGCATCTACCGCCGCTCCGATGACGGCGGCAAGAGTTGGCGCCCGCCGGTCGAATTCGTCGTGCCGGATGACGCCGTCCAGCAGACGACGCTCGCGGTGACGCCGGAAGGCAACCCGATGGTGGTCTACCGCACCGTCACCGGCAAGATCTACTACCAGACCTCGCTGGATGGGGGAGATACCTGGGCGCCGCCGGCCCGCCTGCCTGGTGTGGTAGCCCGCGATACCATAGGCAACTCGCTCGATCAGTACAGCATGGAAAGCGATAGCGCGGGCAACGTACATCTGCTGATGGTGGGTTATCTGGACACGGTGGTTAACCCCGAGCTTCGCCCGCCGAGCCTGTTTCATCTGACGTGGAATGGCACACTCTGGTCCGCGCCCGAGACGGTGATGTCGAATGAGCTTTACCCCGAGTGGCCGGTGCTGGTGGTGGGCGGGGGCAATCAGCTCCACGCCGTATGGTACACCCGAAACGCTGACGACCGCCTGAATAGCGAGCGTGCTCGTTACCGGATCTGGTACAGCGGCCGGCGGGTAGGTGCCCCGGCGACAACGCCCCTGCCGCTCTTCACGCCGCAGCCGACCGCTGAGCCGACGGTTGAGGCTACCACCGTCCCGACGCCGACGCGGACAGCGGTGCCGGCCTCGTTCGCAGAGATACCGCCGCCGGACGGCCCACCACGGTGGGAGACGAGGTCGCTGTCCACGATTGCGCTGGCGCTGCTCCCAATCGGCCTAATGGTGGCCGGGCTCTTCCTGGTGCGGCGCCTCAGGCAGTAGGCTCATACAAGGGGTTGTGAGAACGGCGCCGGGGTGGATGAGCGTCCCGGCGCCGTTCTTTGCAGCGTGTGGGCGCCCGCATGCACCCCGCTCTGGCGCAGCCCGTGAACAAAACGTCACCGCCCCCTCCCTGCTGTTTAGGCCGACTTCATCCCGCTGTGCTAGCGTACCCACAACGCTCCTAGCAGGGGGAGCGCGCTACGCCTACACGCCTGAACGACAGAGACGAGAACCATGACGCCCAGCCCCTCCCGCCCGGCGGTGGCCGCTCAACTCGCGGCGCCGCCAGCACAGGCCGAGGCCAGGCACCGCGGCGAGCTGCGCTTCGTCGCCGCCCTTGTTACGCTGGCGCTGCTGATCAGTTCGGCACCGCTCGTGTATGGCTATCTCGCCACGCCGCCGGACAAGCACTTCGTGGGCGTCGTCTACGATGTGCCCGACCACGCTCAGTATTTCGCCTGGATGCGCGACCTGGCGCGGGAGAACCTGGCGCCGAACCGGCTCACGCCCGAGCCGAACGCGCCGGCGTTCTTCAATCTGCTGTGGTGGGGGGTAGGCCGCCTGGGGGCGTTCACCGGGCTGGACTACGCAGCGCTATGGGCGCTGCTGCGGATACTCGCGGCGCTGGCGCTGCTCGGCGCCGGGTACGCCTTCATCCGCGTGGCGGCGCCTCACGCGCAGCGCCGGCTGGCGTTCGGACTCTTCGCCTTCGGTGGCGGGCTGGGGGTGGTATGGGTGGCTGTGAAATACCTGCGCTCGCTGCCAGACGCGCCGTTCCCCTTCGACATTTACACCGCAGAGCCGAACACCTTCTTCATCCTCATGGCCTTCCCGCACTTCGGGCTGGCGCTTGCCTCGGTGATCGCCATGCTCGGGCTGACGCTCACGGCCTACCGGCGGCGGCAGCTGCGCTACGCGCTCGCGGCGGGCGCGGTGGGGTTCACGATCGGCCTGCAGCACGCCTATGACCTGATCACGGTCTTCGCGGTGATCGCGCTGTTTGGGCTGCTGGTGTGGCTGCGCGACCGGCGCTTCCCCGCCTTCCTGCTCAAGTCGGGGGCGCTCATCGCGGCGCTCTCGGCCCCGCCAGCGGCCTACCTCTCGGCGCTGGTGTTGACCGACCCCACCTGGGGGCGCAAGCTGGAGCAGTTCGACAACGCTGGCGCCTGGACGCCGCTGCCCTGGCACCTGCCGATCCTGCTGGGCGCGCCCTTCCTGCTGGCGCTGCTGGCCTTCCGGCCGAAGATGCTGCGCAGCCGGGACGACGCCCAGCTCTTCACGGCGGCCTGGTTCGTGGCCCACTTCCCTCTGGTCTACCTGCCGGTGAAGTTCCAGATCCATCTGCTGCTCGGCTGGCAGGTGCCGATCGCCATCCTTGCGGCCGGCGCGCTGCTGACGACTGTGCGCCCCTGGCTGGCGCAGCACGCCCCGGCCTTGGTGCGACCAACGCTGGCCGCGCTGCTCGGGCTGTGCATGGTGACGAACGTGTACATCACCGCCTGGCGCGTCCTGGATTTCAGCCGCCACACGGCGCCCTATTACCTCACGCAGGACGAGGTGGCGGCGCTGCGCTGGCTGGGAGAGCGTACCACCCGCGCGGATGTGGTGCTGGCTGACCTCGAGTTCGGGCAGAACGTTCCAGTGTGGTCGGACGCACGGGCTTTCCTGTCGCATTGGGCCGGCACGCTGGACTTCTTCGCCAAGCGCGCGCTGGCGGCGGAAGTGCTGGATCCGGCCACACCACCCGCGCGCCGCGCGGCGATCCTCGATCAGTACGCGGTGACGTATGTGGTGGCCCGGCCACAAAATGGCCCGCCGGAGGTGCTGGCCGCCTCATCCGCCGGACAACTGACCCAAGCGTTCCGGGCGGGCGATGTGACGATCTTCCGTGTGCGGAAGGAGCGATGAGCGATGCGCAGAGTGCTTGAGCGCTACAAGATCGAGCTGCTGCTCTTCTCCATCCTGCTGGCGTGCTACGGCTACTTCCTGCCGCGCTGGGCGGACTGGAACCAGAATTCGCGGCTGGATCTGGTGCTGGCGATCGTGGACGATGGGACGCTGGCGATCGATCGCTACGTGGCCAACACTGGCGATTACGCGAAGTTCAACGGCCACTACTACTCCGATAAGGCCCCCGGCCTGTCGTTCCTGGCGGTGCCGGTGTACATGGCCGCACGGCCGGTGCTGCAGGCAGGGCCGGTGCGTCAGGTGATCGAGCGGCTGGCGGACTCGGCGGCCTTCAACCAAACCGTGAGCGAGGCTGGCACGGGCCTGCTGCGCGAGAAGATCTACCTGGCGCTGGTGCTGACGTTGGTCACCTTTGTGACGGTTGCGGCGCCGGGTGCGCTGCTGGGTGTGCTGCTGTTCCGCTTCCTGGCGATCTTCGGCATACGGGCCGGGCTGCGGGCGGTGCTGGCGCTGGTCTATGGGCTGGCGACACCGGCCTTTCCCTACGCGGGCGCTTTCTACGCCCATCAGTTGGTGGCGGCGCTGCTCTTCGGCGCCTTCTTCCTGGCCTTCCTGATCGGCCAGCGGCGCATAAGCCAGCGCTGGTCACCGCTGGTGGGCTTTCTGCTGGGCTACGCGCTGATCTCCGAGTACCCCGCGGCGCTGATCGTCGCGGCCGTCGGGCTGTACCTACTGGCGGTGCTCCCGGACCGACGGTGGGTGGTGGGCGCGGCGGCGGCCGGCGTGCCCCCGCTGGCGCTGATGATGGCCTACAACTACGCGATCTTTGGCACGCTGCTGCCGGTCGGCTACAAATACTCTGAGCTGTGGCAGGCGGAGCATCAGATCGGGTTCATGAGCCTCTCCGGCCTGAGCGCCGAGGCGCTGTGGGGCGTGACGTTCGGCCAGATGCGCGGGCTGTTCTTCATCGCGCCGGTCCTGCTGTTGGCGGCGGTGGGCTTGGTGGTGTGGTTGCGGGGTGGGAAGCAGCGGCTGGAGCTGGCAGTGTGCGCCTGGTCGGCGGCGAGCTTTCTCGTGTTCAATGGGTCGTCGGCGATGTGGTTCGGTGGCTTCGCTGTGGGGCCGCGCTATGTCGTGCCGATGCTGCCCTTCCTGGCGATGGGATTGGGCGCGTTCGCCGCGCACTGGGGCGGCCGGTGGTGGGCGCGCGTGCTCGCCGTGCCGCTTGGCGCCTGGTCGCTCGCAGCCGTGTGGGCGGAGACGATCGGCGGCCAGAGCTTCCCTCAGTTTCAGCCCAGGCCGCTGATCGATTACTCCATGCCGGCGCTCGCCGCCGGCGATATCGCACGGAACCTGGGGATGGCGCTCGATCTGACCGGCTGGGCCAGCCTGCTCCCGCTCGCTGGCGCGATGGGGGTGGGCCTGTTCCTGCTGGCCACCCTGGCCGCGCCGCAGCCCGACGAGGGCGCACCGGCCAGGCGAGTCGTGCGCGGTGCGGAAGCGCTCAGGCACTGAGCCCGCGGAACTGCACTGCGGGGGAGCTACCTCAGCGGCGCCATACCATCTCAGCGCCTCGGCGATCCTGATGTGGGTGTTGTAGAAAGAGCCTTCGCATGATCCCCTCCACCATCCAGCGGCGCTCCCGCAGCGGCATGCTGTTCGTGCCTGGCATGCTGCTGCGCGCCTGGGCGATCATGCTCACGCTCGCTGCGCTGGCGCTCGCGCTTGTGAACCTGCCTTACGCGCCACGCACCTGGTTCGATGAAGGCTCCCACCTGCATGTCCCGAAGACGCTCGTTGAACACGGTGTCTACGCCGATACCAGCGCTACCGCCGGCGGCGAAACTGAATACCGCTACCATGGGCCGACGATGGGCGTCGGGCCGACGGTGATGCTTCCGATCGCCCTCCTGTTCCGGCTGTCCGAGCCGGGGCTGCTGCCGGGGCGCCTGCTGATCGCGGCCTACGCCTTGCTGGGCCTGGCGGCCTGCTACGCCCTGGCGCGCCGGATGCACGGCCCCGGCGTGGCGCTGCTGGCGACGACGCTGCTGCTGGCCTCGCGGACGTTCAGCTACGAGGGGTATGTGGAGTACGGCCGCCAGGTGCTCGGCGAGGTGCCGGGCACCGCGTTTCTGCTGCTGGGCGCGCTGGCCTGGGTGAGCGCGCTAAAGGCCGGCGAACGGCGGATGACGGACGGCGGACAGCTCGCCGCCGTCGAACCTGGCTCGTCGGTCATCGGTCATCGGTCGTCGGTCGTTCTCTCCGGCCTCGGCTTCGGCCTCGCGCTTGTCACGAAGCACCAGTTCGTCCTGATCGTCCCGCCGGCCCTGGCGCTCCTCGCACTGCTGGACTGGCGCTACTACCGGGCGGGGAGCTGGGCGCTCAGGCTGGTCCCGCTCGGGCTGGCCTGCGCGTGCTTCGGCGCCTGGACGGTGCTGCAGTTCCTGTTCGCCGGTCCCGGCTCGTTCTGGGAGAACATCCAGACGACGCGCCAGGCGGCGGGCGGGGCGATCTTCGTCTTCAACCTGCGCTCCACGCTGCGCGCGGGCTACTACCTGCTGCGGCCTGACCTCTACGGAGGGCTGCTGCTGCCGGCGCTGGCCTATACCGCCTGGCGCGCCCGCCAGTGTGATGCGCGCGGGCTGGCCGAGGCGCTGTTCGCGATGCTGATCGGGTTGTGGCTGGTGTGGTACGTCGGCGCGTCCCTTGGCTGGCCCCGCTACGCCTTCCCCGCCGTCGCGCTCGGCGCTGTTGTGGTGGCGCGCGCCCTGGCGGACCTGGTGGGCGGGCTGTGGCGTACCCGGCGGGCCGTTGCCGTCGCTGTAGGCTGCTACACAGCCCTGGCGGTCGCGGTGCCGCTCGCGCTGACGACACAGCTCGTGCTGACGCCGGATGATAGCGCGCAGCGCTTCGCCACCTATATGGACGCGCACGTTCCGCGTAGCGCCCTCGTGGCCACCTGGGAGCAGGAGCTGGCCGTGCTCACGGACCACCGCTACCGCTACCCACCGCAGCAATTGCTGGACCAGGCGGTGCGTCACCAGTGGCTCGGCGGCCC
>DATMBA010000198.1:0-18063 GCA_035559635.1 Roseiflexaceae bacterium
CGCGCTGGCGCTGCTGGCCGCCGGCGCGCTGCGGCCGGCGCTGGCCGGGCTGTGCCGGCAGCTCGGGGTAGACGCGGCGCCCGGCCACTGGCGCTGGCTGGCGCTGATGGCTGTGCTGGCGCTGGCCACGCGCTATGGCGGCAAGATCTACCCCGACTCGATGCCCGGCGATATCGGCTTCCACGTCAATCGCTTCGCCGACGTGGCGCGCGGCACGCTGCTGATCGTCTCGCGCAACCGTGGGGTGGACTTCCCTTACCCGCCGGCGCTCTACCTGCTGCTGGCGCCGCTCACGCTGGCCGGGCTGGAGCGCCGCGTGGCCCTGCAACTCGGCGCGGCGCTGCTGGACGCGCTCAGCCCGCTGCTGGTGTATGTGATCGCGGTGGGGGCCCTCACCTCCCCTTCCCCCCTCTCTCGTGCGTGGGAGCGGGGGGGGCATCGGTGGGCGCTCGTGGCCGCGGCGATCTACACCTTCAGCGCGGCTGGCTACATGACCACCTGGTGGAACTTCAGCACCCACATCTTCGCCCAGTTCGTGCACCTGCTGCTAGTGGCCGCGCTTGTCGCGCTCTGGCCGGCGCTGACGGACCGGGGACCGGGGACCGGGAAGAAGGGGACTGGGGAGAAAAAGTCACGTTGGACCAGTACAGCGCTCACACTACCCCGGCTCGGTCCGCGGCCATCAGGCATGCGCAGCCCCATAGGTCTACGGTCTCCAATCCACAGTCCACGGTCTACGGTCGTGGTGCTGGTGCTGCTGCAGCTCCTCGTCTACCTGGGGCACTTCGGCTTCTGGATGAACATGTCGCTGCTGGGCGCGCTGGGGTTGGCGGCGCTGCTGTGGGGCGCATGGCGCGGGGGCGTGGCGTGGGGCGTGTTCCGGCGGCTGCTGGCGGCGTTCGTCGTGGCACAGGTGTTGGCGGCGCTGCTGTTCTACACCGGGTACGCCGGCATGCTGCTGGCGCAGGCGCAGGCCGCGGCCTCCGGCGGGCTGACCGGATTGGCCGGACGCGCGCCGGTGAGCCGCGCGATGCTCTGGACGATCCTGTGGGACTACGGGCTGCGCACACACTTCGGCTTCTTCCCGCTGCCGCTGGCGCTGTGCGGGGGGCTGCTGCTGGCCACCGGCACCGGCAGGCGGGGGGGCGTCCACGAGCCACGGGCGCTCGTGCTGGGGCTAATGGCTGCGACGCTCGCCATCGCGCTGTTCTTCGCCGCGCTGCCGTTCCTCTCCGGCTCCACACTCTCCAGCCGCTGGCTGATGTTCTCCGCCTGGGCGGTGGCAGTGGGCGCAGCCCTCGGCGCCCGGCGGCTGTGGCGGGCGGGACGAGCAGGGCGCGCCGTAGTCACCGCGGCCGGCGCCTACGTCCTGTGGGGCACCCTGAGCATGTGGCTCGGCGCGCTGGCCTGGCGCGTGCGGCCGCCAGAACCCTTTTGAACGCTGAAGGATCGGGTGAGACCCATCCCGCGGCGGCAGGCTTGGCAACGGATAGCCCGCGGCTTATGAACTTTGCGTATTTACGCGGGTAGCTGGCTTCGCACCACGCCCCGGCGGGTCAACCCGCGGGCTGCAGCGCAGGCGGCCTGTGCTGCAGCCCGCGACGGCGGGCGTTGCAACGGTTAGCCCGCCGCTTGAGCGGCCGGGCGTGGCACGGCGCCATGGACCCAGTTTTTTGGTAAAAGTTCAACATCCGCCGGGCGTGGTACGACGCAGAGGGCTATGACGTAGCCCGCGGGCCACCTTCTGCTATACTGTAGCCATCGCAGGGACGTAGAGGGGGCGAGCGATGAAGCGTATCGTCAGCATCAGCCTGGGGTCGGCGCAGCGCGACTACGCCTTCACCACCAACGTGCTGGGGCAGCGCATCGAGGTGCGCCGCATCGGCACGAACGGCGACCCGGCCGTGGCCCGGGCGCTGATCCGCGACCTCGACGGCACGGTGGACGCGATCGGCCTCGGCGGATTGACGCCGGTGTTCCGCGTGGGCACGGCGCGCTACCCGCACCACGAGGCTATCCGCATCGCGGCCGCCGCGCAGCGCACCCCGGCGGTGGCCGGCGGGCTGATCAAGAACACGCTGGACCGCTGGTGCGTGCAGGAGGCCAACCGCGCCAGCCGCGGCCTGTTCAACTACCGCCGCATCCTGGTGACTAGCGGCATCGACCGCTACGCGCTGGCGCAGGCGCTGGCGGGGTACGAGGCCGAACTACGCTTCGCCGACCCGATCGTCCACAGCGGGCTGCAGTTCCTGCCCCTGCCACGCTCGATCGCGCAGCTGGACCTATACGCCGCCACCACCCTGCCCGTCACCGCGCTGCTGCCCTACCGGGTGCTGCACCCGGTGGCGCTCGGCCAGGAGGGGCACGACCCGCGCGGCGAGCAGCACTTCCGCTGGGCCGACGTGCTGGCCGGGGACTTCGCCTACATCCGCCGCTTCGCCCCACGCGATCTGCGCGACAAGACGCTGGTGACGGACGACCCGTCGCCCGCCGAGATCGCCGAGCTGCGCGAGCGCGGTGTGGCGACGCTGGTGACGCTCTCGCCGAAGCTGGTGGGGGAGGACGGCCAGGAGCACTACGTCTCGTCCGACGTGCTGGAGGGGATCGCGGTGGCGCTGCTGGAGTGCGGCCCAAGCCCTAGCGAGGGCGACATCATCAACTTCATCGACGAGGCCAACTGGGGGCCGGAGGTGCTGCGCCTGAACGAGGCCGACGTGAAGCCGCGCTTCGCCTTCGTCATCCATCCGCTCTCCCCCCGCTACATCGCCAACCACCCGCGCTTCCGCTTCACGCGCTACCTACCGCAGCGCCTGGTGGAGTACGTGGCGGCCTACCTCCCACCGATGTACCTGGCGAAGATGCGCGGCATCCGCTCGAAGGCCACTGGCGAGGAGATCGAGGGGCTGCTCTTCACGTTGGGGGCCACGCCGCGCGAGTTGATGCGGCGTGACACCTCGTTCACCTACCGGCGGCTGATCAAGTGCGCCCGCATGGCCGAGCGCATGGGCGCGAAGATCATGGGCCTAGGCGCCTTCACCAGCGTGGTGGGGGACGCCGGCATCACGGTGGCGCAGAAGGTGGACATTGGCATCACCTCCGGCAACTCGCTCACCGTGGCCGCCACGCTGGAGACGGCCAAGCAGGCGGCGATCAAGATGGGCGTCACCGACCTGACGAAGGGCCGGGCGATGGTGGTGGGCGCCACCGGCTCGATCGGCTCGGTCTGCGCCCGCCTGCTGGCCCAGGCGATCGGCGATGTGGTGCTGGTGGCGCCGCGCGCCGAGCGGCTGCTGGCGCTCAAGAAGCAGATCGAGCGCGAGACCCCCGGCGCGCGCGTCACGGCTGCCACCAACGCCGACGCCTACCTCGGCTCGTGCGACCTGATCGTCACCACCACCTCGGCGCTGAGCGGCCGGGTGATCGACGTGGACAAGCTCAAGCCGGGCGCGGTGGTGTGCGACGTGGCCCGCCCGCCGGACGTGCGCAAGGAGGACGCCGCCCGCCGGCCGGACGTGCTGGTGATCGAGAGCGGCGAGATCCTGCTGCCCGGTGAGCCGGACTTCGGCTTCGACATCGGCCTGCCGAAGGGCACCGCCTATGCCTGCCTCTCCGAGACGGCGCTGCTGACGATGGAGCACATGTACGGCGACTACACGGTGGGCCGCAACATCGAGTTGGAGAAGGCCAAGGAGATGTACCGGCTGATGAAGAAGCACGGGCTGGAATTGGCCGGCATGCGCTCGTTCGACGAGTACATCACCGACGAGGTGCTGGCCGAGAAGCGCCGCCTGGCGGACGAGCTGCGCCGCGCGCGCGGCCTGCCGGTGGCACAGGCGCCTGCCCACGCCTAGCGGTGGGGTTCCGGGAGGGCCAGGCCTTCCCGGGCCCTCCCCCCTTCGTCAAGCACCTGGGTGCGCGCTTGGCCCCACCCGCGCCCTTTCTCCGTGCCGGCGAGCCTGCTATAACGTGGGCAAGGACACGACGGAAAGGGCTGACCGATGCACTCCACCCTGCGCTCCCCGACCCGCCTGCTGCTGGCGGCCCTGGCGCTCGGGGCGCTCGCCGACCTGCTGTTCTACGGCCGCCACCTGGGGATCTCCGCGCCGCTGTTCGTCGGGCTGGGGCTGGCCACGCTGGGCTGGCTCGCGCGCGCCGAGGGCCGCCCACCCACCCGCGCCAACCTGTGGCTCGGTGGGGCGGCGCTGCTGTTCGCGCTGCTGCTGGCGCTGCGCGAGGACCCGACGCTCACCTTTCTGAACCTGTGCGCAACGGCCGGGCTGCTGCTGCTCCTGGCGGCGGGCTTCCGCGCCGAGCCGCTGACGCGCCTCTCGGGGGGCGCCACCCTGGCCAGCGCCCTCGTCGCCGCGGTGGAGGTGACCTTTGTGCCGGCGCCGCTGGCCGCCCACGGGGCCGCGCAACTCGTGGCCAGCAGCGACCGCGCCCGCGCGCTTATGCCAGTGAGCCGCGGACTGCTGATCGCTGCGCCGGCGCTGCTCACCTTCACCGGCCTGCTCGCGATGGCGGACAGCGTCTTTGCCAGCTACGTCGCGGCGGCGCTGAGCCTGCAGCTACCGTTCGACCTGGGGGCGGCGCTGAGGCACACCCTCTTCGCCGGCGCCGCCGCGTGGGCCTGCGCCGGCGGGATGCTGGTGGCGCTGCGCGGCGCGCCCGCCGGGCCGCCGTCCCCCGCCGGCGCCGAAGTCCCTGCCGAGGGCGTGACACAGCGGCTGGCGGCGGCAGCGATCCCCTGGCGGCCGCTCGGCGCCGTCGAGTCGCTCACGGTGCTGCTGGCGGTGGACACGCTATTCGGCGGGTTCATGCTGATCCAGGCCGCCTACCTGTTCGGCGGGCTGGACACGCTGGACCGCACGGGGATGACGTACGCCGAGTACGCGCGGCGCGGCTTCTTCGAATTGCTGACAGTGGCGGTGCTGGCGCTGGGGATGCTGCTAGGGCTGGCGGGGCTGACGCGGCGCGGCGGGCGGGAGCGGCTGGCCTTCAACGCCGCCTGTGGCGCGATGGTGGCGCTGCTGCTTGGGCTGCTGGCCTCGGCATTCCAGCGCATGCTGCTCTACCAGGCGGCCTACGGCTTCACGCACCTGCGGATCTACACCCTGAGCTTTATGGTGTGGCTCGGGCTGGTGCTGCTGCTGTTCCTGGCGGCGCTGCTGCGGAACGAGCCACGCGTCTTCACCTTCGGCGGCCTCGTCTCCGCGCTCGTGTACCTGGCGGCGCTGAACCTCGCCAACCCGGACGCGCTGATCGTGCGGGAGAACGTGGCCCGCTACCAGGCCGGCGGCGAGCTGGACGCCTCCTACCTGGCGGAGCTCTCAGCGGACGGGACGCCCGAGTTGGTGGCGGAGCTGCCCACGCTTGGCGGCCCGGAGCGGGAGATCGTGGCCGAGGCGCTGGAGCGGAAGCGGCGCTATCTGAAGCGGGTAGCGCAGGAGAGCGGCTGGCCGGGGTTCCACATCGGACGCCTGTACGCCCGCAATGCCCTTGCATGCACAATGCCGAATGCACGATGTGGCATTGTCGCGCCTTCCGGCGATACCATAGGCGACAATGGCACGTATTAGCTGGTCTAGGGTCTATCCTCACACTGCGTTTGCGGGGGCTTGGGGGCGCAGCCCCAAAAACCTTCTCGAAGGTTCTTTTGGAGGGGGCTGCGTCCCTCCAAACCTCCCGCGTTGCGGATACGCCCTAGCCTATTATTACTTTTGCATGTTGCATTATCGCGGATTGACGCCATGCCCTGCGTCGATCTCTCCGAGATCAATCGTACCACCCCGGTATTGCATCCCCCCGGTGAGCGGGCTATCGGCCATGAGCAGCGGCGTGTCCAGGTCCACGAAGCTGAAGCCACCCTGCCCTGCTGCGAAGCAGGCCGAGACCGTCATCGCCAGGATGGACTCGACCATACCGCCGATCATAAGGCCCAGCCCGGCGGCGCGCGCCACGGCCGCGATATCCAGCGCCTCGGCGATGCCGGACTTCATCAGCTTGATGTTGACCACGTTGGCGGCCCGCTCACGTGCCAGCTCCAGCACCTGCGCCGCGCCTGAGGCGCTCTCGTCCGCCGCCACCGGCACGCCGCCCCACTGCACCACCTGGCGCAGCCCGGCGATGTCGTCCTTCGGCACCGGCTGCTCGAGCAGCGCCGGGACGATCGCGCGGCCGTGCAGCATGGCCAGCAGCTGCAGCGTCGCGTCGGCCGTGAGGCCGCCGTTGCCGTCCAGGATCAGCGGCGCCTCTGGCGCGGCGGCGCGCACCGCCGCCACGCGCTCCAGGTCCAGCGCCAGGTCCCCCGAGCCGATCTTGACCTTGATGGTGGTGATGCCGCGGGCGAGGATGGCGCCGGCCGCCTGGGCCGCCTGCTCCACCGACCCGGTGGTGATGGTCATGTCGGTCTCCAGGCTGGTGGCGGCCCCACCGAAGAAGGCCCACAGCGGCATGTGCGCGCGGCGGGTGAGCGCGTCCAGCACCGCGGTCTCCAGCGCGCAGCGGGCCGATCCCACCGGCCCCATCGCACTATGCAAGGCGGCGGACAGGCGGCGCCACTCGCGCACGTCGGCGCCCTCCACCGTGCTGCGGGCGGCCTCGAGCGCGGCGCGCGCCAGCTCCTGCGTCTCGCCGTTGAAGGGCGGGAAGGGCGCCGCCTCACCGTAGCCGCGCGTGCCGTCGGCCAGTTCCAGCGTGACGAGCAGGTTGCGCGCTACGTCCGCCGCGCCGCCAGCGATGCCGAACGGCTCGACGAGCGCGATGTTCATATCGGCGACGCTCAGCGCGCGGATGGTGGTGGGCGCTGCCATAGCTGGCTCCTTGTAGGGCGGAACATTCGGGGGGAGTATAGCACAGGCGCAGCGCGCTATCCTATCACAGCGCCGAGGATGGGTGTGACGAAACGCGTGCGGGCGCGCCACCACGCCCGGCGGCTGATAAACATTGGCATATGCAACGGGTAGGCCGGTGGCCTCCCACGCCCGGCCGCTCAAGCGGCGGGCTATCCCTTGCCAAGCCCGCCTGCGCGGGCTGGAGCGAAGGTCGCCTGCGCGGCCTTCGGAGTAGTAGCCCGCGGGTTGACCCGCCCCGAAACCGTCATCGCCAGCCACACCCTCACCGCCATCCCCGACATCTTCGATCGCTTGGTCGTTGCTGAGGCGCGGCGGCTGAGCCTGCCGCTGATCACCCGCGACGCCCCGATCGGCGGTCGGGGTTGGTGATGTCCTGTGTATCTCTGCCGCGGCGGGTAGTGTCACGAGGGTTTCGCGGTTCGGTGATACACGACACCGGTAGAGGCATTCTGCCGCATCAGGATGCTGTAGGCAGACGGACAGATTTCTCACACCTGTGCGTACACGAAAACCTGATGACACAACCAAACGTCGGGCCATCGTAGCGCTCTAGAGCCGGCAGCAGCCCTGGATCATGCCGTTTGCGTTGCGAGCATGCGAGGATGAGCAAGCGTGCGGCCACTTCTGGCATAGCGACGCTCCACGACAAGGAGTGTAGCACAGGTGCGGGGAGCTAGCCCCTGCCCTTGTTCCCTCGCCCGCCCTTCTCCCGTTGGCGCTCTTCCCAGATCTGATGGAATGACTTCGCCGCGAACGCCGGGAAGTCGCGCTCCTTCGTCCACTGGTCTAGCGGCGGGGGCAGCCAGCCGATGCGCCCGGAGGGGCCGCCCATGATGCGCGTGCCGATGGAGGCCAGCCGCCCGCCCAGGGCGTAGAGCGCCGGGCTGCCCATCGCCTGGCGATAGCCCAGCATCGCCAGCGGCTCGAACCACTCGTACTTCCCCTTTTTCACCGCGTCCGCCCGCAGGCGCAGCAGCAGGTCCGGGATGGCGATGCGCACCGGGCAGGCCCACTGGCAGGCGCCGCACAGACTGGAGGCGTGCGGCAGCTTGTGGACGTCCGGCAGGTCTGGCTGAAGCAGCGGGGTGAGCACGGCGCCGATCGGGCCGGAGTAGACGCCGCCGTAGGCGTGGCCGCCAATACTCTGGTACACGGGGCAGGCGTTGAGGCAGGCGCCGCAGCGGATGCACATCAGCGCCTCGGCGTAGTCCCCGCCGATGATCCGGCTGCGCCCGTTGTCCAGCAACACCAGGTGGAACTCCTCCGGGCCGTCGGCCTCTCCCGGCCGCCGTGGGCCGCTGAGCACGCTGGTGTACACCGAGAGGCGCTGCCCGGTGGCTGAGCGGGCCAGCACCTGTAGCAGTACCCCCAAGTCCTCCAGGCGCTCGCAGACCCGCTCGATACCCATCACCGCCACGTGGATACGCGGCGCGGTGGTGGTGAGGCGCGCGTTACCCTCGTTCTCCACGATGCAGATCGCGCCCTCGTCCGCCACGCCGAAGTTCACCCCGCTGATCCCCATGTCCGCCTGCAGGAAGCGCTGGCGTAGGGCGGCGCGCGCGGTCGCCGTCATGGTCGGGATGTCGTCGGTGGGCGGCATGCCCAGTCGCCGCTCGAACAGGTCGCGCACCTGCTCGCGGGTCATATGGATGGCCGGCGCGATGATGTGCGAGGGGGTGTCACCAGAGAGCTGGATGATATACTCCCCCAGGTCGGTCTCGACCACCTCCAGACCGGCGCCCTCCAGCGCCTGGTTGAGGTGGATCTCCTCGGAGGCCATGGACTTGGACTTGACCACCACCCGCACGCCGCGGTCGCGTGCCAGTTCCAGGATATAGCGCCGTGCCTGCTCGCCATCCTCGGCCCAGCAGACGTGGCCGCCGCGCCGCTCGACGTTCTCGGCCAGCCGGGCGAGCAACTCGTCCAACCGGGCGAGCGCCCCGGCGCGGATGGCGCGCGCCTGCTCGCGCAGCGTCTCGAAGTCGCTCACCTGCGCCAGCGCGCTGGCCCGGTTGGCCACGAAGCGCGTGGTGGCGCGGCCGAGCGCCGTCTGGAGCGACGGGTCGCGCAGCGCGTCTTCGACTCGTTCGTAGAAGGCGACCGGTTGTGGCGTCACGTTCGCTAGCTCCTCATAGCACCGGCGGCCGGAACCGCTGAGACGCTGAAGGGCTGCGACCGCTGAAGGGAGGGCCGACACCCGCGTGCTTCAGCTCGGCGCCCTCAGGCCCTCAGCGCTTCAGCGTTCCTGGCCTAGCTCTTCCTGGTGTCCACCATATTCGCCAGCACCTCGGCGATATGGCGCGCCCTGGTGCGGAAGCCGGCGCGGCTCAGCCCGCCGGCGATCTGCGTCATGCAGCTGGCATCCCCCGTGACCAGCAGGTCCACCCCGGCGGCGCGAATGTCCTCCAGCTTGCGCTGCAGCATGGCCTCGGAGATGGCGCGCTGTTTGACGGCGAACAGGCCGCCGAAGCCGCAGCACTCCTGCGCGCCGGGGAGCGGCACGATCTCGGCGCCGCGCACGTTGGCCAGCAGCACACGCGCCTGCCGGCCGAGGCCCATGAAGCGCAGGCCGTGGCAGGCGTCGTGGTAGGCGATGCGCCCCGCGAACGCAGCGCCCACGTCCGTGACCCCCAGCACGTCTACCAGATACTCAGTCAACTCGTAGGTGCGCCGGGCCAGATCCTTCGCGGCGGCCTGGTGGCGGGTGCCGTGGAACTGCTCCTCGTAGAGGTGGCGGATCATGCTGCCGCAGGAGCCCGAGGGCAGCACCACATCGCCCTGGCCGCGCAGCACCTCCAGCGTGCGCCCGGCCACGGCGTAGGAGTCCTGGCGGAAGCCGGCGTTGAAGGCCATCTGGCCACAGCAGGTCAGCCCTCGCGGCACCACCACCTCCACCCCCTGGCGCTCGAGCAGCGCGGCGGCCGCAAGGCCGATCTCGGGGTAGATCTGGTCCACGATGCATGTGACGAACAGCACGGCGCGGCGCGGCCGGGTCTGGACAGGCACGGAGGGGCTCCTCATAGGCGGCGGAACTCGGTGTATTATAGCAAAACCGGGGCAGCCCTCACGCGCGGCGTGGCGGCGCTGGCGTACTTGGTGCAGCGCAGTTCAGTGCAGGCCCTGGCAGGAACGATTTCCAGGGGTGGAGCCGCAGACCCCGCCTGTGCGGAGCGAGAGCAGTGCCTATGACTATGCTCCTGGATCACATCTACCACGGCGACTGCCGCGCGGTGCTGGCGGGGCTGCCCGAGCGCAGCGTGGACATGATCTTCGCCGACCCGCCCTACAACCTGCAGCTGCAACAGGAGCTGCGCCGGCCGAACCAGACGCTAGTGGACGCGGTGGATGACGCGTGGGACCGCTTCGAGAGCTTCGCGGCCTACGACCAGTTCACCCGCGAGTGGCTCGCCGCCTGCCGGCGGGTGCTGAAGGACACCGGCACCATCTGGGTGATCGGCGCCTACCACAACATTTACCGCGTCGGCGCCATCCTGCAGGACCTCGGCTACTGGTTCCTCAACGACATCGTCTTCATCAAGGTCAACCCCATGCCGCAGTTCCGCGGCGTGCGCTTCGCCAACGCCCACGAGACCCTGCTGTGGTGCAAGAAGTCGCGCGAGCAGAAGCAGTACACCTTCAACTACCACGCGCTGAAGGAGATGAACGACGGCAAGCAGATGCGCAGCGACTGGCAGCTGCCGATCTGCACCGGCGCCGAGCGGCTGCGAGTGGACGGCGCGAAGCTGCACTCGACGCAGAAGCCGGAGGCGCTGCTGTACCGGGTGATCCTGGCCAGCACCAGCCCCGGCGACGTGGTGCTGGATCCGTTCTTCGGCACCGGCACCACCGGCGCGGTGGCGAAGAAGCTCGGGCGGCGCTTTGTGGGGATCGAGCGCGAGGCGCGCTACCTGGAGGCGGCACGGGCACGTATCGCCGCCATCCCGCCCCCCGCGGGCGACCCTGCGCTGTACGGGCAGCGCGAGACGCGGCGCAGCGCGCGGCGGGTGCCGTTCGGGGCGCTGCTGGAGGCCGGGCTGCTCACACCGGGGCAGCGGCTGTTCTTCGGTGGGCGGCGCGAGCGCAGCGCCATCGTGCTGGCCGATGGGACGCTGCGTACCGAGGGCGGGGCGCGCGGCTCGATCCACCAGGTCGGCGCGCTTATGGGCGGCCTACCGGCTTGCAACGGCTGGGACCACTGGTTCTACGAGGCCGAGGATGGGGCGCTGCGGCCGATCGATGCACTACGAGAGCGGCTGCGTCAGGGGAGTAGTCAGTAGACAGTACGACCGCGGCACGCTGCCTCCATTGCCATCAACGCTGTAATGACTATTGACGACTGGCTACTGACTACTGACGACTGGCTACCGGCTACTCACGGCCGCGGCACGGGGGTGGGGCGACGAAGGACTCGATCACGCCGCGCCAGCCGTCCCGCGTGACGAAGACCTCCTCGTAGGTACCGCAGGTGTAGCGCTGGCTGACGCTGCGCCAGAAGGCGGTGGCGGGCACGTTGGCCGCGGCGGTGCAGATCTCCCAGCGGCCAGGGAACCGGTCGAACAGCTGCATCGCCGCCGCACCCCCCACCCCCTGGCGCCGGCAGCCGCGCAGCACGAAGAAATCCGCGATCGCGTGGCCGTCGAACGGGTTGTGGATGCGGCTGGCGCGGTGCACCAGCGCGAACCCCGCCAGCACGCCATCCGCGCGGATCAGAAACGGGTGGCAGTCCGGGTCGGACCAGTAGCGATCGAGGTCCGGGTAACTGAACGCGCCGCGTTCATCCGGCAGCTGCCCGCCGAAGTCCAGGAGATCGTACAGATACAGCTGCAACAGGTTGGCGAGCGTCGTCCGGTCGCCGGCTGCGGCAGGGAGCAGCTCGATCTGCATGGTCACCTCTGACGCGCTGGGCGTGGTTCACGAGACTAGCTCCATCCTATCACACCCTGCAAGTCCGCCAGGGTGAGAGGTATGACGTAAAGTCTTGCCGGGCGCGGCACCACGCCCGGCGCGTGCACGGGCGGGCGTTGCAGATTCTCGCCCGCCGCGGGGTGCCCTCTGGGCCCGCCCGGGCGTGGTTGGCGCCCGCAAACCTCCTCGCCACGCCCAGGATGAGAGGGGTGGTCTCATGATAAACGAAGCTACCGCAGGCGATTCGCACATCGGCGCGAGGCGATAGGTGAGAGGCGCAAGACGATAGGGTCTGTGCCCTTATGGCCGATGGCCTATCGCCTCGCGCCGGACTACCCACCCACCGCCTGCAGCAGCAGCTCGGCCACGTCTTTGCGCGCCAGTTGCTCGTCCACACCGGTGTTCTTGGCGGCGTCCTCGAACATCACCATGCAGAACGGGCAGCCCAGGGCCAGCGTGGTGGGGCTGGCCTGCTGGATCTGCTCCAGGCGGATGACGTTGACCCCCTTCTTGCCCCAGCCCTCCAGCCAGACGTTGCCGCCGCCGCCGCCGCAGCACATGGCCCGCTCGCGGTTCCACTCCGGCGCCTCCACCAACTCCAGGCCGGGGATGCTCGCCAGCAGCGCGCGCGGCTCGTCGTACACGTCGTTGTAGCGCCCGATGTAGCACGGGTCGTGGTAGGCCACCCGCTCGCGCACCGGCTGGGTGGGTTGCAGCCGGCCCTGCGAGACCAACTCGGCCAGCAGCTGCGTGTGGTGGATCACCTCGTAGTCCACCCCCGGCGTGCCGCCGAACTGCGGGTATTCGTTCTTGTGGGTGTTGTAGCAGTGGGCGCAAGTGGTGACCAGGCGCTTGAAGCGGTACTGCTTCATGGTCTCGATGTTCGTTTGGGCCTGCTGCTGGTAGAGCAGTTCCTCACCCATGCGCCGCGCCGGGTCGCCGGTGCAGGTCTCCTCCGCGCCGAGGATGGCGTAGTCCACCCCGGCGCGGTTCAGCAACTGGACGAAGGCGCGCGCCACCTTTTTCGAGCGCTCGTCGTAGCTCGGGGCGCAGCCCACCCAGTACAGCACGTCCACGGTGGTCTCGCCGGAGGCCTTCTCCGCGGCCTTCTCGGCCATGGTTGGCACGTCCAGGCCATCGGCCCAGGTGGTACGCTCACGGGCCGGCAGGCGCCACGGGTTGCCCTGGCGCTCGATACCCTCCAGCACGCGCTTCACGCCGCCCGGCACCTCGGACTGGATCATGGTCAGGTTGCGCCGTACGTCCACGATCAGGTCCACGTGCTCGATCATCGCCGGGCACTCCTCCATGCAGGCCCGGCAGGTGGTGCAACTCCAGATCTCGTTCTCGGTGAAGATCCCGTGCTCCATGAGCGGCAGCGTCTCGGCCTCGCCGCGGATCACCGTCCAGCGCTTGCGCTCGTCGGCGGGCCTGCCAGCCTCGCCGGCTTCGCTCGTGGTCTGCGACACATTGGGGTGCACGCGGGCGATGGATCCGTCGCGCAGCAGGATCGGCTCGCCGCGCATCAGATCGGCCAGCTTCGTGATCAGGAACTTGGGCGAGAGGTCGGCGCCGGAGGCGGTGGCCGGGCACCTGGCCTGGCAGCGGCCGCACTGCATGCAGGCGTCGAAGTCCAGCCGCTGCTTCCAGGTGGTGTCGGCCAGCGCGGCCACGCCGAGGCGCGGCTCGTCCTTCTCGATCTCGGCCTCCAGCGCAGGGATCGGCTCCAACGCGCCCTTCGGCGCCGTGTCGCGGAAGAAGGTGTTGAGCGGGGTGTAGAAGATGTGCTTGTACTTGGAAAACGGGATGCTGGCGATGAAGGCGAAGGTGACGAAGGTGTGGCTGAACCACAGGAGCAGGTGCGCCCACAGCCCTGCCGCGCTGCCGTCCCCCAGGCCGACGGCGCGGAAGAGGGTGGCCAGCGCGTAGCCGACGAAGGCGCGCGGCGCCCACTCTTGGGCGTAGACCGGCAGGCCGCCGATCGTCTGGTTGGCCAGGCGCAGCCCCTCGATCAGGAAGCCGGTGACGGCCAGGTAGAGCAGCGTGCCCAGCACCCAGGTGTCGGTGCGGCGGGTGTTGAGCCGGTCCGGCCGCGTGCCGTAGCGCCGCACCGCCATCCACACCAAGCCGGCCAGGAACACGAGCCCCATGAAGTCCATGATCAGCTCGTAGTTCTTATAGAAGTCGCCCACCAGGATGCGCCCGGCCTCGTGGCCCATGAGCGGGATGGTGAAGTCCTCCTCCACGGCGATGATGTCGGTGCCGATGAAGAGCGCTAGGAAGCCGAAGAACACCAGCGCGTGCATGGCGCCGGGCCGCCGGTCCTTGAGGGTCTTCTTCTGCCCGAAGACCTGCACCAGGAACTCCTGGGCGCGGCCGGGCAGATCGTCGATGCGGGCGGCGGGGCGGCCCGCCCGCCAGCGGGACACGTCGCGCAAAAAGCCCCAGGTCATCACCGCCAGGGCCACGAGCGCGGCGCCGTACACGGTGAGCGAGCCGAGGGTGTCGCCGACGTTCCAGTAGATCTCGCGGAAGGTCTCGGTCATGGGTTGCTCCCCTGCTTGAGGGCTGTATCCGAGGGTGGCTGCGGCGTTGCAGGATCCCGCCGATAGTAGCATGGGATGGCAGGGTGGTGTAGAAAGACGGCCGGCTGTGGGTGAAGAACTGGCTGCGATGTGGGGTGACACAAGGGGTCGTTTGGAGGGGCTGTCCCCCTCCAAACCTCCCCACGGGCGTGCGGGGGCGGCGGCCCCGCGCAGATCCTGTCGCTCATTCGACCCGCAGCACGATCTTGGTGGCCCGCGACCGCCCGGCGATCAATTCTTCGAACGACTCCGGCGCGGCGGCGAGCGGGCGCTCCTCCAGCCAGTCGTCGCCTGTGGCCGGCAGCGCGCCGCCCGCGATCAGTTCGAAGGCGCGGGCGAATTCCTGCGGGGTATAGGCGAAGCTACCCTGCACGGCCACCTCCTGGCGCACCAGGTAGTTGGCGTGCAGCGGCGAGGTCTCGTCGTGCAGGCCGAGGAACACCGCGCGCCCGCCGGGGGCCACCGCGCGCACCGCCTGCTCGCGGGTGGCTATAGCGCCCACCGCGTCCACCGCGGCGTCCACACCTCCAGGTGCGAATGATTGCACCGCCGCCAGCACATCCTCCTCGCGCGCGTTGACGGTGGCCGTTGCGCCCCAACGCCGGGCCACCTCCAAGCGGCGCGCGGAGATGTCGCTCACCAGCACGTGCGGCACGCCGGCGGCGCGGGCGGCTGCCAGGCAGCACAGGCCGATCGGCCCGGCGCCAAGGACCAGCAGCCGCCCGGCGGGACCGGCGAGCCCCACGGCGCGCACGCCGCAGGCCAGCGGCTCGGTGAGCGAGCCGGCCACCTCCGAGACGTGCGCGGGGAGCGGGAAGCACTGCGCGGCCGGCACCGCCACATACCTGGCGTAGGCGCCGGGCCGGTGCGCGCCGATCAGCGCGCGGTTACGGCAGACGCTGCTGCGCCCGGCACGGCAGCGGTCGCACGTGCCGCACACCAGTAGCGGGTTGAAGGCCACCCGCGTCCCCTCGCGGGCCAGCGTGCCGTCGGCCAGGGGCAGGCCGGCGCCGGAGACAACCGTGCCGGCGGCCTCGTGGCCCATCACCAGCGGCGGGACGCGGATGGAGCTTTCGCCCAGGTAGCCGCTCAGCTCCGAGCCGCAGATGCCCGCGGCGGAGATGGCCAGCAGCACCTCGCCGGGGGCGGGCTGAGGCACCGGCAGGCGCTGCATCTCCAGCACGCGCGGCGCGGTCCAGACCAGGGCGGGCATGGTGTCGGGCAGGGACATAGAAGGGCCTCCGTGATATGTACATCTGTCCGAGGTGGTCGGTGTGTCATCGTCCACAACCAGGCGTCAATGTCGTCGCCGGCGCACCGGTGCCGGCAGCGGAATCGAGACCCACGGTGTTTCGGCACCGGCGGCGATCCGCCGCGACCCAGGGTGATCCGCGGCAATCCACGGTGATCCGCGGCGGCCCAGGACGATCCGGGGCGGCCCGGGGTGACCCAGGGGATCCACCACGTGATGCGCCGTGATGCGCCGTGATCCCCGGCGATGCGCCGTGATTCACGTAGGGGCGTAGCAGTTGCCCTCTAGATCGACGCGCGTTGTTCTAAGACGCCGGTTCAAGATCGACCCGGCGCCATCAATGAGGGCAACTGCTACGCCCCTACGGCATTGCCGTGCCCCCACGGGCCATCGATCGCCCCGACGTCCCGGCGGCGATCCCGCATGGCCACGTCCCGGCGGCGATCCCGCATGGCCACGTCCCGGTGGCCATCACGCATGGCCGTGCCCCCGCGGGCCATCGATCGCCCCGACGTCCCGGCGGCGATCCCGCATGGCCACGTCCCGGCGGCGATCCCGCATGGCCACATCCCGGCGGCGATCCCGCATGGCCGTGCCCCGGGGGCGATCCCGCATGGCCGCGTCCCGGGGGCGATCCCGGATTGCCGTGCCCCCGCGAGCCAGCGGTTGGACCGGCGTGGTGCTCCAGCGCAGCGGGCGCCACATTTTGCGCGGCCAGGGCCGGCGACGGCTGTATACTAGACCGCACCGCGGGGATGTGTCAAACGAGGAGAGAGGCCAAGCCATGCGCTATCAGGACAAGGTCACGATCGTCACCGGTGGCACCAAGGGCATCGGCGAGGGGTGTGTGCGCGTGTTCGTGGTCGCAGGCGCAAAGGTGGTGTTCTGCGCCCGCAACGAGCAGCAGGGCCGCGCGCTGGAGGCCGAGGTGAACGCTGCGGGGCCGGGGGAGGCATACTTCGTGCGCGCCGACGTCTCCAGGGTGGAGGAGGTGCGCGCCCTGATCGACCGCACCGTCGAGCGCTACGGGCGGATCGACTGCCTGATCAACAACGCCGGCTGGCACCCGCCGCACAAGCCGATCGACGACTTCTCGGTGGAGGAGTTCCGCGCGCTGCTGGACCTGAACCTGGTGAGCATGTTCGCGGCCTGTAAGTTCGCGCTGCCCTACCTGCGCCAGGTGCAGGGCAACATCATCAACATGTCCAGCCTGGTGGGATCCATGGGCCAACTCTACGCCACCACCTACGTCGCCACCAAGGGCGGCATCACGGCCTTCACCAAAGCGCTGGCGATCGACGAAGCGGCCTACGGCGTGCGGGTCAACAGCGTGTCGCCCGGCAACATCTACACACCGCTGTGGCAGGAGGCGATCGACGCCTCGCCGAACCCGGAGCAAACCCGCGCGGACGGCGAGGCGGCGCAGCTACTGGGGCGCATGGGGACGATCGAGGAGGCCGGCAGACTGTGCCTGTTCATCGCCGCCGAGGCCACCTTCACCACCGGCGTGGACCACATCCTCTCCGGGGGGGCCGAGCTGGGCTACGGCCGCAAGACGCGCGTCGGCCGGACGGCGGGGACGGCCTGGGGCTGAACCGAACGCTGAAGGCTGAAGGGTGCTGGGATTGATTCGGTGTAGTATTGCTTCGATCTATCCCGACTATCCCGATCGATTCAGCGTCACCGTTCAGCGTTTCTACGGCGTTCGGACGCGGAAGTTATCCGCGATCACTGTTGCCTCGCCATTCAGCCCGGGGCGCGAGGAGGCGATCACGCCGGCGCGTCCGCCCGCGAACGGACCCGGCGGCACTGTGGCCACATGGACGCTGTTGATCCACAGCTGCGTCCCCTGGGGCGTGCGCACCACCCACAGGATGTTGGTGCCCACCCCGTCCTGCGCCTCGGGCACCGGGATGCGCCCGGTGCTGTGTGCGCGCACAAGCCGCCCATCCTGCACCGTGCGCAGCTGCCAGTGCTTGTCGTTGAAGATCTCGAAGAACACGCCGTTGTCCCCCTCGGCCTGCACGTCGAAGGCGATGCCGACCGTGGTGGGCTGGCCGGGCTCCTGGAAGGCCACCGCCAGCTCGACGTTGTAGTGCTCGCCAAGGTCGCGGTCCCAGGTCTCCCACATGTTCTTGTTCTCGCCCTTCAGGGTGAGGGCATAGAAATTGTCGCGCAGGCGGGCGGCGACGCTGTCGTTCTCGAACTGGGTCCAGATCGCCTTGGTGCGCTCACCACGGTCGAAGGTCTCGAACAGCCGCTGCTGGAGGGCGCCGACGCTGGCCTGGTAGTCCTGCAGGGTGAGCGTGCCCGGCTCCGGCACCAACCCCGCCGGCTGCGGTTCCAGGGTCGGCTCGGGTGTCGCCTCAGGGGTGGCGCGCGCCGCGGCCACGGCCGTCTGCCGCTCGGCGCGCGCAGTGGCGCGGGCCAGGGCGGTAGCGGTGGCGTCTGCGTCCCCGGCGGCGCC
>DATMBA010000199.1:0-3050 GCA_035559635.1 Roseiflexaceae bacterium
CCTCCTGCTGGCTGGCCTGGGTCACACGGGCCAGGGGGCGCTTGTTGGCCGGGTTGATGGTCTCGAACAGCCGTGCCTCGTCCACGGGCGTCCACGCGCCGCCGATAAAGCAGCCAAACGTCCGCCCGCGGGCCTCCAGCCACCGCTGTGCCGGCTGTGCGCTCTCGGGGGCCGGGCCGTACTCCATGGTTGTCAATATCTCTGCGACACGGGAAGCCATCGTGGCGTCTCCTCATGGGTGATGGGTGATAGGTGATGGGTGATGCGTGGTGCGATGCCGCCGGATCTTCAGCGATTTTCTGCCGGAATCCTGCCGTATCAGCCGGCACCCCGTCGCGAGTCCGTAGCCAGCGGCTCGTGATGGTTTGCGTCATGAATCATCCATCACGCATCCTGAATCATAAATCACCCATCACGGACTACGAATTACGGATTACGGATTACGCCTCACGCATCACCCCATCGGGTGGCGGAAGCTCGCCGAGTACGCGCCGGTGACGAAGTGCTCGATCTGGCGCTCGATGTCGGCGAGGAGCGAGCTGGCGCCGATACGGAACAGCCGCGGGCTTATGTAGGCGTCGCCGAGCTCCTCCTTCATCAGGATGAGCCAGTCCAGCGCCTGTTTAGCGGTGCGCAGGCCGCCGGCGGGCTTAAAGCCCACGTCGTGGCCGGTACGCTCGCGGTAGGCGCGGATGGCGCGCACCATCGTCAGGCTCACCGGCAGCGTGGCGTTCACGCTCTCCTTGCCGGTGGAGGTCTTGATGAAGTCCGCCCCGGCCATCATACACACCAGGCTGGCGCGGTAGACGTTGCGCAGCGTGCCAAGCTCGCCGGTGGCCAGGATGGCCTTGAGGTGCGCCTCGCCGCAGGCCGCGCGGAAGGCGCGCACTTCGTCGTAGAGCGCGCGCCAGTTCCCGGTGAGCACGTGGGCGCGGGTGATGACGATGTCGATCTCGCGCGCGCCGGCCGCCACCGACTCCTCGATCTCGCGCACGCGCAGCGCGAAGGGGTTGAGGCCGGCGGGGAACCCGGCCGAGACCGCGGCAACCGGGATGCCGCTGCCGCGCAGGGCCGCCACGGCGGTGGGCACCAAGGCGTGGTAGACGCACACCGCGCCGACGCGCACCTCCTCGGGGGGCACCCCGAGCGCCTGCACCAGGTCCTCGCGCAGCGGGTGGCGGGCCTTGGCGCACAGGCGCGCCACCGTGCCGGGGGTGTCATCCCCGGCGAGCGTGGTGAGGTCCATGCACTGGATGGCGCGCAGCAGCCAGGCGGCCTGCCAATCCTGTTTCACGGTGCGGCGGCCGGGGAGGGTGGCGACGCGGCGCTCCACCGCGCTGCGGTTGACGCGCGCCCCCTCCACCCAGGAGAGGTCTAACTCGCAGCCGGGGTTGCGGGTGGCGTGGGTCTCGGCGGCCACTGGTGCGGCGCGCTTCTGGGTCTTCAGCATGCTCGTCCTCTCTGCCGAAGAGCTACGGATCGGGGGTCGGGCCTCATTCTAGCACCGGGCGCGGGGGGGAGCAAGGCGGCCCTCACCCTCTGCCTCTCTCCCGTGCGCGGGAGCGGGGAGACCAGCTGCGGCATCCTACTCCTCCTCTGCCGCCGCGGGAGAAGGGGATGGGGGGTGAGGGCCTTTCAGCCGCGGCAGCGTCAGGAGGGCGTGTGGCACGGCCAGGAGCTCCAGCGGCGCGGGCACCGGCAGGCCGAAGGCGTCGCGCGCCAGGCGCTCGGCCAGCGCCAGGCCCTCGGCCATGTCCTCGGCGGCGTGCATGTGGCAGGCGCGCACCACGTCTGGCTGCTCGGCGCCCACCACGATCACCGGGTGGCGGGCGAGCACCTGGGCGAGCACGTAGGCCCGCTGCGCGCCAGCGGGGAAGCCGGTGCGCCGCAGTTCGCCGATCAGCGTGGCGGGGGACTCGGCGGCCGACAGGATCTCGAAGAAGCGGCGCTCGCCCTCGCCCTCGCCGGCGCCCTCGGGGATGGCGGCCGGCAGCAGGATGGGCGCGCCCGGCAGCAGCGGTGTGGCGTCGGCGAGCGCCAGGTAGGTGGCGGCCCGGCTCGCCTGGTAGAGGTTGGCGGCCTTCGGCCCCTCCACGCCGGCCAGCGCCAGGTGCGCCGGGCGCTCCACCGGAACCTCGTAGACCGCGCGGCCGAGCGCCACCAGGTGGTCATGCACCGCCGCAGGGGGGCCGCCAGCCGTGGCCAGGATCTCGCCGGCGCCACCTAGCAGCACGTTGAGCACATAGGCCAGGCCGACGCGCTCGCCGGCCCGCCGCACGAACTGTTGGAAGGGGTTGCCCTCCACCGCGCCCAGACGCGTGCCTGGCCGGTCCAGCATCGCCGGCCCGTGGGTGGCCGCGATGGTCGCCTCACCGCCGCAGCCGATCACCACCGTCTTGGCACCCCCGGAGTAGCCGGCGTACTGGTGCGGCTCAACCACGCCCGTTGCCAGCAGCAGGTCGGCCTCGGCGCACAGGCGGTTCACCACCACCGGCAGCCCGTCGACCTCTCCCAGATCCACCAGCCCATCGAGATCCAGCGCGTTGTGGTCCACGATGCGGTAGCGCGCGGCGATCGCCGCCCCGAGCTTTGCCGCGCGCTCGGCGGGGGTGGATGGGCGGTGCAGGCCGGTGGCGCACAGCAACGTGATGTCCCCCGGCGCGACGCCGGCCTCCTCCAGTGTGCGCAGCAGCCCGCCTACCAGTCGCTCGTCCGGGCATGCGCGGGTGGCGTCGGTGAAGGCGATCACCACGCGCGTGCCGGGGCCGGCCAGCTCCGCCAGCGCCGGCCCACCGACGTGGACGGGCGTGTCGCTGGACGCGGCGGGTGGGCGCGGCTCGGCCACCGTTACCCGGAAGTGATCAGGGAGGGTGAACACAGCATTCTTCCCTGGCATACTATACCCGTTGAACGTGCGCACGTTGAACGTCAGGTGATGCCAGCAGTGGCTCACATCGATAACGTTCAACGAGCGAACGGCCAATTAGTGGTGCGCCACATCTCTAGTAGTCCGTCAGAGCTACGCTGACGGATAGGGGAGGGGCCAGGGG
>DATMBA010000200.1:0-4468 GCA_035559635.1 Roseiflexaceae bacterium
GGCCTATGGCCCCCGCGCCCCCAGCCGGGAGGCGTTTCAAACAAGCTCTTAGTGCCGAGCGTTGCGAAGGCTCGGTCGGTCCAGTCGCAAGGGCGCCAGCTCGGGGGGCGCCTCGCCGATGATCGCACGCGCGAGCAGCGCGCCCAGCACCATGCCGAAAGGCATGCCGTGCCCACAGAAGCCACCCGTCACCCAGGCGGCCGGCACACCCGGCACGCGATCCGCCACCGGCAGGTAGTCCGGCGTGAAGGCCATCAGCCCGGCCCAGCGCTGTGCCACGCGCAGGCCACCGAGCTGCGGGAAGAGCCGCGGGAACACCCCCTCGATCGCCGCCTGCACCTCGGCCGTCGGAAGCATGTCCCACACGCCCACGTCCCGCCTTGGGGCAGCCGCCCGGCAGCCGCCCAGCACGATCGTGCCATCCGGTACCTGGTGCCAGTACTCGCCGGTGGGCGTCACCGCGGCGCCGATGCCGAGCCGGAACACGGGGGGGATGGGCGCGTAGGCCAGCACCTGCCCACGCACCGGTGTCACCACGTCCGCCAGCGCGGGCGCCACGCGGCCCGTCCAGGCGTTGGCCGCCACCACTGCGGCGCCTGCACGCACTTGGCCGGCGCTGGTCGTCACCAGCACGCCCTCGCCGTCCTGTGCGACGCCGGTGACCTCTGCGAAGGAGAGGCGTGCGCCATGGCGCTGGCCAGCCGCCACCAGCCCACACACGAAGCGCGCCGAGTGCAGCAGCCCGCTCTCCGGGCCGTAGAGCGCACCACAGATCTCTGGCCCCAACGGTGTGTCCACCAACTCCTGCACCTGCGCCCGGTCCAGCACCTCGCCGGCGAAGCCGTCCGCGCTGAGCGCGGCGGCCACGCGCCGCGCCCCGGCCAACTGCTCCTCGCTTAGCGCCAGCGAGAGGTGGCCGGGCTCGCGGTAGTCGCAGGCGATGCGCTCCTCGGCGATCACCTGCCGCATGAGTGCGCGGTTCTCCAGCGTGAGGGACCACACGGCCCGCGCCGCCGCGTGCCCGAGGCGGGCGATCGCGTCGGGGTACGCCTCGGCTGTGCCGGTGGTGAGGAAGCCGCCGTTGCGCCCCGTGGCGCCGAACCCGGGTTCGGTGCGCTCGATGATGAGCGGGCGCACACCGCGCCGCGCCAGCCAGTAGGCGGTACAGGCCCCCAGCAGCCCGCCGCCCACCACCACCACCTCGGCGATCGGGGGCAACTCGCCGGCGCTCAGATCCTGCGGCCCGGCGGTGACGTGCCAGTAGGAGGGCGGGATGTTGCCCGCGGCCCGGATGCTCGACATAGATGGTTCTCCTTTGGTGCGCGGGGCGCGCGGCGCCCCGATACATGAAATGGTGAGAGCGATTCGTGGGGAGGGGTCAGCCCCTCCCCGCCGCCCCGCGGGCGCGCGGCGCCCCGATACATGAAATGGTGAGAACGATTCGTGGGGAGGGGTCAGCCCCTCCCTGCCGCCCCGCGCGAACGTATTACACCCGGCGCACGCTCGGCCGCACCGCGTGCGGTGCTTGACAACCCCCTGTCAAGCCTTTATCATAGGCCCATTCGTGCAGGAGCGCAAGTACGGCGCCAGGCGCCGTCGGATAGGCTTCGCCCTTCCTTGTGCGCGCCCGTGCGTGGGCCCACCCCACCGGGTGGCACACGTCGCGCCGCCCATCCCACGAGCTTCACGAGGAGATCACGAGTCCATGCAGATCGCCGCCTGGAGACGTTCCCCGGCTGCTACGGCCGTCGCTCTTGCCCTCGGCGCGCTGCTCGCCGCCTGCGGCAGCCCCCCCGTCCCCCTCACCGGCACCGTCACCGACGCCTACACCGGCCAACCGGTCAGCTCGGCCACCATCACGCTCGGCGAGGATACGCTGACCACCGATGCTGGCGGCAAGTATCAGATCGAGCGCTGGAGCACAAAGGATATCCTGCAGGTGCGGGCCAGCGGCTACGAGCCAGTGACGATCGAGCTGGCCGCGAAGCCACAGCTCGATCGCCCGCAGCCGCCGGCTGTCACGCTCGACGCGATCAGTATCCGGCCCAACACCCTCAGCGGCGCGATCACCGATAGCTACACCGGCCAGCCGCTCGCCGGGGCGCTGGTGGTGGCCAGTGAGACGATCAGCGCCACCACCGGCGCCAACGGCCGCTACACCCTGGCCGGGCTGCCCGAGCGCTTCACGGTGCGCGTCAGCGCCAGGGGCTACGAGCCGCTCGCGCAGGATCTCGCCCGCACCACGCAGTTCGATACCGCCCTGCGGCCCAACACCCTCAGCGGCGTGATCACCGACCGCTTCACCGGCCAGCCGGTGGCCGGCGCCACCGTGCGCGCCGGCGAGGCCAGCGCCACCACCGGGGCGGACGGGCGCTACACGCTGGAGGGCGTGCCGGAGCGGGCCACCGTCACAGTGGACGCCGAGGGCTACGCCGAGCTTTCACAGGCGGTGGAGCGCGCCACCGCGCTCGACGCGGTGCTGCGCCCGGACGTGCTCAAGGGTACGCTGGTGGACGCCGAGACGAAGGAGCCGGTGCGCAACGCGACGGTCATCGTCACCACCAACCTTGCCAGCAGCGATGTCTCCTACGTGCGGATCGACAACAGCGCCGACGGCCGCTTCACCCTGGACGGCATCCCCGAGCAGGGCTTTGTGCAGGTGCTGGCCCCCGGTTACCGCAAGGCAGTGGTGGAGTTGAAGCCGGGAAGCGTGCCGGAGACGATCGCGCTCGAGCCGTTCACCGCCCGCGCCTTCTACGTCACCGCCGCGGTGGCCTCGCGCTGGGACTTGCTCATGAAGTACTTCGACACGATCGAGCGCACCGAGCTGAACGCGATCGTGATCGACATCAAGAGCGACCTGCGCGACGACCTGGGGCTGGTGTACTACGACTCGCAGGTGCCGATCGTCCGCGAGCTCGGCACCAGCAAGCCGAACATGGACCTGCCGAAGATCCTGGGGGAGGCCAAGCGGCGTGGCATCTACACTATCGCCCGCGTGCACATGTTCAGCCACGACAACGTGCTGGCGGACGCCAGGCCGGAGTGGGCCGCGAAGGACAAGCAGACCGGCGGGGTGTTCGCCGACTACCCCACCCCCAGCATCCGCTACGCCTGGCTGGACCCCTGGAACCAGAACGTCTGGGACTATAACATCCAGCTCTCGGTGGAGGCCGCGCTGCTCGGCTTCGACGAGATCAACTACGACTACATCCGCTTCCCGTCGCTCGAGTTCTCCGCCGAGGATAAGCACCGCCTGCAGCTCTCGCGCGAGGGCACGGACGAGGAGAAGTACGCCAATATCGTCGAGGTGCTCAAGCGCTCGCACCGGGCGATCAACGGCGCCGGCGCCTTCTTCTCGGTAGATGTGTTCGGCTACACCGCCTTCCGCCCCTCGCCGCTGATCGGCCAGGACATCGCGCGCATGGCCGAGCACACTGATTATGTCATGCCGATGGTGTATCCCTCGCACTTCTCGCCGGGCGAGTTCGGCTTCGCCAACCCGGCCGAGCATCCCTACGAGGTGATCCAGCGCTCGATGGCGGCCGGCGCGGAGCAGGTGCGGGGCAAGCGCGCGCTGCTGCGCCCCTGGCTGCAGGAGTTCACGTTGATCTGGGTGCCGGACGAACTGCTGGTAGAGTACGGCCCGGCCGAGGTCCGCGCGCAGATCAGGGCGGTGGAGGAGGCCGGCCGCAGCGGCGGCTGGGTGCTGTACGACTCGGATAACGTGTATAACGCCGAGGCGCTGCTGCCGGAGTAGGCAATAGGCGATGGGCGATAGGCCCCGGCGTAGAGGTCAGAGAGGGGAGGGCCAAACCCTCCCCTCCCCCTCCCGCAGGGATGTTCGCCTCAGGAGAAACTATGCCACGTGCGTTGCTGATCGTCCTGGGACTCACCCTCGCTCTCGGCCTGCCCGCCGCGGCGCAGGAGGCGCAGCCGACCCCCGTGCCCACACCTGCGACGATGGCGACGCCGACGCCGGAGGGTAGCCAGGGCGCGCTCCCGGTGCAGGTCGGCACGATCGTCTTCAGCACGGTGGAGGAGTGGCAGCGTGGCGCGCGACTCGAGGGCCTGCAGGTGATCAACAACGCCGGCGGCGAGCTGCGCCTGGCGGACGGCGCGACGCAGGGGGTGTTCGAGTCGCAGGTCATCAGCACGACCTTCACGACCGGCGCGGTGGGAGCGCTCTGGCACGCCAACGTGCCGCCCGGTACAGGTCTGACGCTCGAGGTGCGCGGCGGGAGCAGCTCTACCGCGCTCGGGGAGTGGCAGGTACTGGCCGGCGGTGACGCCCGGCCGCAGGATGAGGGCGACACTGTGGCACTGGAGTCGGTGCGCCCGCTGCCAGCCAGCGCCGTGCTGCAGCTGCGCGCCACGTTCGAGGCCAGCGTGCCGAACGCCTCGGCGCTCCTGAGCGACGTGACGCTGGCCTACATCGACGCGCCGCCCGCCGCCGTACGGGCCGCAG
>DATMBA010000201.1:0-2259 GCA_035559635.1 Roseiflexaceae bacterium
AGGCCCCCGCATCTCCCCGCCCGCCGCTGCGCGGGGGATGGGTATGGGGTGAGACCCCTCACGCTCCCCGCTTCAAACAGGCTCTGACGCAGGCCTGGCCTGCAAGCATTTATAATACGGGCCGGACGGAAGCGAGCGGAAGGATGCGAAGATGAAGCTGCACGAGTACCAGGCGCGCGACGTGCTCTCGCGCTACGGCATCCCGGTGACTGGCGGCGGCGTGGCTTCCACCCCGGCCGAGGCGCGCGCAGTGGCCGAGCAGATCGGCGGGCGCGTGGTGGTCAAGGCGCAGGTGTTCGTGGGCGGGCGCGGCAAGGCCGGCGGTGTGAAGCTGGCCGACACGCCTGAGCAGGCCGAGCAGGTGGCCAGGCAGATCCTCGGCATGAACATCAAGGGCCTGACGGTGGAGAAGGTGCTGGTGGCCGAGGCGATCGCCTACGAGCAGGAGATCTACCTGGGTGTCATCATGGACCGCGCCAGCAAGCGCGTCGTGATGATGGCCTCCTCGCAGGGCGGTGTGGAGATCGAGGAGGTGGCGCGCACCAACCCCGAGGCGATCGTGAAGGTGGAGGCCCACCCCATGCTTGGCCTGCAGGACTTCCAGGCGCGCGACATCGCCTTCGGCATCGGCCTGCGTGACGTCAGGCAGGTGCGCCAGTTCACGCAGATCGCCACGGCACTCTACCGGGCCTATGTGGAGACCGACGCGACGCTGGCGGAGATCAACCCGCTGGTGGTGCGTGCCGACGGCTCGCTGCAGGCGCTGGACTCGAAGATCCTGCTGGACGACAGCGCGCTGTTCCGCCACCCGGACCTGGAGGCGATGCGCGACACCTCGGACGAGCCGGAGGCCGAGACGCGGGCCCGCGAGGCGGGCATCACCTTCATCAAGCTGGACGGCGACATTGGCTGTATGGTGAACGGCGCCGGCCTGGCGATGGCGACGATGGACGTGGTGAAGCTGTACGGCGGCGAGCCGGCCAACTTCCTGGACATCGGCGGCGGCGCAAGCAAGGAGAAGGTCAAGGCGGCGCTGCAGATCATCCTGGCGGACCCGAACGTCAAGGCGGTGATGTTCAATATCTTCGGCGGCATCACGCGCGTGGACGAGGTGGCGCGCGGCATCGTGGCGGCCCTGGAGGAGGTGCGGACCAACGTGCCGATGGTGGCGCGGCTGGTGGGCACCAACGAGGAGGAGGGCCGCCGCATCCTGGCGCAGTCCGCGCTGATCCCGGCCGCCACGCTGGCCGAGGCGGCCCAGAAGGCGGTGGCCGCGGCGCGGGGCCAGTAGCGCGCCACGGGGCACGAACCACGAAGGCATGAAGACACGAAGGCACAAAGAGCTTGAATCGCTTCGTGCCTTCGTGTCTTTGGGTCTTCGTGGTCGAGCGCAAGCTGGCAGTTTCGTCATCTTCCCCCCGCCCGCCGTTTACGAACACTTCACCTCCCCCTGCTAGGATGGGCGTAGCGGACGTGCTCCTCGCACCACTGCATCGCCGACAGGGGGAACGTGATGCTCGACACCCACCTCTTCGCCGCTGGGTCGCTCGTGCAGGGGCGCTACCGGGTGGTGCGGCGCATCGGGCGCGGCGGCATGGGGACGGTGTACGAGGCGGTCGACACCCGGCTCGGCAGCCGCGTGGCGCTCAAGTGGCTGCCGACCCCGCCGGGCGACGAGCAGCGGACCAGGCTGCTGCTGCGGGCCTTCGAGCGCGAGGCGAAGATCCTGGCCGGGCTGCGCCACGCCGCGCTCCCCGCCGTGCGCGACTTCTTCGGCGATGCCGGCGGGCATTACCTGGCGATGGAGTTCATCCCCGGGGACGACCTGGCGGCGCTGCTGGCGCGGCGTGGCGCGCCGTTCCCGGCGCCGCTGGTGCTGGCCTGGGCCGACGCGCTGCTCGGCGCGCTGGAGTATCTGCACGCCCGTCACCCCGCCATCCTGCACCGGGACATCAAGCCGCAGAACCTGAAGCTGACGCCGGCGGGCGAGGTCGTGCTGCTGGACTTCGGGCTGGCGCGCGGCGCCGAGGGCGGGGATGGGGCTGGCGGGAGCCTGCTGGCCTACACGCCGCAGTACGCGCCGATCGAGCAGATCCGCGGCGAGCCGCCGGACCCGCGCAGCGACCTGTACGCGCTGGCGGCGACGCTGCACCACCTGCTGACGGGCGAGCTGCCGGCAAGCGCGGCGGCGCGCCTGCAGGCGGCGCTGGAGGGGCGGGCGGACCCGCTGCGGCCGGCGCACGAGCTGAACCCGGATGT
>DATMBA010000202.1:0-21904 GCA_035559635.1 Roseiflexaceae bacterium
GGTGGTGGGCCGTGGGGAGCGCGGCGAGGAGCGCGAGCTGCTGCGGCTGGCGGCGCGCGCCGGGCTGGCCGCGCTGGTGGACTACCGCGGCTGGCTCGAGCCGGCGGCCATCCCGGCGGTGCTTGCGGCCTCGGACGTGGCGCTCGCGCCGCTGGACGACACGCTGATCAACCGGGCGCGCGGCCTGGCCAAGCTGCTGGAGTTGATGGCCGCCGGGCTGCCGGTGGTGGCGAGCCGGGTGGGCCAGGCGGCTGAATACATCGAGGATGGGCGCAGTGGCCTGCTGGTGCCGCCCGGCGACCCCGGGTCGCTGGCGCGGGCGGCGCTGGCGCTGTTGGGGGATGCCGGGCTGCGCGCGCGGCTGGGCGCCGGGGCGCTGGCGCGGGCGGCCGCGTACCGCTGGGACGCCCTGGCGGAGGTGGCGGAGCGCGCCTACTGGCGCGCGCTCGCGTAGCCCCACGCGGCCCCCGGGCGTTCTCTATCAGAGGGGTGTGCCCGCGAGGGACGGCGCGAAGGGCTACCCCTCGCGCATCACGTTCACGATCCAGCCCCTGCTGCGCCAAAAGGCGTTCACCCCCTGCCCCGCTCCCGCTGCGGCAGGAGCGGGGCGAGCCGCATGCGAACGTGGTGGGACCTGTCGCACATCATGGCTGCCCGCCCTTGAACGTGCACAGAGGTCTGTCAGCCGGAAATCGATCACGAATCGCATATCACGCCCACGGCGGGATGTCGTACACTCCTGGAGGGTTACCTTGCTAGGGCGATGCGGTGGGCGTAGTTCAGGCGCGAGTCACAGGCGCGGGAGGCGATCGGGATGCGCGTGACATCCAGCCCAGTACTGGCCGGCGGCGCGCAGGAGGTGGCGAGACCGTGGTGGCGCAGCCTGCGCCGCTGGCTGCTCGGCGCGCTCGCGGCGCAGTACACCGTCTATCAACTGCTGACCGGCGTGCAGTACTTCGATGGCCCGCGCAACATGCAGTGGGGCATGTATCTGGTGGAGAACCCCGGCTTCGCGGTTGGCGCGCCGAACGCCTACGACCGCATCAACGGTTTTCCGCCCACGCCGCGCTCGCTCGCGCCGGTGGGACGGTACACGACCGACGGCGGGCCGATCAGCCCGTGGTGGGGACCGGCCTATCTGCTGGTGTATGGCGTGGTCTGGCGCCTCACTGGCTCGTACGTGGCGCTGCATCTGGTTGTACCGCTTGCCGCCGCAGGCGCGGTGCTGGTAACGTATGCCTTTGGCGTGCGGCTGGTCGGACGGGACGTAGGGCTGCTGGCCGCGGCGTTGCTGGCGCTGTTCCCGAATTTCCGCGACACCGCGACGGTGGCGCTGGTGGAGCCGATCTCGGCGCTGCTGATCACGGGCGCCCTCTGGGCCTTTCTGGAGCGGCGGTCGGCGGTGGCGGCGTTGCTCGCATCTCTGGCGATGCTGGGGAAGATCGATATGATCGCGATCTATCTCGGCACGGCCGTGTGTACGGCGGCGTTGGCGCGCGGCGCGCGGCAGCTGCGGGGGATGCGGCACCTGGCGATCGCCGTCGGCATCCCGCTGCTGGTGGGTCTGGGCTGGGCCGGGCTGATCTACGGCTACTTCGGCCGGCCGACGACGCTCTCCGGGCGGCCGAGCCTGGAGATGTTCGCGCTGCTGATGCCGATGATGTTGGACCAGCTCTTCATGATGCGTTTCCAGAGCACGCTGCCGGTGGTGGCGGTGATGCTGGGCGCGGCGGCGCTGGCGCTGCGGCGGGGATGGAGCGCACACCCTGCAGTGTACACCCTGCTGGCGGTCTGGGTCGCGCTAGGGATGCTCACCTCATGCGTGTTCGCAGCTATGCCTGATGTGAGTAACAACCCACGCATCTTCATCCCGGCGCTGCCGGCGCTGTTCGTGCTGGTGGCGGACGGGCTGCTGCGGCTGCGGCCGACATGGCGGGCGGCGGCGGCGGGGCTGCTGATCGTCTTCTTCCTGGTGGTGAACGGCGCAGGCGTGCTCTACCAAATGGTGCAGGCGCGCGCAGTGAGCGCGACGATGCCGGTTTGGCAGGTGCTGCGCGACGAGCCTCGTGGCTTCGTGCTGACCGAGCACTACTGGCTGGCGGCGCTCTACGCGCGGCAGCCGGCGACGTGGTTCGAGGGCGACCCGGTGTTCGAGCGCAATATCATGGACGATCTCGCCAACTTCCGCCGTTACCTCGGCGAGCACCCGATCCGGTATGTGGTGCTGCCGCGCGAGGACGACGGGATGCAGAGGCTGCGCGCCGACTCGCTGGCTCGCCTCTACGAGCGCCTGCCGATCGGGCGGGACCTGGGGTGGCGCACCTCGCCAACTGCGTCCGCCGAGGTGCGCGCCTACCTCGAGGCCACCTTCCCGCGGCGCGAGGTGGGGGAGTACGTGATCTACTTCGTCCGTGAGGGCGAGCGATGAGCGGCCGCCGGGCGACAGAGCGGGGGGAGTGGGGGGCGGCTATGGCGGAGCCGAATGTTGAGCGCTACGGCCTGCGGCCCACGGGCGGACGGGGCGGCGTCCTCGCGCCAGCGAGCACCGCGATCCCGACCGATGACCCGGAGGCGGCGCTGCGCTTCTGCCGGCAGCTGGCGCGGCTGTTGGCCGGCGGAGTGGCTGAGGCGCCTGGGGTGGACGGCACGCGCGGGGACGAGCGGGCGCGCCCGACGCTCTCGGTGGTCATCCCGGTTTACGATGAGGAGGAGAACCTGCCGGCGCTCTACGGGCGGCTGACGGCGGCGCTGGACGGCGTGGGGCTGAGCTACGAGATCATCTTCGTGGACGACGGCAGCCGCGACGGGAGCCTGGCGCTGCTGCACGGGTTGGCGGGCCGCGACGCGCGGGTGGTAGTGGTGGAGCTGGCGCGGAACTTCGGCCACCAGGTAGCGATCAGCGCCGGGCTGGACCATGCGCAGGGCGAGGGCGTGATCGTCATGGACGCCGACCTGCAGGACCCGCCGGAGGTGCTGCCGCGCTTCATCGCCGCCTGGCGCGCCGGGCACGACGTGGTGTACGCCGTGCGGGAGGGGCGCAAGGAGGGCGCGCTGCTGCGGCTGGCCTACGCCGCCTTCTATCGGCTGCTCAGGCGGGTGGCGCAGATCGACATCCCGCTGGACGCCGGGGACTTCTGCATCATGGACCGGCGGGTGGTGGAGTTGCTGAGCGGCATGCCGGAGCGCAATCGCTTCGTGCGCGGCATCCGCAGCTGGGTGGGGCTGAGCCAGGTGGGGCTGCCGTACGAGCGCGAGGGGCGCTACGCCGGGCGCCCCAAGTACACCGTGAGCCGGCTGGTCTACCTGGCGCTGGACGGCCTGGTGTCGTTCAGCTTCCTGCCGCTGCGGGTGATCACCGCGCTGGGCTTCGCGGTCTCGCTGATGTCCATCCTGCTGGCGGCGTTCTACGCCATCCAGAAGCTGACGGTGGGGCTGAACCCGCCCGGCTTCGCGACGCTGACGGTGGCGATCTTCTTTCTCTCGGGCATCCAGCTGATCACCATCGGCGTGATCGGCGAGTACGTGGGGCGGATCTTCGAGGAGGTCAAGCAGCGGCCGCTATACGTGCTGCGGCGGGTCATTGGGAGGAGTGGCCAGTAGTCAGTAGCCAGTAGCCAGTAGTCGGTAGAAGGAGTTGGGGGCTGCGATGTCTGACCGGGGACACTCTGCGACGCAATGGACCGAGAACAGCACGTTCTGGGGCGACAAGCACGTGCTGATCACCGGGGGTGCGGGCTATATCGGCTCGCTGCTCACAGGCGTGCTGCTGAGCGCCGGAGCGCGCGTGACGGTGGTGGACGACCTGCTGTTCGGCGGGGAGTCGCTGCTGGGTTACCGCCACCACCCGGGATTCCGCTTCGCAAAGGCGGACGTGTGCGCGCCGGAGACGCTCGCCGCTGCGCCGGGCGGCCTGCGGGTGGGCGACCTGCCGCCGGCGCAGTTCGACGCGGTGGTGCACCTGGCCGCGATCGTCGGCTTCCCCGCCTGCCAAGCGGTGGGAGCGCAGGTGTCGTGGCGCTATAACGTGGAGGCGGTGAAGCGGGTCTTCGATGCTGCCGATCGCGCTGGCGTCAGGCGTCTCGTCTTCTCCTCCACCTACAGCAACTACGGGTTGGCAGAGGACGGGTTGCCGGTGTCCGAGGACTCGCCGCTGAACCCACAGAGCCTGTACGCCGAGACCAAGATCGAGGCCGAGCAGTGGCTGCTGGGGCAGGGGCGGGCTAGCGCGTGTGCGCCGATCATCTTCCGCTTCGCGACGCTGTTCGGTATCTCGCCGCGCACCCGCTTCGACCTGATCGTCAACCAGTTCGTGCTCGAGGCGCTCACGAAACGTGAGCTCATCATCTACCAGCGCGGCTACTCGCGCTCGTTCGTCCACGTACGGGATGTTGTGGCCGGCATCTGCCGCGGCGTGGAGTGCCCCGAGGAGCAGGCGCGCGGGCAGGTGTACAACCTCGGCTCGGACGAGGGCAACTACACCAAGGACCAGATCATCGAGTTGGTGCGGCGGCACGTCGAGGGCGTGCAGGTGATCTACAAAGACCTGAGCTTTGGCGGCGACATGCGCGACATCAGCGTGTCGTTCGCGAAGATCCGGCGCGAACTGGACTTCAGCTGCCGGGTGAGCGTCGAGCAGGGTGTGATCGAGGTGCGCGACGCGCTGCGGAGCGGGCTGATCCGCGACCCGCACGATGTACGCTACCGGAACGCACAGTTCATCGTTCAGTAGCACCAGTCGCCTGCCGGCTGGGGGGAGGGCCTGCCACACGATGCGCGTCCTGATGCTGGACAACGAGTTCCCGCCGCTAGGTGGTGGGATGGGAACCGTCAATCAGGCGCTGTTCCGCGTCTACGCGCAGCGCGACGATCTGGAGATCGACCTGATCACCTCGGCGCTTGGGGGGCGCTTCGAGGTCGAGCGCTTTGCTGAGGCCATCCGCATCTACAAGGTGCCGGTGTGGAACGGCAACATCCACCACTCGACGGGCCGCGAGCTCGTGACGTACGCGGCGCAGGCGCTGCCGCTGGCGCGCAATTTCCACCGGGCGCGGCCCTATGATCTGTGCCTGGCCTGGAGCGCCCTGCCCGCCGGGGCGGTGGCGCTGGCGCTGCGCCAACTGCTCGGGCTGCCATATGTGGTGTGGGTGAGCGGGCCGGATATCCCCGGCTTCGAGCGGCGATATCGCACGCTGTACCCGCTGCTCACGCCGCTGATCCGGGCTACCTGGCGCGGCGCCGGGAAGGTGATCGCCAAGTGCGCCGAGGAGATCGCCATGATCCGTGCGATCGATCCTAGCGTCAGCCCGGTGCTCATCCCGAACGGGGTGGACCTCGACGCCTTCCGCCCGGGCGCGCCGATCCCCGACGATGGCCCGCTGCGCGTGATCTGCGTCGCCCGCCTGATCGAGCGCAAGGGCCAACAGCACCTGATCGCGGCGGTACGCATGCTGGCCGACGAGGGGCTGGACGTGCGGCTGGAGTTGGTGGGCACCGGCGACGCGCTCGAGTCGCTGCGGCGGCAGGCGCGCGCGTTGGGGGTGGAGGATCGGGTGTCGTTTGCTGGTTACGTGCCGCGTGAGGCGATCGGGGGGCGGTTCGCCGCCGCGCACGTTTTTGCCCTGCCCTCGTACAACGAGGGGTTGGCGTTGGCGGGGCTAGAGGCGCTCGCCGCGGGGATGCCGCTGGTGCTGAGCCGCACCGGTGGGACGGCCGACCTGGTGGAGGAGGGGGTGAACGGGCTGACGCACGGCTGGGCCGACGTCGAGGCGCTTGCGGGGCACCTGCGGCGGCTCGCCTCGGACCGCGCCCTGGCACGGCGCATGGGGGCGGCCTCACGCGAGCGGGCGAAACGATTCGGTTGGCCCGCCATCGCGCGGCAGTTTCTCGATCTCATGGTGGAGGTTGGCGGGAGCCGGTCACGTTCTAGGTACAGCCCGGAACGGAGCGATCCGCTCCACACGTAGTGGCGGACGTGCGCGAAACGCTGTGACTCCGCTTATGTTTCGCTCAGCCGTCGCCGCCTCCCGCGGCTATACTTGCGCCTGTAGAGGTCCAGCTGTGTATTCGTGGTAGACACACCGGATGGCTCAATCGCTCCATATTGCGATCTCGGCGCGGGCGCTGAACCTGCCGTATGGCGGCGTGCGCGAATGTGTCGAGGGGACCATTCGCGAGTTGCTCCGCCTCGGGTCGCCGCACCGCTTCACCCTGTACTACGCGGACTCGCGCTGGCTGGGAGCACACCCCGATGCCCAGGAGGTGTACCTGCACGCGCCGCACAAATTCCTGTGGGACCACGCGGTGCTCCCGGCGCGGCTGGCGCGGGATCGGCCCGACGTGGTATGGTACCCCCATAACGTCAGTTCGCTCGGGCTGCGACTGCCGTCCGTCGTCACAGTGCACGACCTGCTGTATTTCTCGGTGCCGGAGTTTCCGCAGCGCGAGTATGCATGGCCGGATACGGTCTACATGCGCCTGATGATCCCCTACTCGCTCCGCCGTGCACGCCGGGTGATTACGGTCTCGGACTGGACGGCTCACGACGTGAAACGACTGCTGGGCGTGCCGCACGAGAAGCTGCGAACCGTGCACCACGCGCCGGGTGAGGGATTTGGTCCACAGCCCGCGGCAGCGAAGCGGGTAGGTGAGGCCTACGGGCTTCACCGGCCGTTCTTCTTCTACGCAGGCACCCTCTCACCACGCAAGAATGTGCGGGTGCTGGTGGAGGCGCTCGGCCGGCTGCGGGACGAGCTGCCGCACGACCTGGTGCTCACCGGGGGGCCGGGGTACATCGAGACCCCGCTGGATGACCTGGTGGCGCGCTATGGGCTGGCAGGCCGGGTGCGGCGGCTGGGTCTGGTGCCGCGCGCGGACCTGGCGGCGCTCTACAGCGCCGCGGAGGCGCTCGTGTTCCCCTCGCGCTATGAGGGGTTTGGGATCCCGGCGCTGGAGGCGATGGCCTGCGGCTGCCCGGTGATCTGCTCGAACGCGACGTCGCTGCCGGAGGTGGTTGCAGATGCCGCGCTGACCTTCGACCCGCAGGACGTGGCGGCGCTGGCCGGGCACATGCGCGCGATCGCAGGGAGCCGTGCGCTGCGCGGACGGCTCGCGGCAGCGGGGCTGGCGCGTGCCGGCGCGTTCAGCTATACGCGGGCGGCGCGCGAGGTGCTGGCAGTGCTCGAGGAGGCCGTGGCATGAGGCCGCTCCTCTCCGTCGTCGTCGTCAACAGCGGCGGCGCCGCAGACACCATGCGCTGCCTCGAGTCGATCGAGCGCCACCCGCCGGATCTGGCGCTGGCGGCACGGGCGGGGGCGCTGCCGGAGGTCGAGGTGGTGCTGGTGGATAACCGCTCGCGCGATGGATGCCTGGAGATGGCACAGCGCCGCTTCCCGGGGGTGGTCACGTTGGAAGCGCCGGAGCGGCAGGGCTTCGCAAGGAACTACAACATGGGCCTGCGGGCCGCCCGGGGCGCGTTCGTGTTGGTCCTGAACAATGACACGCTGGTCCACGCCGGGGCGCTGACGCGGCTGCTCGACGCAATGGTCAACGGGCCGTCGTACGGGATGGTGGGGCCGCGCATGGTGAACAGGAGCGGGGCGACGCAGACCGACTGCGCCAGGCCACTGCCGACGCCGGCCTCCTACGTGTGGCAGCAACTCGCGCTCGACCCCGGGATGTTGGTGGGGCGGCTGTGGGAGCGCTGGATTCGCCGGGCGATCGGCCGGCGGGCAAGCGGGCCGGTGGCATGCATCGGTGGGGCGTGTATGCTGGTGCGGCGGGAGGCGCTGGAGCAGGTGGGGCCGCTCGATGAGGGCTTCGTGTTCTACTACGAGGACGTCGAGTGGTGTCACCGCATGTGGCGGAGCGGCTGGGAGGTCGGGTACGTCGCTGACGCGCAGGTGACGCACCTGGGCGATCAATCGCTTTCCAAAGTGAAGGTGTGGGCGAAGCGCAGTGAATACCTGAGCGCGCTGCGCTACTTCCGCCAATACCACCGCCTCACGCCTGTTGGGGCGCAGGTGATCTGGCTGGTGACATGCGCCAGCTGGCTGCTGCGCGGGGTGGTCTTCCTGCTGGCGGAGGCGCTGGCCGGCCGGCGAGGGTACGCGCGTGAGTATTTCTACCTGTGGCGGTGGGTGTTCGGTGCGGGGCGAGCGTGCGCTGAGTGACGGACGCCATGTGCCATGAGCGCGAAACAGGGTAGGCCGCTTGTCTCGGTGATCATGCCGACGTACAACTACGGGCGCTTCCTGCCACGGGCTGTGGCCTCCGTGCTAGCGCAGACCTGCGGCGATCTCGAGCTGATCATCGTGGACGACGGCTCGACCGACGAGACGCCGGAGGTAGCTGCGCGGCTGACCGACCGGCGGGTGCGCTACGTGCGGCAGGCGAACCAGGGACCGGGAGCCGCGCGGAACACGGGGATCGCGCTCGCCCGTGGGACGTACCTGGCGTTTCTCGATGCGGACGACACCTGGCTGCCCGAGAAGCTGGAGCGGCAGGTCGCCTGCATCTCAGGACAGGAGCAGATCGCGCTCGTCTACACTGGGGTTGTCTACGTAAATGAGCGGGGCACGGCGCTGCGCCATGTGCCCGCCCGCCTGCGCGGCGACCTGTTTGTTCCGCTGCTCCGTGAGAATATCATCAGCGGCTCGGCGAGCTCGGCGCTCGTACGTGCTTCGTGTATACGGGAGATAGGAGGCTTTCCTACGAGCATACGCCGCAACGAGGATTGGCTCGTGTGGTTGCGGATCGCCGCGCGCTGGCAGATCGAGGCGGTAGATCGCGAGTTGGTCTGCATCATGGTGCATCCGACGAGCGCCAGCGCCGACCACTACCGCATGATACGGGATGTGGCGATCATGCTCACGCTTGTGCAGGCGGAGTTGAGGGACCACTACCCGGCGTATGTGTGGCGGCGCGCTTGGAGTTGGGCCTTGATGAGTGTTGGGCACCTCTTCGCAATGGATCACGACTTCCGCAAAGCGCGGCGGGCGCTTGACCGCGCCAGACGCGCGGATGTAACGAATCTGAATGCTTGGGTGCTCTGGCTGGCGGCGCTGGCCGGCCCGGCCGCCTACCGTGCGATCTGGGATGCCCGCGATCGGTGGCGGGCGCTGCGCGGATTGCCCGGCAGGGAGCGAGCTGAATGACATAATGTGGAGGTAATGCCGTGAGTACCGTCGATAGCACCGTTGGCGGCGGCTGGCCGGCGAGCGATGTCTTCTGGGCCGGCCGGCGGGTGATCGTGACCGGCGGGTCCGGCTTTCTCGGCTCGCACGTGGTGGACCTGCTGCGGGCGCGCGGCGCCGCCGAGGTGATCGTGCCGCGCAGGCACGACTACGACCTGACACAGGTGGAGGCGGTGCGGCAGCTCCTGGCGGACACCATGCGCAGCGGGCGGCCCGCCGATATGGTGATCCACTTGGCGGCGCAGGTGGGCGGCATCGGCGCGAACCGGGCGCACCCGGCGGAGTTCTTCTACAACAACCTGATGATGGGCGCGCCGCTGATGCACGAGAGCTGGCGCGCGGGGGTGGGCAAGTTCGTGGCGATCGGGACGGTGTGCGCCTACCCGAAGTTCACGCCGGTGCCGTTCCGCGAGGAGTCGCTGTGGGACGGCTACCCGGAGGAGACGAACGCGCCCTACGGGCTGGCGAAGAAGATGCTACTGGTGCAGGCGCAGGCCTACCGGCAGCAGTACGGCTTCGACGCGATCTACCTGCTGCCGGTGAACCTCTACGGCCCGCGGGACAACTTCGACCCCGCGTCCAGCCACGTGATCCCGGCGCTGATCGAGCGCTGCGTGGAGGCGGAGCGCGCTGGCGCACCCTTCATCGAGGTGTGGGGCACGGGGAGCGCCTCGCGGGAGTTCTTGTACGTCGAGGACGCGGCCGAGGGGATCGTGCTGGCGGCCGAGCGCTACGACGGCGCCGAGCCGGTGAACCTGGGCGCGGGCCGTGAGATCACCATCCGCGAGTTGGTGACGACGATCGCCGGGCTAACGGGGTACCGCGGCGAGATCCGCTGGGACACCAGCAAGCCGGACGGCCAGCCGCGGCGCTGCCTGGACACCAGCCGGGCCGAGCGGCTGTTCGGCTTCCGCGCGCGCACCCCCTTCGAGGACGGGCTGCGCCGGACGATCGAGTGGTATGTGACGACGCAGCGGCCGGAGTTGATGCGATAACAGTGAGGAGTCATACTCTGTCGAATGTGGGATCTAGAGATGTACGTGCAGCGCATGGAAGGCTAATGTGATTCGTCGCTGGGTAGCCTTGACGCTTGGACGTGCTCAGCCTGCGGATCATGGTGAGCGGCGCAATGTGCGACTTCTTCAGTCGGGTATAGCAGCGCTCGCCGGTCGTGGCGTTGCTGTGCTGGTCGGCATCGCCTCGGTGCCGCTAACGGTTGGCTATCTGGGTACGGAGCGATACGGAATATGGATTGTTATCAGCACCTTACTCGGGTGGCTCGCGATAGCTGATCTGGGATTGGGCAATGGTCTAGTGAACGCACTCGCCGCCTGCTACGGCGAGGAGAAGCCGGAACTGGCGCAGCGCTATGTCGCAACAGCGATGTGTCTGATGGGCAGCATTGCGTTGATGATCGGCATAGCCTGTATTCTCGCATGGCCGTATGCTGATTGGACAGAAATAATCAATGTTCAATCGGATCAGGCTCGTGCTGAAACACCAGTGACGGTCGCGTTGGCTCTGACAATCTTTCTGGTGGGGTTTCCACTCACCCTGGCACCGCGTATCCTCGATGCCTATCAGGAAGGTGCGATCGGTATCTACTGGTCGGCTGCTGGGAATGTGGCTAGCCTAGGCGCGTTGATCATTGTCACGCATCTGCGAGCGGGACTCCCTTGGCTGGTGGCAGCTGTTGCTGGATTGCAGGTTATTGTGAATCTTGGCTGTGCTGTATGGTTGTTTTGGCGACATAAGCCGTGGCTGGCGCCTCACCCTGGTCTATTTGATCGCTGGCTTGCCCGCGAACTGCTGGGTAAAGGGGGGATGTTTTTTGTCGTTCAGATCGTCGCGCTAATCAATCTGAACACCGATGCGATTATTATAGCTCGCTATCTCGGTCCTGATCATGTGACACCTTACAGCATCGCGTCACGGTTGTTCAGTTACACAACGATCTTCCAAACCCTTCTTTTCCCGGCGCTGTGGTCAGCCTATGCAGAGGCGATCTCACGCCGGGATATGGCTTGGGTGCGGCGTACTCTGTGGAAGAATCTGAGTCTGGGAGGGTTGAGCACGCTAGCGGCGGCGCTAGTCCTTGTACTGTTCGGTGAGACGATTATTCGTGTATGGGCCGGTCCGGCAGCCGTGCCGCCCCAGATGCTACTGATGTGGCTGGCGGGGTGGAGTGTCATTTATGCTTGTATGAGTGTTTCAGCTTGTGTTCTGAATGCGGCTGGGCAGATACGAGGGCAAATGATGTACGGTTTCGTGACTGGGCTCGTAAATATCGGCCTCTCGATCGTATTAGTGCGATCGCATGGAATTACCGGCGTGGTGATGGCGACGGCGATCTCCTATTTTATCTTCGCCATGGTACCTCAAATGCTGGAGACATGGCTGTTTCTGCGGCGATGTGGTTCATAGTATGTGATCTGATTCGGGGTTTGAAGGGGGGTATATGTATCAGTTCGTTCTGGATCGATCCTTGTCGGACAGATGGTCTATCTCGATTGTTTTTGGCTTAATCAGAGGAGCAATGATTAAATATTTGGGAGATGAGACGGTGAGATGGTCGATCAACGGTAGAAGTATTGTCATCAATTTCGCTCATCAGTTGCCGTACTATATGAAGGGCTATCCCGAATACTCGCGCAATATATCGCGTATAGCGGACTTTATTCGTTCCAGAATAGGTGGTTTGTGTATGATCGATGTTGGTGCAAATGTGGGTGATACGGTTGCAATGTGCGGGTTGAAACCCGACGACAAGTTTTTTCTTGTAGAAGGAGATCCAACCTATTTTGCGTTGCTCAAGCAGAATTTTGCGAATGAACATGGTGTTGTGCTCGTACACACGATGCTATCAGATAGATTTGGTATCCAACCAGGATCGCTGGTGGCAGCAAACGGAACCGCTCGGGTCGAGCAGGGCAAAGGAACATCGTTGAACCTACACTACACCACCCTTGATTTGCTCGCGGCAGCACACGGTGGCTTGAAGGATACTAACCTTCTGAAAGTTGATGTAGACGGTTATGATGGTCGTGTATTACGTGGTGCGCGGCAGGTGATCGATTGGTCACATCCGATCCTCTTCTTCGAGTGCTCGCCGCGTGAATTGGAGGCGGCCGGCGATGATGCTCTGGCGCTCCTCGACGATCTTTCCGCACTAGGATATCGCAGATTCGTTTTCTATGACAACTTAGGTTATCTGCTCGGGGTTGTATCCGCGGACTCGCGCGATCAGCTGGCTGACTTGATGTTCTATTCCCGCCAACGTCCTGGCTACTACTACGATATTCTGACTTTCCACGTCGATCAGAACAGTTATCTCGATCAATTCTTGGCGCAAGAACGTCGCTATTACGGCAATCTGTCTCGGTGAATGATTTCAGGGTGTGGTTACTGATGGCTTTCTGTGAAATATTCCTCAACGACAACATTATTTCGCACAGCACTCAGAAAGGTGTTACCAGATTTTTTAATCGGGTCGCCGATGGGGTGATTAACCACTTTGGCAGCCGGGTAGCCGTTTTCTCGTCACAAAGACGGTTATATGCCCCTGCCAGGCGTATTCGTCTACCAGACCGTGCTGGGTTAATACACGATGCACTCGCGAGTATTGCCGCGTTGGTGTACTCGCCAGCCGTGGTTCTTAGCCCGTACTACGGTGCAATGCGAACCTCGGCGGCCGAGGTTTTTCTTGTCCACGATATGATCCATGAGCTATTTCCACAGCACTTTCCGATACAAAGCTCGTATGAGCGTCGTTTTGTGGCTGAGAAGCACGGGTGCCTTGATCGCGCCACGCTTCTACTCGCGAATAGCATGAGTACAGCCCGAGATATTGTCCATTGTTACCCTTCTGTTGATCCACGTAAGATTGTCATCACTCCACTTGGTGTGGACGACACCTTCTTTTCGCTCGCTGGTGCCGCGCCAGATTTTCGAGGACCACCTTATCTGCTGTACGTAGGTAATCGCAGTGTGTATAAGAATTTTCTGCGGTTGCTGACCGCATTTGGTGAGTCAGGTCTTGGCCGCGAGGTCGATCTGCAGGTGATCTCTGATGAGGGTGGCGGCTTTTTCCCAGAGGAGCAGCGCCTTATCACACGCTACGGCTTGGAGCGGAGCGTGCGACGGATCTGTAGTGTGAGCGACGCGGAGTTGCGCAGTTGGTATGCATCGTCCATAGCATTGGTCTACCCCTCAGAGTACGAGGGGTTTGGGCTGCCCATACTCGAGGCTCTGGCAAGTGGCACCTTGGTTGCCACATCGAACACGGCATCCATGCCGGAGGTGGGGGGGGACGTGGCATTCTACTTTGACCCATATAGCTGTGAGTCGATCGCTGCGACTCTCCGGCAGGTGGTGAGTCTCTCCTCCTCGGAGCGTGTCCAGCGCATCGCTCGAGGGCAGGAGCATGCCCGCCAGTTCACCTGGCAGCGCTGCCAGCAGCGGACGATCGCCGCACTCCAGGCCCTGATTGAGAAGGCATGATGCGCACTCCTCCTACTATTCGAGAGCTTCCCCCCCCGCCCCCTGGCCGCACCGGCTGGCCGTGGACCGAGGCGCCGCTTCCCCTGCCGGAGACGATGCCGGGCGGTGCGCCCTGGCCGCGGATCACCGTCGTCACGCCCTCCTTCAACCAGGCGCAGTTCCTGGAGGAGACGATCCGTTCGGTACTGCTCCAGGGCTACCCGAACCTGGAGTACATGGTGATCGACGGCGGCTCGACGGACGGCAGCGCGGCGATCATCGAGCGCTACGCGCCCTGGCTCAGTTTCTGGGTGAGCGAGCGCGACCGCGGCCAGGCCCACGCGATCAATAAGGGCTTCGATCGCGCCACCGGCGACCTGGTCGGCTGGATCAATAGCGATGATTTGCTGCTCCCCGGCGCGCTGGCGCGTGTAGCAGCCGCACACCACACCGCGCCAGATGCTCTGATCCTTGGGGATGTGAATGAGATCGACGAACGCGGCCAGCTACGATGTCACTATCGTCAAGCCAACGTCTCGTTTGCGACTCTTTTTCGCACTTGGGAGCGTGCCTGTATCTGGAGCCAGCCCGGGACGTTCGTCCCGCTCGCACTCCACCGTGCAGTCGGCCCGCTCGACGAGCGATTGCGGTTTGTGTTTGACCTGGACTGGATGCTCCGCCTGCTCCTGTGCGCGCCGGTCCGCTATCTGCACGTTCCCATCGCCTCGTTTCGCCTGCACGGAGGATCGAAGACTGTTGGCGAGGTAGTATGCTGGTTCCCCGAGTACCCTCGAGTGTTCCACCGCTTCGCCGACCATATCCCAGGCCAGGACCGCTGGCTGGCACGCGCTGAGCTAGAGCTGTGGGGGGCCATCATTCCGCTCAGCATCGCCTACCGTGACTGGCGACGCGGAGTGACAATGCTGCTTCGCTCGCTGAGCTACGACGTGCGTATTCTCCGATCTCGCCGTTTCTACACTCTCGCCGTCGCGGCGCTGCTGCCATTGCCTGCGCTCCGTGTGGCGCGAGATTTGCTTGGAGTTCGCAATGTGTGACCTCTTCGCTATCCTGGCGGCTGTCCGGCGCGGCGAGCACGGTGCTGGGGCCGGCATGGTTGTGTCGACCTCAGGAGAGCCGTAGCAATGATCGACGCACAGCGCAACGCGGGGGAGGTCGCGCGGCGCGCGGCGGCAAGAAAGGGGTGGCGTGCGGCGCTCGGCGCGCCGCTGCTGTTCCTGGCGTTGCTCGCGGCGGGGCTGTGGAATCTCTCCAGCCCCGGGCCTTGGTGGGACGAGGGGTGGACGCTTACAGTGGCGCGCACCTATGTGGAACGCGGGCACTACGGGCGTCTGCTGGAGGGCCAACCCGCGCCCGCTGGCCTGGAAGCTGCCCCGGCGGTCACGCTACCGGTCGCGGCGCTGTTTCGAGCGCTCGGCGTCGGTCTGTGGCAGGGCCGGCTGTTCGGCGTGCTCTGCACCGCTGCCGCGCTCGCGTTCACCTGGTTGCTCGCCGCCCGCTTGTACGACCGCCAGGTGGCCTGGGGGACGATCGCTGCGCTGCTCCTGCTCCCGGGCCACCCACAGCTCAACCCCCTGCTGCTAGGCCGGCAGGTGCTGGGCGAGATGCCGCTGCTGCTCTGGCTGGTGGCAGGGTACGCCTGCATGCTCGCGGCGCTCCGGCGCTCGCCGCTGTGGGTGGCCGGGGCCGCGGCGATGTGGGGGCTGGCGCTACAGACCAAGACGCAGCCGGAGCTGTTCCTGGCGGTCTCGCTCGCGGCCGGGGCCGCCGTGTCGCTCGCGCTTGGGCGCCGGCGCAGCGCTGCGCTGTTTGCCGTGGCGCTAGGGGGGGTGTACCTCGCACGCGGTGTGATCGGGTATCTGCTGTGGGGGCAGCTCGCCGGGCACACCCTCGCAGGGCAGCAGCTGACAGGACTCGTCGAGGTGATGGCCTTCGTCCCGCAGGCGTTCAACCGGCTCTATGCGCTGCAGGTGCTGCTGATGTTCGGCCTGCCCACCGCCGGCGCGCTCGCCTGGGCGCTCTGGCGCGAGGTGTTGGCGCTGCGGCGCGGGGAGGCCGGGTCGCCGGAGGTGGCGGTGCTGCGTTGGGCGCTCCTGGCCTTGGCGGGCAGCTGGCTCGCCTGGTATACGCTGCTCTCCGTTGGCGTGCCGCGCTACCTGTTCCCGGCGGCCTATGTGGGCGCGATCTTCCTCGCTGCGCTGCTGCGCGATCTCACCGGCGGCTTCGATCTGCGGGCCACCCTTGAGCGCATGGCTGCGCCCCTTCGGGGGGGACGCAGGACGCACAACGCAGGCGTTCCCGGAGGCGCAGCCGACGGGTACGACGAACGGCCGACGCCGGGCTGGTCTCTAGCGTTGGTCGTTGGTCGTTGGTCGTTCGGCGCCTCTGCGGGCGCCTGGCTCGCCGCGCTGATCGTGGCCGCCGCGCTGCCGCTCACGTTGCTCTCCTACCAGCGCTACTACCTGAGTTCCAGCGACCGCTCCGCGCAGCGGGTGGCGGCGCTGCTGAACGAGCGCGCCGGGCCGGGTGAGCTGATCGAGACCTACGAGTCCGAGCTGCACTTCTTCCTCGACCGGCCCTACCATTACCCGCCAGACCAGGTCCACGTGGCGCTGAACCGGCGCAGCCTGCTGCAGCAGGACGCCCTGGTGAGCTACGACCCGCTGGCTGCCGACCCGGACTACCTGGTGGTGGGCCAGTTCGCGCGCGGCAACCGCCTCTACCAGCCGGCGCTCGAGCGCGGCGCCTTCGAACTGCTGCTGCGCGATGGTGCGTACGAGGTGTACCGCCGGGTGCGCCGGTGAGCCGGCGCCGTCTCTTTGGGGCGGAGGTGGACGGTATCATACCAGGGACGTTGCACGTTGGAACGTTGCACGTTGGAACGTTGCACGTTGGAACGTCCGATGGTTTGGTGCTAGGGAGTTATGCATGGCGACGGTGGAGCAGTTTGAAGACTTGATAGTCTGGCAGCGGGCGAGGCGGCTGGCAAACCAGATCTACGATCTTTCGGATGTGGGGAGCTTTGCCCGCGATTTTGGCTTGAGGGATCAGATGCGGCGGCGGCGGTATCGATCCTGTCGAACATCGCCGAGGGCTTTGAAAGCCGGACCCACCCGCTGTTCATTGATCTTCTCGGGCGCGCAAAAGCCTCGGCCGGCGAGCTGCGAGCACAACTGTACCTCGCGCTCGATCGAGGTTATCTCACGCAAGACGATTTTGCAGCGGCCTTCGAGCAGGTAGATGGCTGTAGCCGGAAGATCGCCCGGCTCATCGACTACCTGGAGAAGACCCCCAACGCACACCGCATAAAAGAAGACAGCGAGGACTATCACATGGCTAGCACGCCCAACGTGCAACGTGCAACGTTCCAACCTCCAACGGTAACGGCCGTGCCGCTGCTGGACCTGAAGGCGCAGTACGCGTCCATCCGCGACGAGGTGCGCGCGGCGATCGACCGGGTCGTCGAGTCGCAGCACTTCATCCTCGGCCCGGAGGTCGAGGCCCTGGAGCGCGAGGTGGCCGCCTACTCGCAGTGCGCCTACGGCGTCGGGATGTCTTCCGGCACCGACGCGCTGATCGCGGCGCTGATGGCGATCGACATCCGCCCCGGCGACGAGGTGATCACCACGCCGTACACCTTCTTCGCCACCGCCGGCTCGATCTGGCGCCTGGGGGCGCGGCCGGTGTTCGTGGACATCGACCCGCTGACCTACAACATCGACCCGGCGCAGATCGCGGCGCGCGTGACGCCGCGCACCCGCGCGATTATGCCGGTGCACCTATATGGGCAGATGGCCGACATGGACCCGATCATGGAGGTCGCCGCCCGCCACGATCTGGTGGTGATCGAGGACGCGGCGCAGGCGATCGGCGCGGAGTATAAGGGCCGGCGCGCTGGCTCGATCGGCCACATGGGCTGCTTCAGCTTCTTCCCTTCCAAGAACCTCGGCGGCTTCGGCGACGGCGGCATGGTGACGACCAACGATGCGGCGCTGGCCGAGCGCCTGGCGCTGCTGCGCGGCCACGGTGCGAAGCCCAAGTACTACCACAAGGAGGTGGGCGGCAACTTCCGCCTGGACGCGCTGCAGGCCGCGGTGCTGCGGGTGAAGCTGAAGCACCTGGACGGCTGGAGCGCCAGGCGCCAGCGCAATGCCGCGCTCTACCGCCATATGTTCGCCGAGGCGGGCGCAGCGGTGGGGCTGCCGGCGGAGGCGCCGGGGAGGCGCCACATCTACAACCAGTTCGTCATCCGCACGGCGCGCCGGGACGCGGTGATGGCCGCGCTGCGGGAGTGCCAGATCGGTCACGAGATCTACTACCCGGTGCCGCTCCACCTGCAGGAGTGCTTCGCCGCACTCGGCCACCGGCCGGGCGACATGCCGGAGAGCGAGCGCGCCGCGAACGAGACGCTGGCGCTGCCGATCTACCCTGAGCTGACCGAGGGAATGCTGGCGGCGGTGGTGGCAGCGGTGGCGGCGGCCTAGGGCGTATCCGCAAAGCGGGAAGTTGGAGGGGCTTTGCCCCCTCCAGAAAAGAAATGGAACGATGACGGCCGCCACCGCAACCGGTACAAGCGCAACATCCCGCCCGCGCCTGAGCCCGGCATGGTCCTGGGCGGTGCGCCTGCATGTGGGCTACCTGGCGCTGTTCACCGTCTGGGCCGCCTGGGTCTCCTCGGCCTACCCGAAGTTCGTCGAGGAGGCGCGGCTGCCGGTCTGGCCGCCCTCTACGCCCCTCGGCGCCTGGCTGGAGCGCGTGGTGCTGCTACCGCTCTATCGCTACGATGTGATCTGGTACGTCGGCATCGCCCGCGACGGGTACGGCGCCGAGCGCGGCGACATCACCTTCCACCCGCTCTACCCGCTGCTCGCTGCCCTGCTCGGGCGGCTGCTGGGCGGGCAGTATCTGCTGGCCGCCTGGCTGGTGTCGCAGGTCTGCTGCGTGGCCATGCTTGCGCTGCTCTACAAACTGGTGGCGCTGGATGAGGGGGAGGCCGTGGCTCGCCGCGCCACCCTGCTGCTGCTCGGCAGCCCGCTCGGCTTCACCTTCCTGCTGCCCTACACCGAGTCCCTGCTGCTGCTAGGGGTCGCGGCGGCGCTCTACGCGGCACGGCGCGGGCGTTGGTGGCTGGCCGGTCTGGCCGCCGCCGCCGCCGCACTCACCAAGCAGCCAGGCGCTCTCGTGCTCCTGCCGCTGCTGTGGGAGCTGTGGCACGCACGGCGCGCCACGGTGCGCGCTCGCGGTGTCCGCCCGCTGCTCGGACCGCTCGCGGGCCTCGCGCTCACGCCGCTGGCCCTGCTGTCGTGGATCGTCTACCGCGCCAGGCTGGGGGACGCGTCCTTCCGCTGGGACCAGCCGCTCGGCGTCGTCAACCGCGTCCTGCTCTCGCCAGCCTACGAGCGGGTCTGGGGCCACTCGCTCAGTTGGCCGGGGGCGCCGCTGGCCATGGCGCTGCAACACCTGGCGGAGCGCCCCATGTTCTACCTGTGGCTCAACGTCCTCCTGGTGCTCCTGATGAGCGCGCTGACGCTCGTGGCCGCGCTCCGGGCGCGCCGGTCCTACGCGCTGTTCGCGTTGGCGGTGCTGCTGCTGCGGCTCGCGATCGTCTACCCGCCGCTGCCGCTGATGGCGGCCGCCCGCCACCTGACGTTGATCTTCCCGATCTTCATCCAGCTCGCGCGTTGGTGCCGGCGCCCGGCGGTGGCAGCGTTGGTGCTGACCGTCAACGCCCTCCTATGGGCGCTGATCGGTGCGCTGTATGTACGGAACGCCTTTGTGCCGTGAGCGGAGCGAAGCCTTCACCGGCGCAGGAGGAGAGATAGCCCCGGCGCCCCGTTCCCCCGAGGAGACTCGCCGTGCCGCATGGTTGGCAAAATGTGTTGAAGGACTGGCGTAGCTACGTACTGCTCGCGGCGGCCGCGCTGCTGGTGGGTATGATGCACGCAGCGTACAGCGGGCACTACCACGACGTCGATCTAGCGTATCCCTGGCTCGCGGCGCGCATGTGGCTGAGCGGCATCGACCCATATGGCGCCGAGGCCACCTTCCAGCTCACCGGGAGCCGGTCGCCGGCGACATCCGGGTTCCCCTACCCGTTCCCGGTGGTGCTCCTGGCGCTGCCGCTCGCGCCAATGCCATTGGCATGGGCGGCCACTGTGTGGGCGTGCGTGAGCCTCGGCGCGGCGCTGGCGCTCCCTCTGGCGCTGCTGGAGCGCCCGCCCGCCTGGCTGATCGCGCTGCCGCTGCTCTACTTCCCCATGCTGGCGGCGATCGAGGAGGCGCAGTGGGCGCCGATCCTGCTCGCGTTCGCGCTGGCGAGTGTCGCGCTTCACCGCACAGGCCGGCACCTGGCCTCGGGCATTCTCCTGCCGCTCGCGCTGCTGAAGCCGCAGCTCGGTATCGCCCTGGTGGTAGCGGTGGGTGGCTACGTCCTGCTACGCGGCGCCCCCCGGCGTTGGTGGTATGGCCTGGCGCTGGGACTCGCGCTCTGGTGGGGGTTGCCGCTCGCGCTCATGCCCTCATGGCCGCTCGGCTGGCTCGAGCAGCTGCGGCGCTACTCCGGCGAGGGGCAGAACTCGGTGATCGCGTTCTCGGTCCCCGGCGCGGCACTTGCGCTGACGATGGTGGGGCTGGCGGCGCTCGCCGCCCGCCGCCGCGACGCCGAGTTGCTGCTGGCGATGCTGCTCGCCGGCCTCATGCTGCTGCTGCCGATGCGCAGCGTCTACAACGAGACGCTGCTGCTGCTGCCGCTGGTGCTGCTGGCCGGCCGCGCTCCGCGCGCCACGGCGGCCGCGCTCCTGGCCAGTTGGGGGATCCTGCTGCTCCTGGCGTTCCGTGTGGACCAGAGCAGCGGCCGCGCGCTGGCGTTCTATGCGCCGCTGGTCCTGGTGGCGCTCGTGGCGCTGGGCGCGCGCACACCCGCCCTGGGCACCGCCCCGCGCGCGCTGGAGGAACGGCCGTGAGGACGGAACGCCAAGAGCGCTGGTACCTCCTGGCGCTGCCGCATGCCCCCCGTTCCCGGCCGATCGAGTACAATAGCAGACATTCGTGTGCTGCGCGCAGCGCCGGGTGAATGAGGAAGGTTGCGAGGGCATCCCTCGCGCTCCCCGCGCTCAGGATTGAGGAGGACAGCTGTGGAGTTCGTCACCGCGCGCCCGGCCGGCGCGCTGCGCCGCCCCGAGGCCGCGCCCCGCCCGCGCGTCTCGGTGGTCGTGCCGATCTATAACGAGGAGGAGAGCATCCCACAGCTCTACGAGCGCCTCAGCGCCGAGCTAGAGGCGCTCGGGGTCGGCTACGAGATCATCGCGGTGGACGACGGCAGCCGCGATAAGAGCTTCGCGCTGCTGCGCGAGTACGCCGCGCGCGACGCGCGCCTGCGCGTGGTGCGCTTCCGCCGCAACTTCGGCCAGACGGCCGCGTTCTCCGCCGGGTTCGACCGCGCCCACGGCGAGGTGGTGGTGACGATCGACGCCGACCTGCAGAACGACCCGGCCGACATCGGTCGGCTGCTGGCCAAGGTGGAGGAGGGCTTCGACGTGGTGAGCGGCTGGCGCGAGCGCCGCCAGGACCCGTTCCTCAACCGCCGCCTGCCCTCGATGATCGCCAACCGCCTGATCTCGTGGGCCACCGGCGTCCACCTGCACGACTACGGCTGCTCGCTCAAGGCCTACCGCCTGGAGGTGGTGCGCGGCATCCGGCTGTACGGCGAGCTGCACCGCTTCATCCCGGCCATCGCCAGCTGGCAGGGCACCGCGGTGGCCGAGCTGCCGGTGAACCACCGCGCACGGCAGTTCGGCAAGTCCAAGTACGGCATCGGCCGCACGGTGCGTGTGGTGCTGGATCTGCTCACTGTGCGCTTCCTGCTGAGCTACGGCACCCGCCCGATGCAGATCTTCGGCCTGCTCGGCCTGGCCGCCACGCTGCTCGGGGTGCTGATCGGAGCCTACCTGACCTGGATCAAGCTGGCCTACGGCGCCGCGATCGCCGACCGGCCGCTGCTGCTGCTGGCGGTGTTGCTGGTGGTGCTCGGGGTGCAGTTCGTCAGCCTCGGCCTGATCGGCGAGTTGATCGTCCGCACCTATTATGAGACCCAGCAGAAGCCGATCTACGTCGTCCGTGAGGAGATTAATCCTGCCTAGGCCCAATACCTTTCAAATACGGGAGGATGCGGAGGGCGAAGCCATCCACATCCTCCCCCGGTGGGGGTGTGGGGGCGG
>DATMBA010000203.1:0-2608 GCA_035559635.1 Roseiflexaceae bacterium
CAGCCCGCCGCTGGCGATCGAGCCGGCGCAGATCTGCGCGGCGCGCCCGATCGCCTCGAGCTGGGTTTCCTGCACCCGCTCCACAATCGCCCGCGCGGCCTCCAGGTAGCGCCGGGCGGGGGTGAGGTCGAGGGTCACGAGAGATGGCCTCCTTGTAGGCAGCAACCGAAATACCTGCTATCCGCTCCCTATCCGCTGGCCGGCCTACTGCACCAGCGGCACCGTCCGCTTCTCCTTCGCGCTGAGCACGGCCGAGTCCACGATCTGCTGGCCGATGCGGCAGATCGCGGGGGAAAGCGGCCCCTCGATCGGCGCGCCGGTGGCCACACAGTGGATCACGTACTCCACCGGGTTACGGCGTGGGGCCGCCGGCGCGTCCACCGGCACCACCTGCCCCTCCGGGTGGGCGCGCGTCTGGACGCGGATGGTCGTCTCGTAGTCATAGGAGCTGATCGTCCCGTCTGTGCCCACCAGCACGAAGCCGCACTTCGGCTGCGGCTGATGCGTCCACGGATCGGTGAAGGTGCCCCAGCGGGTCTCGAACTTGGAGAGCCCGCGGTCGTAGCGCGCCACCGTGATGCTGTGCTCGTCCACCTCCAGGCCGGCCGGCTCGTCCACCACCGCAGTGACCTCGATCGGCGCCCGGCCGCCGTGGTACCAGGTGCCGAGCGTGGTGCCGTACCCCAGGTAGTCCAGCAGCGAGCCGCCGCCGGCCTCCTTCTTGTAGAACCAGCTCGCTGCCTTCATCGCCGTGGTGGGCATGACCTCGATCTTGTCGGCGGTGTGGTAGAGCGGGCCACGGTTGCCGTCGTAGAAGTGGACCTCGAGCAGTTCGCCGATCGCCCCCTCGTCCAGCAGGCGTTTGGCGGTGAGGTGCGGCGGATACCAGGCCAGCGGCCAGTTGATCGCCAGCAGCTTGCCGGTGGGCGCCATGGCCGCGATCATGCGGTCGGCCTCCTGGAGCGAGGCGGCCATAGGCTTCTCGACGATCACGTGGACGCCGTAGGGCGCCACCAGCTCGACGAACTCGCCGTGGCGGGCGGCGGCTGGACAGAGGATCACGATGTCCGGCCGCGTCTCGCGCAGGCAGGCGTGCGGGTCGGTGAAGACCTGCTCGGGCCGGAGGCCGAAGTTGGCGACGGCCATCTGCATGCGCTCGGGATGCTCGTCGCACACCCCCACGATCTCGGCCTCGGGGTGCTCGTGGACCATGCGCAGCAGGTCGCCCATGTGGAAGTGCTCGAAGTTGATGCCGGCGATCTTGTAGTGTGCCATCTGATGTCTCCCTCAATCCCGCTAGGGTGATCTACGAAGGGCGCGCAAGACTCGAAGGCGGGCGCTTTGCGTGTGGCAGCCGGACAAACCACGCTGTACAGCCTGCAACGCCGGCTACCACAGCTCACGTTCTTAGACATGGTTTCGCTGCGCGGCCTCCAGCGTTCCCATCTGGGGAGGCGCGGAGGGGCGAAGCCCCTCCGAAAAAGATTTCTGTGGGGGCCTATGGCCCCCACACCCCCATGCGTATACCCTTCGGGAACGCCTGCGGCGTGCGCGCGGACGGTCACGGACGCGCGAACCTCTTAGGAAACCTTTGATCCCTTCGTGTCCTTCGTGGATCCAAAACGGCTTTTTATCTCACCGGCAGCGTGCGGACGGCGCCGGGGACCTGCGGCTGGCCGGTGTGGGCGCTGGCGATGGCGGCGAAGGCCAGGGCCAGGCTGCGCAGGTTCTCGCGGCCGCTGTTGGACGGCTCGCGGCGCTCCTCCACGGCGCAGAGCAGCTCGGCCATCGCGCCGTGGAACCCCTCACGGAACCAGGTGCCGCTGAGCGGCGCGCGCCAGAAGCCCTCGGCCGTGAAGACCGTCACCTCCTGATTGGAGAGGCTCGGGCCGACGCTGATGGCCGTGCCGCGGCTACCGGCCAGGTAGGTGCGGTCCTGCTGGCCGTGCACCACGGCGGCGTTGAAGGCCAGCGATGCCTGTGCGCCGTCGTACTCGGCCAGCACCTGCGCCAGCAGCGGCGGGCGGGCGCGCTGGCCGGCGGCGTGGGCGGTGGCTGCATAGACGCGCCGCGACTCCCGGCCGCCGAAGAACGCGGTGACGATGTCGAACCAGTGGATGCCAAAGTCGTACAGCACCAGGTCGTGGATCTCCTCGAAGGGCGTGCCGATGATCCAAGAGTGGTCCCAGTGCACCGAGAGGTGGGCGCTGGCGAGCTCGCCGAGCAGCCCCGCACGCAGCGCCTGGCGCAGGTAGGAGAAGTGCGGCGCCCAGCGGCCGTTCTGGTTCACCGCCAGCGCCACGCCGCGGCGCTCGGCCAGCGCGCACAGGCGCTCGCCAGCGTCCAGGTCGGTGACGAAGGGTTTCTGGCTGAGCACATGCTTGCCGGCTGCGATGGCGGCCTCGATGATCGGCGTGCGGTCATGCGGGTGGGGCGTGAGGTCCACCACCTCGATGTCGTCGCGCCGCAGCAGGTCGTGGTAGTCGGTGTAGGTGGCGGCCTCGGGGAAGTAGCGGGCCTGGCGGTCACGCGCCTTATGCTCGTTGCGGTCGCAGAGCGCCACGACGTTGTAGCCGGCGTGGCGGTAGGCGGCAAGGTGCTGGGCGGC
>DATMBA010000204.1:0-11911 GCA_035559635.1 Roseiflexaceae bacterium
CGCCCACGTCGCCAGCCGGCCGCCGCGCGCCCGGCGGACGTCGCGCCGGAGCTCCTGGATATCGAGGCCCTCCGGCGCCGCTGCCTGGTGGAGAGCGAGCGCTTCTACCGCGGCCAGCCGCACGACACCCGCTACGCCTACGAACTGTTCCGGCGCGCGATCGTCGAGCGCTGCGAGGTGGCCTGGGAGCACCTGTACGCGCTCTACCGCCCGCTGGTGGAGAGTTGGGTGCGCCGCAGCGGCGCCTTCGCCAGCAGCGGCGAGACCAGCGAGTACTTCGTCGCCCCGGCCTTCACCCGCTTCTGGCAGGCGCTCGCGCCCGAGCGCTTCGCCGCCTTCCCCACCCTGGCCTCGCTGCTGCACTACCTGCAACTCTGTGCGGCCTCCGTGGTGATCGACAGCGTGCGCGTCCAGTCGTGGGCCGAGATGCTGCCCGAGGAAGCCATCCCCTACGGCCACGCCGGCCACACCGCGCCGGACGAGGCGGCGCTGGACCGCATCAGCCGCCAGGAGTTCTGGCGCTTCATCGACGCCCAACTCAGCGGCGAGGCCGAGCGCGCCGTGGTGTACGACTCGTTCGTACTCGGCATGAAGCCAGGTGACATCTTTGGCCGGCACCGCCACCTGTTCGCGGATGTCGCCGACGTCTACAACATCAAGCGCAACGTCCTTGGGCGGCTCAGCCGCAACCAGGAGTTGCGGCGCATGATGGGGCTCTAACTCCTCCACACTCACCTTGCAGTTTGGTGGGAGGGTTTCAGCCAGGGCTTCACCCTCTCTGGCCCTCCCGTACCGGAGGGCCGCTGTGGTTCTTTGAAGGAAGCGGGGGTGGCGCCGCCGCGCCACCCCCACACCCCCGTGAAGCGCGGGAGGCGTGGAGGGCGTTGCCCTCCACAGCCATCCCACGGTAGCGCCCCTTCCTCCCGGCACTGAGGAAGGGGCATTACATTTTTCTTACATTTGATGGGGTGAGATCGTACAAAAACCGGGGCATGCTGCGTTCAGTATAGCAAAGGCCCAGGAGTCGCCTACACACCAAGCTGGAGCGTATCATGGATAGCCATCGAACGGGTAGCAGTCAGTGCAGCAGGCCGCCCGCGCTCGACGATCTCGACCTGATAGCGGCGGCGGATGGAGAGGCGCGGCCCGCTGTGCTCTCCCATCTGGCGGCCTGCCCAGCCTGTGCCGCGCGCGCACAGGCGTTGACCTCGCTCCAGAGCTACCTGCGGCAACGCCTCTACCGCGCCTTCTGCCCCCCAACCGAGGACCTGGTGGCGTACCGCCACGGGCTGCTTGCGGCAGATCGCAGCGCGGATCTGGCGGCGCACCTCGCCGAGTGCCCGCACTGCTCCCATGAGATGGACCTCATCGCCCGCGCCATCCACGACCCGCCTCAACCGCCGGTCCCCGCGCGCCCCGCGCGCCGCATCGTCGCCGAGCCGCTCTCCGTCCGCTCAGCCGACAGATCCATGCTGCTCTACGGCGCCCCGCGCGGCGGCCACGGTGGCACGCAGTACGCCTACCGCGCCGATAACCTGGAGATCACGCTGCGCGTGGAGCGGGTGGTGGGCCAGCCGGACCTGCTGACCCTGGCCGGCTCGCTCACCACCGAGGATGAGACGATCGCCGGATTGCTGGCCGAGAGCACCGCCTACCTGCTGTGCGATGGCGTGGTGCTCACCGCCGCGCCGCTGGATGAGTTGGGGGATTTCTTGTTCGAGGGGATCGAGCGTGGCGAGTATCACCTTGCGCTGAACATGGGGGCGTGTGAGGTGGTGGTGGAGTCGCTGGCGCTCTAAAAATAACAAGGGGAGGTGTGAAGGGGCTGCGCCGCTCCACACCTCCCCTTGTTATTCAGGCGTCGAACTCCTCGCCCATGAACGCCGCCAGGTCGGCGACGCGGGTAGCGTAGCCCCACTCGTTATCGTACCAGGCCACCACCTTGAACATATTGCCGCCCAGGCCCATCGTCAGCGGCAGGTCGACCGTGGCCGAGGCGGTGGAGCCGATGAAGTCGCTGGAGACCAACTCCTCCTCGCTCACCTCCAGGATGCCCTCCATCTCATCGCTGTCAGCCGCTACGCGGAATGCCTCGTTGATCTCCTCCACGCTCGTGCTGCGCTCCAGCTCCACCACGAAGTCCACTAATGAGACGGTGGGGGTGGGCACGCGCACCGAGAAGCCGTCGAACTTACCCTTCAGTTCGGGGATCACCAACGCCACGGCACGGGCCGCCCCGGTAGTGGTGGGCACCAGGTTGATGGCGGCCGCGCGTGCCCGCCGCAGGTCCTTGTGTACGTTGTCCTGCAGGTTCTGATCCATCGTGTAGGAGTGGATGGTGGTCATCAGGCCGCGGCGGATGCCGAAGCGGTCATTGAGCACCTTGGCCACCGGCGCGAGGCAGTTGGTGGTGCAGGAGGCGTTCGAGACCACGTGGTGCACCGCGTGGTCGTAGCGGTCGTCGTTCACGCCCAGGCAGATGGTGAGGTCCTCGCCCTTGGCCGGGGCGGAGATGATCACCTTCTTGGCGCCGGCCTGGATGTGCGCGCGCGCCTTCTCCGCGTCGGTGAAGCGGCCGGTGGACTCGATCACGATGTCGATGTCCATCGCGCGCCAGGGCAGCGCCGCCGGGTCCTTCTCGGCCAGCGCGGCCACCCGTATGTGGCGCTCGCTGCCGTCCGCGTCGTAGAAGGTGACGGTGAGGTGGTCCTCGGCGGCCTCAACCGCGCCCTCGAACGCGCCGTAGGTCGAGTCGTAGCGCAGCAGGTGGGCCAGCGTCTCGTTGTCGGTCAGGTCGTTGATCGCCACTACCTCCAGGTCGTCGGGGTAGCGCTCGAGCATAGCCTTAAAGCTCTGGCGGCCAATGCGCCCAAAGCCGTTGATCGCCACACGCGCCATTCTGTTGGCTCCTTCCTTCGCTATCAGCCGCGCTATTATATAGCGATCCTACCGGATGTGCGAAATAAGCAAGGGGGCGTGTGAGGGGCAAGCCCCTCACACGCCCCCTTGCAGCGGGGATGCGGGGCGGCGTTGCCACCCTCCACACCCCCGCAGCGGGGATTTCGGGGAGGCGAAGCCCCCAGGTGGTATTGCGGGGGCTGCGCCCCCTGCGCTCGCGCGCTATGCTACAATGGCGCATACGACAGCGATGTGCCGCGCCCGGCGCCTGGTGAGGAGAGGGTGCGAGGGGCCTCCCTTCGCGCTCCCCTGGGGAGGCTTGGAGGGGCAGTGTTCCTCCAAAGAGATTCCTCAAAGAATCTCGTTGAGGTTTTATAGCCCCATCACCCTAGCCGGATCAGGGAGAGGAGAAGAAAGACGCTATGGCAACCACGCTCACGATCGCGCTGGCGGTGGTGATCGTCGTGCCGGCGCTGGTGGGCTACTGGCGCGACCCGCGGCGGGGCATGCTGGCGCTAGCCGGCACGCTGCTCGGCGCGACGCTGGCGGACTTCTGGGCGGCGCGCTGGGGGCAGGAGCTAGCGGCCAGTCTGGGGGGCAAGCCGCGGGTGCTGGCGCTGTTCACCGGCTACGGGGCGCTGGCGCTGGGCGCGCTGCTGATCGGCTACGGCGCGGGAGAACTGCTGCCGCCGCCGCCCGCGCGCCCCAGCCTGCCGCGGCGGCTGCTCGGGGCGCTGCTCGGGCTGCTCAACGGCGTGCTGATCGCCGGCTACGTGCTGCGCCTGGCGGCCGAGACGGACGCGGGGTTCGAGCAGGAGCTGCGCGGCGTGGCGCTGGCCAGGCTGGTGCTGGACGGGCTGCCGCTGCTATTCCTGGCGCTGGCGGCCGTGCTGGCGGCGCTCATCCTGGCACGACGGATGCTGCTGCTCATCCGCCAGTTGGCCGCGCGCCCGGCGCCCCCGCCCCAGCAGCCCACTCCGCCTGCCGCGCCGCCCCAGCCGTCCCCGCCCAAAGAGGTCCAGCGCAAAGGGTAAAGAGCTGCGCGTACGCGGTGAAGCGGCCCACGGGGCGGCCCACCGCGTACGCGCAGCTAGAACGAGATCGCCTTCTCCCCCAGCTTCGTCTCCGGCCACAGCCGGATGCCGCGCTCCAGGCGGTTCTCGGCGCCGATGTCACAGCCATCGCCGACGATCGAGCCGTCGGCGATATGCGCCTTGGGGCCGATACGATTGGCGCGCCCGATCACACACGAGCGCAGCACCGCGCCCTCCTCGATCACGTTGTCCTCCCACAGCACCGCGTCCTCAATCGTCACACCGGGGCCGATCACACAGCGCGCCCCGATCACTGTCGGGCCGAGGATGCGCGCCCCACGGCCGATCTGCACCCCCGGGCCGATCACCACCGGCCCGATCAACTGCGCGGTGGGGTGGATGTCCGCCCCGTCCTCTAGCCAGACGCGGCTGGCAATCTCGCGGCCGTGGAAGCTGAAGCGCACCTTGCCCATCAGGATATCGTGGTGGACCTCCAGGTAGGTCTGCGGCTTGCCGATATCCGTCCAGTAGGCGTTGGATGGGTAGCCGAACATCGGGTCGCCCGTCTGCAGCACCACCGGGAACAGGCCGCGCTCGAACATGTAGTACTGGGCCGGCGGCACGTAGCGGAACAACTCCGGCTCGATGATGTAGGTGCCGGCGTTGATCAGGTCGGTGGTGATCTCGTCCACCCGCGGCTTCTCGATGAAGCGCCGGATGCGGCCGTCCGGCTCGGTCTCCACCAGACCAAAGGCGGTGGGGTCCTCCACCGGCGTAAGCGCGATCGTCAGCTTGCTGCTTTTCTCGCGGTGAAAGGCCAGCATCGCCTGCAGGTCCAGGTCGGTCATCACGTCGCCATTGAATATGAAGGTCGAGCCGTCGAGCATGTGCTCGACGTTCTTGACAGCGCCGGCCGTGCCGCGCGGCTCCGGCTCCTCTATGACGTGGACCCTCAGGCCCAAGCGCGAGCCGTCGCCAAGCGCCTCGCGGAAGCGGTCCGCGAGGTACTGGACGGCGAGGATCACCTCGTTGATGCCCTGGTCGCGCAGGTTGGCGAGCATGTGCTCGATGAACGGTGTGTTGACGATCGGGATGAGCGGCTTAGGGGTGTTGCAGGTGAGCGGGCGCAGGCGCGTGCCCAACCCGCCGACAAGGATAACTGCTTTCATACTTGCTTGCCTTTAGCGGTGCTCCCGGACCCATGCCCTCCAGTACTCAAGCGTGTCGAAGAGCGTCTGCTCAAGGGGGATCTGTGGCTCCCAGCCGGTGCGGGCGGTGAAGCGGCGCGCATCGCACACCACGCGCGGCACGTCGGCCGGGCGCATGCGGGCCGGGTCAGCCTCGACGGCGATGTCCTTAGTGCTGAACGCCATGAGGATGTCCAGCAGGTGCTGGATGCGCGTGGCGCGCCCGCTGCCGATGTTGTACGCCTCGCCGACCTCGCCGCTGAGGGCGGCCAACTCATAGGCGCGCACCATATCGCGCACATCGGTGAAATCCCGCTCGGCGCTAAGGTTGCCCACGCGCATCAGCGGCGGCTGTTGGCCGGCCTCGATGCGGGCCACCTGCGCGGCGAACGCCGCGGCCACGAACGCATCGCTCTGGCGCGGGCCGATGTGGTTGAACGGCCGCAGGCGGATGGTGCGCAGCCGATGGCTGGCGAAGTACTGGAAGGCGAGCAGGTCCTGGGCGGCCTTGCTCACCGCGTAGGGGTTGACAGGTCGCAGGGGAGTCTCCTCGTCCAGCGGCAGATCCGCGGGGCGCACGGCGCCGTAGATCTCGTTGCTGGCGGCCACCAGCACCAGTGGGTCCTGGCGCAGCCGCAGGATGGCCTGGAAGAGGAAGACCTGCGCCGTGAGGTTAGCGGCCAGCGTGCCGGCCGGATCGGCGAAGGAGCGCGGAACGTTCGACTGGCCGGCGAGGTGGAAGATCACCTCGGGATGGGCGCTCTCGAGCGCGGAGACGACTTGATCCTGGACGGTTAGATCCGCGGCGACGTAGCGGACGCGGCCGGCGAGGTGGGGGAGCACCAGGGCCGGCTGGCGGGCCAGGCCCCACACCTCCCAGCGCCCCGAGGCGAGCAGGCGCTCGGCGAGGTGGCCACCGACGAAGCCATTGATCCCGGTGATGAGCACGCGCATATGCGTACTATAGCGGAAAGCCGGTGGGGGTGCAAGCAGCGGCCGATTGCAGTTTTTTCAAGGAGCTCTGGCAACCGAGGGGGATCGGTGAGAACGGAGGGTATGCCTCCGTTCTCACCGATCCCCCTCCATTGAAAAATCCGTTCTCTACTCGGCCTCTGGCTCGCCGGGGGATTGCTTGGCCACCGGCGGGGCCGGGGCCTCCGGGACGCGCGTGCCGGAGGCGCCGTTGTATCCACGGCGGCGCACCGTCGCCGGCTCGGGCAGCGCGCGCGCCCCCAGGAAGCCGAACGGCTGCTTCTCGATCCGGCGCGGGTCCTGGAACGGGTGCTCGGCCTCGACGCGCGCCAGGATCTCGTTCACATCCAGGTCGGTCAACTCGTTGCGCAGGATGAGCGCCTCGGCGATTGCGATCACCGCCTCCTTATTGTGCTCCACCATACTCTTGACCAGGCGGTACTGCTCGTTGAGGATCGCCTCGACGCGCGCCTTGATGTCCGGGTTGGAGATCCCCTGCATACCGAAGGTCAGGTACGAGTAGAAGCTGTTGTCCATGCCGTAGGCGCCGACCATCAGCGCCGCAAGGCCGGTGGCGCCCTGCAGGTCGCTCGTGACGCCGCTCATCTGGATGCCGAGGAACACCTCCTCGGCGGCGCGGCTGGCGAGCGAGATCTTGATGCGGTCCAGCAACTCATCCTTAGTGCGGGTGTGAATCTCCTCCTCGGGCTTCCAGGCCGCGAAGCCGAGCGCGCCGCCATGGCGGACGATCGTCACCTTGGTGAGGCGCTCCTTGCGCAGCAGCTTGACCATCGCATAGGCGTGGCCGGCCTCGTGGTAGGCGATGCGGCGGCGCTCCTCGTAGGACATACTGCGGATCGGCTGGCGCAGGCCCCACTCGTGCGTCTCGCGCGCGCGGGTGAAATCCCAGTAGTTGATCGCCTGGCGCCCATCGAAGTGGGCGTGGATCACCGCTTCGTTGATCACAAACTTGATCGCCACCGGCGAGTAGCCGATCGTATCGGAGACCATGCGGTCAAGCGGCATCGGCTCGTGCTTGACCTTGGCCAGATAGTACTCGATGATCTCCTTGCGCCCGTCCGGGTCCGGCAGGTCCACGGTGATCTTGCGGTCGAAGCGGCCGGGGCGCAGCAGCGCGGCGTCGAGCACCTCGGCCAGGTTGGTGGCGGCCATGGTGAGCACCGGCGGCATCTCGACCTTCTTGCGGCGCAGGCCGAAGAAGCGCAGCACCTTGCCCCACAGCGTCTGCTCGTGCGGCGGCGGGTCCATCTGGATGAGCAACTCGTTGAGCAGGCCGCTGCCGGCGCCCATGCCCATGCCCATCATGATATTCTCGCGCCCGCCGGTGTTGCGGTCCGGCGCCATGCCGCTCATGCCGGCGGCGCCGGTGCCCTGCAGCGTGCTGCTGCGGGCCATGCCGATCGCGTCGATCTCGTCGATGAACAGGATGCAGGCACCGTACTCGCGGGCGAACTTGCGCGCCTTACGGTAGAGCAGCATGACCTTCATGTTGCCCATACCCATCCAGGCCGAAGTCAGCGAGGGGGCCGAGAGGTAGCCGAAGGGCACGCCGGCCTCGGTGGCCACCGCCTGGGCCATATAGCTTTTGCCGGTGCCGGGCGGGCCGATCAGCAGCACACCGCGCGTCACCTCGCCGCCCATGTCCTTGAACTCTTTGGCGCCCTTCAGCAGCGTCACGATGCGCCGCGCGGCCTCCAGCACCTCCGGGTTCCCCTTATAGTCCTTGAAGCCGATGCCCGTCTCGCCCGGCTTGAGCCAGTAGATGCGGGTGCGGCCCATGAAGTAGAACATCAGGAAGAACTGGAAGCCGATGAAGAAGAACAGGTACGCGCCGACCATCAGGATCTGGACGATCACCGCGCCCATGTCCGAGCTGGTGACGAACTCGACCCCGATCGGCAGCAGCCGCATCGCCAGCCAGATCGCGGCCAGCGCGATCGCGACGCGCAGGATCAGGCGCCGCAGCTTCCAGGGCCAGCGGAACAGCGCCTGCGAGATCTTCTCGTCCAGCTCGCGATCCAGTTCGTCACGGTACTGCGTGTCACGCGGGCGGTAAGGTTCAAGGGCCATCGGTGCGCTCCATTCCCAATTGCTACCGGCTGCTGTTGGTGCGGTCGAGCGGGTCGATCATATTCGCGATCTTGCCCGCGCGGTCCGTCCAGATGATCAGCGGCACCTTGACCTTCTGGCTCTGCACCGAGATCGTGACGCTATAGAAGTACATGCTGCCGCCGTCATCGAGCGGGATGCCGCCGATATACTCCATAGCGCCATACTGGAAGCCGCGCTGCTTCTCGATATTGGCCTGCGACTGGAGCGTGGCCTTGGAGGCACCGCGGCTCATCTGCTCGGCCTGGTAGTCGCTGCTGTAGGCCTCCCACATGCGCTCGGCGTCGAAGGACTTGCGGCCCTGCAGGTAGCTCTGGACCGCCGGCGCCTGCGGCAGGGACTCGACGCGGCCGATGTCCGGCGCGCCCGGCTTAGGGCCCCACAGCTGCCACGAGAGCCAGCCGATCACGCTGATCGCGACCAGGCCGACGATGACGGCCCCGGCCACCGGGCGCAGCGCGCGGCCAAGCAGCACCAGGTTATAGAGAATGCGCCGCAGCAACAGGCGCAGCACCCGTGCGAGCTTGCCCGCGGCCCCCACGCGCGGCGCGGGCGCCGGCTGGTAATATGGGTACGGCGGCTGCGACACGGCGTACTGCGGAGGGTAGACCACCTGGCCCGCCGGCGGCCGCTGCTGATCGCGAGGATCTTCCATATGCTTCACCTGACTGTCTCGGTTCGCCGCACCCGTGTGGCTGCGGAACGCTGCTGGGGAGGAGGCCGTGAGGATGCTACGGTGCGTGCCGATTTTAGTAGCAAAAAGTATACTTGATGGTGTGATCTTGATCAAGGAAGTTGGATGAGCATCCGATGAGAGGTCCCCAAGCGAATGGCGGCCGCCGCTTCCGGCGGCTGGACGCGCTAGCGGCGCTGCTGCTGCTGCTATACGCAGCGCTGGCCGCGAGCGCCGAGTTGGGTGCGAGCGTGGCGGGGCAGGGGCTGGACCCGGTGTGGGCCGCGGCGCGGCAGCGCGGCACGCTGCGGGTGGCGGTGGACCTGGGCTTCTACCCGTTCACCTGGGTGGAGGGCGGCCGGCCGGCCGGCTACGATGTGGAGCTGGCTGCGGCGGTGGCGCGCAAGCTCGGCCTGGCGGTCGAGTTCGTGCCCACCGGCCTGGACGCGATCTACGACGACCTGGCCGCGCGCCGGGCGGACATGGCGGCCTCGGCGCTGCCGTACGCGCCCGAGCAGGGCTGGCGCGCGAGCTTCTCCAGCTTCTACTTCAACGCCGGGCAGGTGCTGGTGGTACCCGCCGGCTCGCCCATCGCCCGGCCGGAGGACCTGGCCGGGCGTACGCTGGCCGTGCCGCTCGGCTCGGACGCCGACACGCAGGCGCGCCGGATGCTGGCCTCCGGCATGCGCTTCACGCTGCGCGCATCCTACGACACCCCCGCCGAGGTGTTTGAGGCGCTGCGGCGCGGCGCGGCCGACGCGGCGATCGTGGACAACGCCTCGGCGCTGATCGCCATGCGCCGGCCGGGGCTGCGCATCCTCGATCCGGCGCTGACGCTCGAGCCGTACGTGCTGGCCTTCGCGCCCGAGGCATTCGAGCTGCGCGAGCGCGCCAACCGGGCGCTGGAGGAGCTGCGCCGCGAGGGATTCTTCGAGCAACTCGGCCGGCGCTGGTTTGTGGAGGCCGAGCCACCGGAGACGAGGACTGCGGACTGAGGGCGCGGCGTGGCGACGAGCGGGTGATGCATCGCTCGGACCTAGACGCGTTCCTGCTGGCGAACGGCCAAGGCGTGGCGCGCGACGCGGTGACCGAGGACTGATCCACGGAGCGCACGGAGATTGACGGGCGTTCGGGTTCACCGACCACATTCTGATGCCCCGGCTGTTCAGCGTTTCGCGTTTCAGAGCTTGTTTGAAACGCCTCCCGGCTGGGGGCGCGGGAGGCGTGAGGGGTAAGACCTCTCACGCTCCCCTTATTCAAACAGGCGCTCAGAGGCTGGCCGCGTAGCGCACGGCGTTGCGGAAGATCACCAACCCGTCGCCCTCGGGCCGGCGCCCCTCGCGCGTCCAGCGTGGGTGCTGTTGGGGCAGCACGGCGTTCTCCGGGTGCGGCATGAGGCCCAGGACGTTACCCTGCGGGTTGCACACCCCGGCGATGTCGTCGTCCGCGCCGCTTGGGTTGTCCGGGTAGGACACAGGGCCGCCGCCGGGCGCGACGTAGCGCAGCGCTACCAGCCCCGCGGCGCGCAGCGACACTAGCGTCTGCGCGTCGCGGGCCAGGAAGCGACCCTCGCCGTGGGCCACCGGCACCTCGATCGGGCGCTCGATCCCGCGCGTGAACAGACAGCGGCTGGCCGGCTCGGCCGCCAGGCGCACCCAGCGGCACTCGAAGCGGCCGGAGGCGTTGTCCGTCAGCGTCGCCAGCGGCTCCGACGACCGACGAACGACGAACGACGAACGCTCGGTATGCCCCCGGTCGTTGGTCGTTGGTTGTTGGTTGTTGGTCACTCCCGGCAGGATGCCGGCCTTCACCAGCACCTGGAACCCGTTGCAGATCCCGATCACGGGGCGGCCGTCGGCGATGAAGGCGGCGATCTGCTCGCCGAGGCGATGGGCCAGGTCCACCGCCAGCAACTTGCCGGCGCCCAGGTGGTCGCCGTAGGAGAAACCGCCCGGGATGATCAACATGGCGTAGTCCGCCAGGCGGGCGCCGCCGGCGACGATGCGGTTGACGTGGATGCGCTCAGGGCGGCCGCCGGCCAACTCCACCGCCGCGGCGGCGTCGCCGTCGCGGTTGATGCCGGGGGCGCGCAGGATCAGGACTCGGGGCGACACGTAGTTCCTCCAACACAATTGGGAATGGCAAGGTGGGGAGGGCCAGGGAGGGCGACGCCCTCCCTGAACCCCTCCCGCTGCTGCGAACGGTTTGTCCGGAGTCGGGCACGCTGGACGGGCAGCGAGCTGAACGAGGCGGCGGTCGGGCCGGCAGAGCACCTCTTTGCGCCAGCAGAGAGCGGCAGCCAGGGCGGTACGGCCCAGTGGAGACGAGGTAGCGCTCTGATGCCCGAGCGGTTTAGCGTTCAGCGTTGTGCTCTAGGGTCTATCCGCAACCTGCGTGTGCGGGGGCCTGGGGGGTGCGCCCCTCCAAACCACCCGCTTTGCGGATACGCCCTAGCTCCAGCGGAACTCCATCTCGACCTCGCCGATCTTGATGCGGTCACCGGGGCGCAGGCGCTGCGGCTGGTGCTGGGGCACGAGCCGGCCGTTGAGCAGCGTGCCGTTGGTGGAGCCGACATCGGTGATGGTGTAGGCGTCGCCGCTGCGATTGATCACCGCGTGGTTGCGCGAGGCGATGCCGCGGTCGTGCTCGGCCAGATCCAGCTCCGGGTAGTGGTGCTGGCGCGGGTCGCGCCGGCCGATGCGCAGCGGCGTGCGGTCCAGCTTCTGCTCCCACGAGCCGCGCGGCGAGGTGATCAGCAGGCGGGCCACAGCGGAGGCGGCCAGCGGTGCGCCGCACAGGGCACAGAAGCGGGCAGCCGGCTTGTTCACGCGGCCACAGCGCGGGCAGGCCTGGCCGCCGTCCACGGCGGGCAGCGCGGGCGAGGTGGCGAACGGCGCCACCTGTTGGGCGGCAAGGGGCGGCGCGGCCGCCGGCGATGGCGCGGGTGTAGACTGAGCGGCCGGCATCGTGGCGGGGAGCGCGCCGCGGCCGGCCTGCCGCTCGGTGGGCATCGCGGC
>DATMBA010000205.1:0-3537 GCA_035559635.1 Roseiflexaceae bacterium
CCCGGCACGCGGCGGCATGGCGGGCGATGCGGCACCGGGCGGCATCGCGCGACGACACACCCTCGCGGTACAATAGCTCCAAAGGAGGTCCTCATGCTCCATGGCTTCAACGTGACCGCGGCCGCCCTGTTGGGGCAGGGCGGCGAGTCGGAGGTCTACGCCTTGGACGGCGGGCGGGTGCTGCGGGTCTACAAGCACGGCGCGCCGGTGGCCTACCTCGAGCGGCGGCGGGCATTCTACGCGCTGCTGCGTGAGCGCCGCCCGCCGTTCGAGGTTCCGGACGTACTGGAGGCGGGCACGGCCGGCGACCGATACTATACAGTCGAGCGCCGCATGGCCGGCCGCGACTTCGCCGCCGTCCTGCCGGGGCTGGAGGGTGCGGAGCGGGAGCGGGCCCTCGCGAGCTACCTGCACATCGCCGGGCAGATCGGCGCGCTCAGCTTCCCCGAACGCCCCTTCGGCGAGATCCTGGCGCCCGGCGAGCCACTGCAGCGCGACAGCTGGCCGGCCTACCTTTGGGACCGGCTGCAGCGGACCCTTGCCCACAGCCGGCCCGATCTGGAGCAGGACGTCCCGCGCCTCGAGGCGCTGCTGGCGCATGTCCGCTACGAGTTGCGCGCGCTGGAGGGCTTCGCCGAGCGGCGCCTGGTGCACGGCGACTATTTCCCCGGCAACGTCTATATCGATGACGACCTGCGGGTGTGCGGCGTGGGGGACTTCGGCTACACCACGGTGGTCGGCGACCCACGCATGGACCTGGCCGGCGCGGTGGTCTTCCTGGAGGTAGTGGACGGCTACCGCCCGGAGGACACGCCCTTCCTCGTGCGGCTGCTGGCCGAGCAGCACGGCCCCGGCATCGCGCCCTGGGTCGCGCTCTACCGCCTGTACTACGCGCTCTACTTCTCCGGCTGCAAGCTGGACGATCCGTACACCTATGCCTGGTGCGTGCGCAGCCTGCAGGCACAGGTGATAGGCGATCGGTCATAGGCGATAGGGTAGGTCCCAACGCCGAGAAGCCATCGAGCCGCACCGCCCACGGCGCATCCACGCGGCTGGTCTCGCAGGCGCGACGTTCCCTTCGCCGCTCAACGCCACAGAGCGCTCCGTCTCCGCCCGGCGTCAGTTACGATACATACGCGAAGGAGCCCTCCAGACACCGGCCCCACCCCCGAATGCGGGAGCGGGGCCGGTGTCTCCGTCCCAGAGGCCAGGCGCGGCTACGGCTGGCCGGTGAACGTGAAGTAGATGTCCGCCCGGACGCCGCTGCGCGTGCCGCGGTAGTGGTAGCCGTAGACGCCGGCCGGGTGCTGGCTGCTGAACTGCACCACCAACGCCGGGTTGCGCCCGATGCGCCCACCGCCGTCCGCCTGCGCCTGGCTCTGCAGCACGTACAGCCCGTCCGGCGTCGTGATCCAGAACTCCAGTGCCTCGCCGGGGCGGAACCCCTGCGCCTGGATGCGGAATCCGGTGCGCTGGCCGCCCTCGGATGGTGAGACCGAGCCGTTGCGGTTGGCCGGGCGGCGCGTGCCCGGCGGTGCCACGTAGTCGCGCGTGACCTTGAAGCGCGCCACCACCGCGCGGCCAGTAGTTACTCCCTGCGCCGTAATTGCCCAATCCCCCTCCTGCTGGCCGCCGCGGAACGCCACCCGCACCGCCGCGCCGTTGCGCTGCACCTGGCTGGCCGGCACCGCCTCCACCGCGCCGCCGGGGCGGGTGAACCACACGCTGACGCGCTCGTTCGGGTCGAAGCCACCGCCGGTGAAGGTGAACGTGAAGCCGGGCGGCGCGGCCAGCGGCAGGATCGACGCATCGCCGATCGGGCGCAGCACGTCGTGGATCATGATCGTCATGCGGTTCGGGTCGCCGGGTCCGCCGGGGGGCACCGGCGCCGGCTGGCCGAAGGGCTGGCCGGGCGGGGGCGCGCCGCCGGCCACGATCTGGAACGAGCCGATCGCCTTGCGGCCACTCTTGCGTCCCTGGGCGGTGATAAACCAGGTGCCGATGCGGAAGGTGTTGTCGGCCGTGATACGCACCCCGGCGCCAGAGATCGAGCCGCCACGGTCGGCCTCGGGAGTGGCGTCGATACCACGCACGCTCTGGTCCGGCGCCGTGAGCCACAGGCTGACCTTCTCGCGCGGCTCGAAGCCCTCGCCCTGCACCAGGAAGGCCTGGCCGATCGCACCGCTGTTCGGGCTGAGGCGCACCGCCGGGCCGCCGGGACCGGGCGCCTGGCCGGGGGGCGGCCCGCCGACGGTGAAGGCCGCCACGCCGGTGCGCCCGCTGGTCTGGCCCTGGGCGCTGAGAAACCAGCGCCCATCCTGGAAGCCGCGTGTGTTGAAGCGCACCTGGGCGTAGGAGATCGAGCCGTTCACGTCCGCCAGCGGCTGCTGCTCGATCGCCTGGACCCGGCAGCGGCAGTCGGGCGCTTCGAGGAAGAAGCGCACCCGCTCACCGGGGCGGAAGCCCTCGCCCTCGACGCGGAAGGTGCCGTCCCGCCCGCCCTCGAAGACCACCCGCAGGTTGGCGGCGGCGCCGGGGCGGAAGGGCGGCGGGCGTGGCGTACCGTCCTCGTTCAGCGGGCGCTCGGGCGCGATCCCCGGCGGCCACGGGTCGCGCAGCTGGATGGGCGCCAGCTGCTGGCCGAGCAAGCCGAGCTCCACCCGGCTGGGGTACAGGCGCAGCTCGAAGCGCGCGCGCTCGAAATACTGCACCAGCAGCCACTGGCCGTTGATGTTCTCGTTGATCTCCTCGCTGATCGGGTAGCCGAAGATCCGCACCCCGCCGCGGCCCTCCCACGTCTGGCGGAACAGCCCCTTCAGGCTGTAGCCGGTCTCCGGGAAGTAGCGCCGCTGCCGGCTGGTCTGAAACGGCACCGGCTGCGGGAAGATGCGGTCCCCGGTGACCTCGCGGCCCAGCTGGCCAAGCTCCACCACCACCGGGTTGGCCGAGGCCAGCTCGAAGCGCGCGCGCTGGAAGTACTGCACGATCCGCCCGTCCGAGCGGAAGTACTCCTCGGTGATCGGGAAGCCGAAGAGCGCCAGACCGCCGTTGCGCTCCCAGAACTGGCGGAACGCGCCGCGCAGGTAGTGCCCCGTCTCCGGGAAGTAGCGCAGGTCGCTCTGTGCGGACGCCGGCGCCGCAGGGGGCGCGCTGAGCGCCAGCACGAAGAGGAGCAAGGCCGCGCACCAGCGCCAAACTGTTCCGCGCGCACCGCCGCCGCTCATGGGCGCCTCCTTACAGATCGTATCAGATCATGGTCGCATGTGACGCATCTCTATCATACACCGGCCATGCAGATTGTCAAGAGTACATGCGCGAGCGCTAGGGCCACGTCAACGTTGGGGAGTATGAGGGGCGTAGCCCCTCACACTCCCCGCGCCCTGAACGAAAGTTGAGCGCTGAGAGGATCAACGCTCAGCGCTCAGTTCGTCCGCGATCTGCACCGCTGCCCACGGGTCGGCGAGCAGGGCCGCACCCACCTGCACGGCCGCGGCGCCCACCGCCAGGAACTGGCGTGCGTCGCTTGCGCTGGCGACG
>DATMBA010000206.1:0-12484 GCA_035559635.1 Roseiflexaceae bacterium
GCGCGCGCGCCGGAGCGGATGGCGATCTGCTCGGCGAGCGCCTTGAGCGACTGATTGATCAGTTGCTTGGAGGCGCCCTCGATTAGGCGCTGGCCGACGCTGGCGAGCGTGCCGCCGATCTGCGCGTCCCCGCTGTAGCGCAGCAGCGTCTTGCCGTCCTGCTCCTCGAGGTCCACCGTGCCGGCGCCGTCCACCACGCCGCTGGCGCTCTTGCCGCTGGCCACCAAGCGATAGTGGGAGGGGGGCTGGATGTCCTCCAAGCGGATCTTGCCGTTATAGGTGCCGCGGATGGACTGGATGCCGATCTTGACGGTGCCCTCGAACTCGTTCTCGCCGGTCTGCTCCAGGCGCTCGCAGCCGGGCACCACCCGTGCGAGCACCTCGATGTCGTTCAGCGCGGCCCACACCTGGTCGCGCGGCGCATCGATAATGTAGCTGCCGGAGATTTTCACAGGGCGTTCCTTTCGCTGCAGTGGGGCGGAGGCTGGCCTGTGCGGGCGCGGCGCTGCCGCGGCGCGGGGGGCGGCGAACCGGCCGGAGAGCGCAACGGCCCACGTCAGCCCGGTGCACCCATGCGGGTGGCGGCCGGGCGGTGGCTCTGAACCTTGCTCAACGAGTGCTCGCCGCGCATGGTACTCCAGAGGTGAAACGTTTGTCAAGGCGGATCACTGAGGCGCTGAACACGCTGAACCGCAGACGCAGCGCCCTCAGCGCCTCAGAGATCCAAAGCGTGCTATAATCAGGCCCGGCTCCGCAACGCGTCCGACAGGGTACCATCGGGGGTGCCCCTGCGCGCCCCGCGCTCTCATCTGTGGTTCCGCCAGCGTCGCTTAAGGAGGCCAGGAACATGGAAATCACCCACAAGCGCCTGAACCGCGTCGACCTGCTGGCCGTCTCGGGCCGGCTGGACGCCATGAGCGCGCCGCAGTTCAAGCAGAAGATCGACGAGTTGTTCAGCGAGGGTCGCTACCGGATCGTGCTGGACCTGGCCGGCCTCGAGTACGTCGCCAGCCCGGGGCTGCGCGTGCTGATCGAGGCGCGCAAGCGCGCCCGCGACTGGAAGATCACCGATCTAGAGGGGGGTGACGTGCGCATCGCGAACCTGCCCCCGCGCATCAAGGAGGTCTTTGACCTCACCGGGTTCACCTCGCTGTTCGAGATCTACCCGGACACGACGGAGGCCGTGGGGTCGTTTTGAAGGCTGGATGAACGCTGAAGGCTGAAACGCCCGGGCAAAGCTGGAGCAGTCCTGCGCCGATAAGGCCTCGGGTTCAGTGTTCCGTGTTCAACGTGTAGCATCCATCGTGTAGCGTTCGCTGAGGCGCCGGGGCAAAGCTGGAGCAGTATTGCGCCAATACCGCCTCGGGTTCAGCGTTCAGCGTTCAGCCTTTAGCATTTATGGAAACACGCACCCTCCCCGCCAGGCTCGAGTCGCTGGCGCTGATCAGCGAATTCATCACCGACGCGGCCGCGCGCGTGGGGATGGACGAGCACGCCGCCTGGCAGGTGCAGCTCGCGGTGGACGAGGCGGCGACCAATATCATCCAGCACGGCTACGACGAGGGCGCCGATGGGGTGATCGAGCTGTCGTGGCGGATGGAGGGGCAGGACTTCGTGGTGACGCTGCGCGACTACGGGCGGAGCTTCAACCCGGAGGAGGTGCCGACGCCCGATATCCACTCGCCGCTGGAGGAGCGCCAGGCCGGCGGGCTGGGGATCTACCTCATGACGCGCCTGATGGACTCGGTGCGCTTCGACTTCGACGAGCAGCGCGGCAACATACTCATGATGACCAAGCGGATCGGCCCGCCCGCGCCCGATGTGCAGGTGTTCGATCTGAGCGGGCGGCTGGACGCGGTGGGCACGCAGCAGGCGATCGCTCAGGTGAACGCGGCGGTGACGGCTGGGGCGCGCTACATCCTGCTGGACCTGAGCGGGGTGACGTTCATGAGCAGTTCGGGCCTGCGTGCGCTGCTGCTGGTGCGCAAGGAACTGATGAACCACGGCGGCCAGTTGCGCCTCTGCTGCCTCCAGCCCCATGTGCAGGAGGTCTTCACGCTCACCGGCTTCACACAGGTGTTCTCCATCCACCACACGCGCGAGGAAGCGCTGAGGGCGTTCGGCCAGAGTTCACCATGAACCGCGAGCGCTGGCTCATCTGCTACGCTCTGGCGGTCGGCGCGCTCGGCTGGAGCGCGCTGCTGCTGAGTCCACCCGACGCCTCGCGCTGGCCGGAGTTGCTGGCGTTCATCGCGCTGGCGCTGCTGATCGAGGGGGTGGGCTTCCGCGTGCCGCCGGCCGACCCGCAGAGTATGGTGGGGGTGGTGCTGCTCACGGCGGCGCTGGCGCTCGGCCCGGCCAACGGCGCGCTGGTGGCGGGAGCGTCCGGCCTGGTCTTCGGCGCGCTGCTGCCGCTGATCTACGGCCGCCCGCGCACCTTCTACAGCATGGTGGCGCGTCCGGTGCTGCGCGGCGGCGTGCGCATCCTGGCGGTGCTGGCCGGCGCCGGCCTGGCCTGGCTGGCGGCGGGGCCGCGGCCAGGGCCGATCGCCCTGCTCGGTGGGCTGCTGCTCAGCTACCCGCTGATCACGCAGGCCGGCCGCGCCGTGCGCGAGTTGATCCAGGGCGGGCGCAGCGGCCTCCTGAGTTGGTGGCGCTCCAGCTGGCGCACGGCGCTCAGCGCCGAGGTGGCGCCGCTGCCGGTGGCCGCGCTCGGCGCTGCGGTCTACACCGAGTTGGGGCCGGCCTACTTCCTGCTGGCGGCCGCCAGCCTGCTGGGCGCCAGCATCGCCGTGCGGCGCGCCGCCTTCACCCTGCGCCGCCAGCGCCGGAGCGTGCGCGAGCTGGCGCTGCTGAACGAGACCAGCCGGGCGATCATCCGCGCCGACCTGGAGGTGGACGCGCTCTGCGAGTTGATCTACCGCGAGGCCAGCAAGGTGGTGGATACCTCCTCGTTCCACCTCGGTCTGTTCGAGCCCGGCAGCGACCGCTACACCCTCAAGGTGCGCGTGCAGGACCGCGTGCGCCTGCCGCCGCTCACGGTGGACCTCCCCTCGGGCGACGGGATCGTCGGCTGGATGCGCGAGACCGGCCGGGCGCTGCTGGTGGAGGACTTCGCCACCGAGATGGAGCGCTTGCCGGCCCGCCCGCGCTATCAGAGCGAGCGCCCGCCGCGCAGCGGCATCTACGTGCCGCTGCTGGTCGGCGAGTCGGTGATCGGCAGCATCTCCATCCAGAGCTACCAGCCCGGGGCGTTCGACACCGACGACATGCGCTACCTCTCGCTGATCGCCGACCAGGCGGCGGTGGCGATCGCCAAGGCGCGCGCCTTCGACGAGGCGCGCCAGCGGGCGGTGCAGCTGCAGGCGGTGCAGGAGGTGAGCGAGCGCATCACCGCCATCCTGGATCTAGATGAACTGCTGCAGTCGGTGGTGCGCCTGATCTGCGAGCGCTTCGGCTACCAGCCGGTGCACATCTTCCTGTTCGACGAGGACGGCGCGCTGGTGTTCCGCGCCAGCACGGCCGAGGGCTCCGAGTTGGACCGGCTGCGGGCGCTGCGACTGCGCGAGGGGGACGGCGTGGTGGGCGCGGCTGCCCGCGAGGGCCACTATGTGCTGGTGCACGACGTGGGCCGCGACGAGCGCTACGTCGCGGCCAGCCCGGGCACGCGCTCGGAGTTGGCGGTGCCGATCCGCTTCGGCGAGCGGCGCATCGGCGTGCTGGACGTGCAGAGCGCCGAGCCGGACGGCTTCGACAAGAGCGACCTGTTCGTGATGCAGACCCTGGCGGACCAGATCGCGGTGGCGGTGGAGAGCGCGCAGGCCTTCAGCGCGCAGCGCGAGCAGGCCTGGACGCTCAATGCGCTGCTGCAGGTGGCCGAGAATCTGGCGCGTGACATGGGGCTGGACGAGTTGGTGCCGGCGGCGGTGCGCCTCCCGCCGCTGCTGCTGGGCTGCGACCGCTGCTACTATCTGGCGCTGGACCGCGACCAGACCGGGCTGGTGCCGCTGGGGGCCTACGGGCTGACGCGCGAGCAGCGGGCTGGCTTCCTGGGCCGGGTGTTCCCCGAGAACGCGGCGCCGCTCCTGGCCGACGCCCGGCGCGGCGGCGCGCCGGTGGCGCTCGAGGACGCCGCCGGGCGGCACTACCTCTGCCCGCCCATCCTGGAGCCCTTCGGCGGCCAGGCGCTGCTGGCGCTGCCGCTGCGGGCGCGTGGCCTGGTGGGTGGCGTGCTGGTGCTGGACTACAACCAGCCGCGGGCGCGCTTCACGCAGGCCGAGTTGACGCTGGCGATCGGGGTGGCCAACCAGGTGGCCAGCGCCCTGGAGAGCGCCTGGCTGGCCCAGGAGGCCGCCGAGGCCTCGCGGCTCGAGGAGGAGCTGCGTGTGGCCCGCGAGATCCAGACCGCGCTGCTGCCGGCCGAGGTGCCGGACGCGCCCGGCTGGGACATCGCCGCCGAGTGGCGCTCGGCCCGCATCGTCGGCGGGGATTGGTACGACTACTGGTGGCTCAACCGGAACGCGGAACGCGGAACGCGGAACGCGGAACCGGCCGTGCCGCCTCCGAAGCCCGATGATGCCAGCGAGGAATCTTCAGCGTTCAGCGTTCAGCCTTCGGCGTTACACCTGGGCTTCGTCATCGCCGATGTCTCCGATAAGGGCGTGCCGGCGGCGATGTTTATGGCCCTCTCGCGCAGCCTGATGCGCGCCGCCGCGTTGGACGGCTCCACGCCCGCCACCGCTATCGCGCGCGCCAACCGCTGGATCACGCGCGACTCGGAGTCCGGCATGTTCGTGACGCTGTTCTACGGGGTGCTGCAGCCGGAGAGCGGCCAGTTGCGCTACGCCTGCGCCGGCCACAACCCGCCGCTGCTGTTCCGTGCCGCGGACGGCTCGGTGCAGCAGTTGACCACGCCGGGGATCGCGTTGGGCGTGCTGGAGGAGGTGACGATCGGCGAGGCCGAGGTGCGCCTCGAACCGGGCGACATTCTGGTGTGCTACACCGACGGTGTCACCGAGGCGATCGACGAGGCCGAGGAGGAGTTCGGCGTGGAGCGCCTCACCGCCACCGTGTTGGCCCACCGCCACGAGGGCGCGCGCGCGGTGCTGGACGCCATCGTGGCCGCCCTCAGTCAGTTCACCCGCGGCGCCCTGTTCGATGACGCCACGCTCGTGATAGTGAAGCGCGACGCGCCCGGCGATTAACGCAGCGTGTTATAATGAAGCCGCCACTGAATCTGGAGGCGGCGCATGCAGACCATCAAGAAGTACGCGAACCGCAAGCTCTACCACGTGGACCGCAAGCAGTACATCACCCTGGAAGGGATCGCCGCGCTGATCCGGGCCGGCGAGCAGGTGCAGGTGATGGAGAACGAGACCGGCGCCGATATCACGGCGCCGATCCTGGCCCAGGTGGCGCTGCAGGCGCGCGGCGAGCGTGGCTGGCTGCCGGCCAACGTGCTCGCCGGCCTCATCCGCACCGGCGGGGACACGCTGGCCGGGGTGCAGCGCTCGCTCTGGGGGGCGCTGGGCGGCATGGCTTTCGTGGACGCGGAGATCGCACGGCGGCTGGAGCACCTGCGCGAGATCGGCGCGCTGACGGCCGAGGAGGAGGAGCGCATGCGGCGGCTGCTGCTGAGCCAGGGCGGGGCGGAGGCCGCGCCCGAGTTGCCCAGCCGCGGCGACGTGGACCGCCTGCGCGCGGAGGTGGACGCCCTGGCTGAGGCGATCGATCGCCTGGTGGCGGAGAGACGCCAGTACGATGGATGAGCATGGGGAGGGCGTCGCCCTCCCCTGAAACCCCCACCCGCCCGAATCTATGAGCTACGGACGTAGTCGGCCTAACGCCCTACAGAGCGCACCATGCACGACACCGACGTCCCCGCGCAGCGCAGCAAGACGGCATTGGTGCTCGCCGGCGGCGGCGTGAGCGGCGCGGTCTACGAGATTGGCGCCCTCCGCGCGCTGGATGACCTGCTCCACGGCTTCAGCGTCACCGACTTCGATATCTTCGTGGGCACCAGCGCCGGCGCCTTGGTGGCGGCCTGCCTGGCGAACGGCCTGACGCCGCGCGCGATGATGCACCACCTGGAGATGCCCCTGGACGGCCTGGCGCCGCTGCGGATGCGCGACCTGTTTGCGTTAGATCGGGGTGGCCTGGTGGGGCGCGGTCTGCGGTTGCCGGAGGCGCTGCTGCGCACCCTCCTCACGGTGCTGGCGGCCCGCGGCCACATGTCGCTGCTCGACGTGATCGAGACGCTGGCCCTGGCGCTGCCCGGCGGCCTGTACGACAGCAGCGCGCTGGACCGCTACCTGGCGGAGTTGCTCAGCCGCCCTGGCCTCAGCAACGACTTCCGCCGCCTGGCCTGCGAGCTGCGCATCATCGCCACGGATCTGGATACTGGCGAGCGCGTGGTGTTCGGCGAGAGGCCGTTGGACGCGGTGCCGATCTCGCGGGCAGTGGCGGCCTCCGCGGCAGTGCCGCTCGTCTACCGGCCGCTGCGCATCGGTGGCCGCGACTATGTGGACGGCGGCGTGCGCGGCAACGCCAGCCTGGATGTGGCGATCGAGCGCGGCGCACAGCTGATCGTCTGCGTCAACCCGCTGGTCCCCTACGACCAGGACCACGCCAGCGAGCAGGTGCACATCCGCGACTTGGGGGCGCCCGGCATCGCCAACCAGGTGTTCCGCACCTTCGTCCACGCCGGGCTGCACTACCACCTCAAGCAGATCCAGCGCCGCCATCCGGAGGTGGACGTGGTGCTGATCGAGCCGGCGCGCGACGACATCCGCATGTTCGCGGAGATGCCGATGAAGTACGCCAGCCGCACCGAGGTGGCACGCCACGGCTTCGAGTCGGTAGCCAGGCAGTTGGCCGAGCGCTACGCCGAGCACCGGGCGCTGTTCGCGCGCCATGGCATCCGCATGGAGCGCCGCCATGCCGCGGCCCGCCTGGCGAGCGTCTCGCACCAGCTCGCTGCGCCCGCTGGTGCCCGTGAGTTGCGCGCGGCCCTCGAGCGGCTGGAGGGCGTGCTGACGGAGTGTTCAACCGTTCAAACGTTCGACCGTTCGACCGTTTGAACGTTCGCCAGGCGCTGGCGGCGCGGGGGGCGGCGCTCGCCGAGGGCCGAGAGCCGCGCGCCGAGTTGCTCCAGGCTGAGCAGGTTGTGGACGGGCAGGAAGTCGTCCACGAAGGGCAGGGCGGCCTGCATACCCTGGGTGAGCGGCTGGTAGCCGGGGCTGCCGAGCAGCGGGTTAAGCCAGATCAGGCGGTGGCAGGAGCGCTGCAGGCGCTCCATCTCGCGCGCGAGCAGCTGCGGGTCGCCGCGGTCCCAGCCGTCCGAGATCACGAGCACCACCGGGCCGCGGCCGAGCACGCGGCGCCCCCAGATGTAGTTGAACTCCTTGATCGCCTCGCCGATGCGCGTGCCGCCGGACCAATCCACCACATGCCTGCTCACTGCGGCGATAGCGTCGTCGATGTCCTTCTCACGCAGCAGGCGGGTGATGCGGGTGAGGCGCGTGCCGAACACGAAGGCCTCCACGTCGCGCAGGCCACTGGAGATGGTGTGGACGAACTGCAGCAGGATGCGGCTGTAGCGCTCCATGGAGCCGCTGATGTCACAGAGCACCACCAGGGGGCGCTGGCGCATGCGCGGCTCGCGGTACGTCAACTCCACCGGCTCGCCGCCGTAGCGCAGGTTGTGGCGCAGCATGCGGCGCATGTCCAGCAGGCGGCCGCGCGGGGCGGGGCGCTTGCGGCGGGTGCGGCGCGGCTGGATGCGCCACTCCAGGGTGCGCAACAGCGCCTTGCAGGCCTGCACCTCCTCGTACGAGAAGGCGCCGAAGTCCTTGGTGCGTAGGTGCTCGGCTGCACTGAACTGCAGCGCCAGCCCCACCTGCTCCTCCTGCTCCTCCCGCTCGCGCTCGTGGCCCTCACCCGCCCCCTCGTCGCGCCGGCGGCGCGGCAGGCGTGGCGGCTTCACCGGCGTGCGCAGCACCGGCACGCCCAGCATAGACGGGTCCACCCCGGCCTGGGTGCGCCAGAACAGCTCGAAGGCCGCGTCGAAGAGCGGCAGGTCCTCGTGGCGGCTGATGAGCGTGCAGCGCGCCGCGCCGCGGAAGTCCTCCCGGCTCACGATCGGCGTGTGCTCCAGCGCCCGCACCAGGTCGAGCACCTGGCCGGTGCTGACCTGCACGCCCGTGTGGCGCAGCAGCTGGACGAAGGCGAGGACGTGGGAGATCAGATGGCCGGTTGGCTCAGTCATATGCTTACAAGGGCAGGTTCCAGGGAGGGCCGTGCCCTCCCCGCCCCTTCCCACAGAGGTGGGTTCCAGGGAGGGCACGGCTCTCCCTGGTGCGCCCAGGCGCTCAGGCGCCGACCTTCTCCAGCAGCGAGCGCAGGCCCTGGCCGCGGACCTGGCTGATGTCGTCCTGATACTTGAGCAGCGCGCCGAGGGTGTCGATCACGTTGGCCTCGGTGAGCTCGTGGGCGTCCAGGGCCACGAGGGCCGTGGCCCAGTCCAGCGTCTCGGCCACGCCGGGGAGCTTGAAGAGGTCCTGCTTGCGCAGCTCCTGGACGAAGGCCACCACCTGACGCGAGAGCTTCTGGGAGGCCTCGGGCACCTTGGCGGCCACGATGCGCTGCTCCTTCTCCAGGTTGGGGTAGTCGATCCAGTAGAACAGGCAGCGGCGCTTGAGCGCGTCGTGGATCTCGCGCGTGCGGTTGCTGGTGATGATCACGGTGGGCGGCTGGGCGGCGCGGATGGTGCCGATCTCTGGGATGCTGATCTGCCAGTCTGAGAGCAGTTCGAGCAGGAAGGCCTCGAACTCCTCGTCGGCGCGGTCCAATTCGTCGATCAGCAGGATGGGTGGCTGCTCCCAGCTCTCCTCGATGGCCTGCAGCAGCGGGCGCTTGATGAGGAACTCGGGGCCGAAGATCTCCCGGAGCGCGGCGTGCGAGTCCTGGGCGCCGATGGCCTCCAACAGGCGGATCTGGAGCATCTGGCGCGTGTAGTTCCACTCGTAGATGGTGGTGTTGACGTCCAATCCCTCGTAGCACTGCAGGCGGATGAGATGGCGGTCCTGCATGCGGGCGAGGGTCTTGGCGATCTCGGTCTTGCCGACGCCGGCCTCGCCCTCGAGCAGCAGCGGCTTCTGGAGCTTGAGGGCCAGGTAGATCGCGGTGGCGAGCGGCCGGTCGGCCACGTAGTCGTGGGCGGCGAGCGCCTGCTGGAGCTCGTCGATCGAGGCGAAGGTTCTCATAGGGTAGCACGTTTCTCCTGGCGGCCACACCGCGGCCGCAGCCCTTATTGTAGCACAGCCGGGCCGCCCGGCTGTGCGCGCGTTTACAGCTCGCGCAGGGTTGCGCTATAATCCTCCACGTGTGCGCGGGGCAGTGCCACCGCGCACTGAGTGTCACCCTATGAGGTGGGGAGGCATGCCTCCCTAATCCCCCCTATGGCCCCTGATGAAGATGAGCGCGTCCTGGGCGCGCTGGCGCACGCCAGTATCGTAGCCAACGCCGTCAACATGGCGGGTATGATCGCCGCGACGCTGATCTGGGCGACGCAGCGTGAGCGCTCGCGCTTCGTGCGGGCGCACGCGCTCCAGGCGCTGGCATACCAGGGCGCGGTGCTGCTGCTGACCATGCTGCTCGTCGGGCTGTGGGTAGTCTGTCTGGCGCTCTCGCTGCTGCCAGCCGTCATCCGGCCGGATCTCTACGCCGAGGGTGGCCCGCCGACGGCGTTCTGGTTCGCGCTGCTGGCTCTGGCGCTGCCGCTCGGCTTCGTTGCGGCGGCCACCGTCTACGGCCTGTACGGCGCCTACCAGGTGTACCGCGGCCGGCCGTTCCGCTACCCGCTAGTGGGCCGGCTGGTGCGGCGCGACCTTGAAACGCTGAACGCTGAAGGCCGCACGCTGACCCCTGAATCGGTGACACCGCCGCCGATCATGCCTCCGGCGGCGCCTGCCACGCCCGCGGCGGCGCCACCGGCTGCGGCGGCGCGTGAGGCGGCGGAAGGGGAGAAGCAAGACTCAGCCGGCGAAGGCACACGGTAGGCGGCGATTCGGTGGGGGCAGCGCCCGCACGGCGTAGGGGCAGGCATGAGACCTGCCCCTACGCCGTGCAACGGCCCATCGCTGCCGGCGGTGGCCTGCGCCAGGCATGGCCACGTGGGGCGTGGAGGGCGGCACGGGCCGGGCCGCTCTCACCCCGGTATCAGGCGGGCGTCATTGCGCACCGCGTCAGGGCGGGCTACGATGCCGGGCGGCGTGGCGGAGGACCATCCGCCCGGCAGTGCGAGAGGCCCTACTATGATCGAGACCATCCCCGGCCTGCTGCTGGCCGGCACCATCGCCCTGACCCTGATCCTGCTGCCGCACCTCAACGAGGAGCGCCGCGGCGAGCGGACCGGCACTACGGAGGAGCTGCACATCCGGCGTGACGTCGAGCATCCGAAAGTTCAACGTTGAACGTTAGAACGTTGCCCGTTGCCCGTTCGACGTCGCCGGTCTGGCGGACTCCTTGAACGGTCAACGTACGTGCAAACGTTCAACGGCCTTCACCGGCCAGCTCCCGCCGCACGATCCGCGCTCCCTCCACCATCGCGCGCAGCTTGGCCCGCGCCGCCCAGCGGGCCGTCTGGCTGAGGCCGCAGTCCGGTGTGACGCTGAGCTTCTCGGCCGGCACGTAGCGCAGCGCGGCGCGGATGCGCTCGGCCACGTCCTCTGGCGTCTCCACATAGTAGTTCTTCACGTCCACCAGCCCGGCGGCCAGCTCCTTGTCGCTCGGGAACTCGCGCCAGAGATCCAGCTCGGCCAGCTCGCGGTTGGCGAACTCCAGCGCCAGTTGGTGGGCGCGCACCTCCAGGATGTGGGGGAAGAGCGGGCGGTAGCTGCGCCTGGCCACCGGGCGCCCCACATAGTTGCCGAAGCAGAGGTGCAGGCCGATCTTGGCGCTCACGCCCTCGACGGTGCGGTTGAAGAGGCGCACGAACTCCTGCGGCGCGTCGGGGTGGACGGCGTAGGACGGCTCGTCGATCTGAATGAAGTCCGCGCCGGCGGCCACCAGCGCGCGCAGCTCGGCGTTGATGATGTCGGCCAGGGCGTAGGCTACCTGCATGCGGTCGGCGTAGAGCGCGCCGGGCCGGATGCGGCCGGCGAGCGTGTAGGCGCCCGCGCAGGGCATCTTGATCGGCCGGGCGGTGCGCATGCGCACGTAGCGGTACTCGTCCACCAGGCCCAGCCCGTGCGGCGCGGTGATCGGCCCGATGGCCTCGAAGCTCTCGCGCTGGTCGTGCCCGGCCACGCCCACCTTGCGCCGCGGCGGCAGTTCGGCCAGGCCGGTGAGGTGGCCGTAGAAGGCGGCGGTGAAGAAGCCGGCGCGGCGCATCTCGCCGTCGCTGACGATGTCTACGCCGGCGTCCTCCTGGTCGCGCAGCGCCATATCCACCGCGTCGTCCTGGGCCTCGCGCATGTCCTCGGGGCCGTACTCCCCGCGCGCGGCGGCGGCCAGGGCGGTGTGGAGCCAGGCGGGCCAGGCGTAGGAGCCGATCACGCTGGTTGGAATCAGCGGAAGGGATGGGTTCATAGCGGCCTCATAGAGCTAGAGTGCACAGTGATCTGGGCTTGGGCGCTGGCACAGCGCCCGCCATACCTGTGATATTGCTGGCAAACTGCCAGCGTGGGGGTTCGGGGGCCGAAGCCCCCCGAACAAGAACATGGCGTGGGAGCGGCAAAGCCGACCCCACGCCCCCCAACGGTGGCCGGTAGCGAGCAAGCGCACGGTGCGCAAGTTTGCCAGCAGAATCACCTGTGGCAGTATGGCGCCTATCGCATGGTGCATTTTACGTGGTGCGGTCCGGCGGGCCATACACCTTGGCCACGCGCGCGCGGTAGTCGTCGTAGGTGCGCTCGAACAGCTCGGCGGAGCGCTCGGCGCCCACAAGCACGCCACTGGTGAGCACCAGAGGCGGCTGGCCGCGGCGGGTCAACTCGGCGGCCACCAGGCACTTGAGCGCGTTGACCACCGCCGCATAGCCCACGGTGGAGCCGGGACCAACCGGGTGCTCCAGGCCATCCACCTGCACCAGCGCGTCGCCGGCGGGCGAGCAGTTGTCGATCGTCACGTCGGCCACGTCCGGCAGGCGCTGGCCCGAGCTGTGGCGCGCCGGCGAGGCCAGGCAGTGGGCGAGCGAGACCACGGCGATCACCGGCATGCCGCGCCGCTTTGCCCCGAGCGCCACGTCGACCACCACGCCGTTGACGCCGCCGTTGGAGAAGACGATGAAGCTGTCGTGTGGGCCGAAGACGAAGTTGCGCAGGATCACCTCGCCGAAGCCCTCCAGCTTCTCGAGGAACATCGCCTGGCGCTGGCCGTTGGCCCCTACCACCTGAGTATGATGGGTGAGCGACAGCTCGACGATCGGGTGGAAGCCGGGGAAGCTGCCGTGGCGGGGGAAGATCTCCTCCACCGGGATGCGCGA
>DATMBA010000207.1:0-3252 GCA_035559635.1 Roseiflexaceae bacterium
GCCCACGCCCCGATGTGTCGCCCACGGCCACGGTGGAGGCCCCTCCCCCCTCGCCCACCCCCGAGCTGATCACCGTGCCGGACGTGATCGGACTGGATGAGCGCGCGGCGATCGCCGCGCTCGAGGCCGCCGGCCTGCGCCCGTACGCCGAGCTGCCGCGCTACACCGACACGCCCACCTACACGGTCACCACTCCCGGCATGGTGTTTGACCAGCTCCCGCGCGGCGGCCAACTCGTGACCGCCACCACCACCGTGACCTACGCGGTGAGCCTCGGCCCCAGCCTGATCGACGTGCCGAACGTGGTGACGATGCGCAGCGCCGACGCCGAGTTCCAGCTCACGAACCTCGGCCTGGTGGTGCAGCGGCTCGAGGCCCCCGATCGCATGAGCGCCGGCTTCGTCTTCCGCATGGAGCCGCAGCCGGGTGTGCGCCTGCGCCGCGGCGACACCGTCACGATCTACATCAGCATCGGCGACAAGGTCACCATGCCGCGCGTCGTCGGCCTCTCCGAGCAGGAGGCCCGCCGCGCCATCGAGCAGGCCGGGCTGTTCGTCTCCTTCGCCGACCTGCAGGGGTGCGACCGGCTGCCGCAGGATGTCTGCGAGCGCTACCCGCCCGGCGTCGTCGTCAGCGCCACCATCCGCGAGGGCGAGCTGGTGGACCGCGGCACCGGGGTGACGATCGGGGTGCGTGCGCCATGACCCCGATCGAATCCCGCCTCGCCACAGAGCTTTCCCTCACCCCGGACCAGGTGGCCCGAACCGTGGCGCTGCTGGACGAGGGCAACACCATCCCATTCATCACCCGCTACCGCAAGGAGGCCACTGGCGGGCTGGACGAGGCGCAGATCCGCCGCCTGGCCGGGCGCCTGGAGTACCTGCGCGGCCTGGAGGCGCGCCGGGCAGAGGTGCGCCGGCTGCTGGAGGAGGGCGGGTATCTGACGCCCGCGCTGGATACGCAGCTGGCCGCCGCGCAGACGCTCCAGGCGCTCGAGGATCTCTACCTGCCCTTCCGCCCCAAGCGCCGCACCCGCGCCCAGGTGGCGCGCGAGCAGGGCCTGGCGCCGCTCGCCGAGCTGCTGCTGGCCCAGGACGCCCAGGGCAAGACGCGCGACGAGCTGGCCGCGCCGTTCGTGGACGCGGAGAAGGGCGTGGCGGACGTGGAGGCGGCCTACGCTGGCGCGCGCGATATCGTGGCCGAGACGGTGGCCGAGACGGCCGCCGTGCGCCAGGCGGTGCGCGAGGCCACCCGCCGCACCGGCCTGCTGCGCGTGGCCCGCAAGGACGAGGCCGCCGACGCCGAGGGCAAGTACCGCCTCTACCACGACTTCAGCGAGAAGCTGGAGACCCTCCCGCCGCACCGCATCCTGGCGATCAACCGCGGCGAGCGCGAGGGTGCGCTGCGGGCCGAGGTGGAGGCCAACCACGAGGCCTTCATCGCCACCCTGCAGCGGCGCTCCGCCACCGGCGGCGGCTGGCTGGCCGAGGAGGTGCGCGCGGCCGTGGCCGACGGCTACCGGCGCCTGCTCGCGCCGGCGATCGAGCGCGACCTGCGCGCCGAGCTGACGGACCGCGCCGAGGAGCACGCCCTCGTGGTCTTCGCCGCTAACCTGCGCGGCTTGCTGCTCCAGCCGCCCCTGCGCGGCCGGGTGGTCATGGGGATCGACCCAGGCTACCGCACCGGCTGCAAGCTGGCGGTAGTGGACGCCACCGGTAAGTACCTCGAAGGCGGCGTGATCTACCTGCACCAGCCGGAGCGGGCCAGGGAGGAGTTGCTCCGACTGGCACGGCGCCACGGCGTGCAGGTGATCGCGATCGGCAACGGTACCGCAAGCCGCGAGACCGAGGCGCTCGTCGCCGAGACGATCCGCCTCTATGACCAACGACCAACGCCGGCGGCGCCAGGGCCTATAACCACTGCCACTGACGGCAATGACGAACGTTCGTCGTTCGTCGTTCGTCCTTCGTCCGAAGAGCAGACGTCGATGTTGCGGTACACGATCGTCAGCGAGGCCGGCGCCTCGGTCTACTCGGCCTCCGAGACCGCCCGCGAGGAGTTCCCCGAGCTGGACGCCACGCAGCGCGGCACTATCTCGATCGCCCGCCGGCTGCAGGATCCACTGGCCGAGCTGGTGAAGATCGACCCCAAGGCGCTCGGCGTGGGCCTCTACCAGCACGACGTCGACCAGCGGCGCCTCGGCCAGCAACTTGCGGCGGTGGTGGAGAGCTGCGTCAACTACGTCGGTGTGGACCTCAACACCGCCTCGGCCGCGCTACTCGGCTACGTCTCCGGGCTGAGCGCCAGGACCGCCAAGGCGATCGTCGCCCACCGCGACGCCTCCGGCCCCTTCCGCTCCCGCGAGCAGCTGCGCGCGGTCAAGGGCCTCGGCCCCAAGACCTTCGAGCAGGCCGCCGGCTTCCTGCGCATCCCCGGCGCGCCGGACCCGCTGGACAACACGGCGGTCCACCCCGAGTCCTACGGCGCGGCCCGCGCCCTGATCGCCCGCTTCGGCGGCGACGGGGCGCGCCTACCGGAGGTGGCCGCCCGCGCCCGCCAGGCGATCGCCGCTGGCCAGACCACCCTCGCGCGCCTCGCGTCTGAGCTGGCCGTGGGCGAGCCGACCCTGGCGGACATCCTTGAGGCGCTGGCCAGGCCCGGCCGTGACCCGCGCGACGACGCGCCGCCGCCGATCCTGCGCTCGGACGTGCTGAAGCTGGAGGACCTGCAAGCCGGCATGTGGCTCAAGGGCACCGTCCGCAACGTGGTGGACTTCGGCGCCTTCGTGGACATCGGCGTCAAGCAGGATGGGCTGGTGCATGTCTCGGAGCTGGCCGACCGCTTCGTGCGCAACCCGCTGGAGGTGGTGCAGGTGGGCGACGTGGTGGATGTGCGCGTGCTCACGGTGGACGCCGCGCGCGGGCGGATCGCACTGAGTATGCGGAAAGCATGATCCTCCGCCCCATCACAGCCCGCCTTGGGACGCTCGCCGCGCCCGCCCTGTTCCTCGGGGCGCTGGCGCTCTACCTCTCCACCCTCACCGCGGTCCACACCTTTGACGCGCTCTCCTATGTGACGAGCGTGGAACGCAAGCCGTGGACCGAGTTGCTCCACCCGCACCACCTGGCCTACGGGCCGCTCGGCGCGCTGGCGCTGGCCGCCGCACACGCGCTCGGCGCCACAGGCGGGGCGGCGCTGCCGCTGCAGATCGTCAACGCCGCGGCCGGGGCGGCGGGCGTGGCCCTGCTCTAC
>DATMBA010000208.1:0-1702 GCA_035559635.1 Roseiflexaceae bacterium
GCGGTGGGCGCGGCCGCCGTGGGCGTGGGCAGCACTGGTGGCGCGCTCGCCCGCCGCGCAAGCTCCACCGTATCGGCCACCATCACGGCCCATACGCTGAGCGCGGCGAGGTAGATCAGCGCCAGCGCGCTGTTTCCGAGGGGACTAGTACGCATCCAGCTCACGCAGGCGCTCGTCGCTGATGCCGAAGAGGTGGGCGATCTCGTGCAGGACAGTGCGGCGCACCTGCTCGCGCAGCGCCTCCCGGCCGGGGAAGTCACGCGTCAGCGGCTCCTGAAAGATCGTGATCGTGTCGGGGAGCAGCGGGTCGCCCCCCGCGCGCTCGGTGAACGGCACGCCCTCGTACAATCCATAGAGCGTCTGCCACGGCTTGATCCCGGCGGCCCGCCGCTGAGCGCGGCTCGGGCGCGGCGCCACGATGATCTCCACGTTCTCCAGGTAGCGCGCGAACTCCGGCGGCAGTGTGTCAAGCGCCTCGGCGACGATCGCTTCGAAGGTTGCTCCGTCCATCTCGTCCCCTCCTCGCACAACCAGGATTATACGGGCTGCGCATGGAGGGTGTCAAGGGTTTTTGGGCGGCGATCTGTGTCTTGGGGCTTCAGATGGGGGAAGCGGGGGCAATAGGAAGTGCAACATACACCATGCAACATCGGGCGGCATCCGCCATGGTGCATGGTGTATGGTGCGTCCGATATCAGAACGCGGCCACCGCCTGCGTCCGCCGGCTCTCCAGCGCCTCGGCCAAGCGGGTCAGGCCGCGGTGCTGCAGGGCTTTGACTGAGCCGATGCTACGGCCAAGCGACTCGGCGATCTCGGCCAGGCTGCGGTCCTCGTCGAAGCGCAGCCGCAACACCAGCCGCTGATCGTTCGTCAGCACCCGCATCTCGCCGCGGATCTCGTGGTAGGCGATGCGCGCGAGGATGGCGTCGTCCGGCGGCTCGAGCGCGCCCGAGCTGCTCTCGTCCAGCGGCACCGAGGGGCGGCGGCGCGCCTGGCGCAGCATATCCATGGTGCGGGCATAGGCGATGCGGTACAGCCACGCCGAGAACGGCCAGCCGCGGTCCTCGTAGCGCGCCAGCCCCTCCAGCACCTTGACGAACACGTCGCTGCATACGTCCTCCGCCAGCAGCGGGTCCCCCAAGCGCATCGCCACGTAGCGGCGCACCTGCGGCGCGTAGCGCTCGTACAACTTGCCGATCGCCTCGGCGTCGCCGGCCTTGGCACGGGCGATGATGGCGGCCTCGCTCTCGTGGCCGCGCGGTGGCTCGCCGGCGCCGTCGCCCGGCCCAGAGGTGCGCAGGTCAGGTGCTGTCATACCGGTCTCTTCGGTGCTGGCTCGCGTGGCTGGCACGGAGCGAACGAGGGACACGTTCGAGCCGCCGTGCTGTGTGTGAAGCGTGAGGGCGTGTCTCAGAACTGCCCGCAGTATAGGGAGACTAGATGACAGACCTGTGAGCGGGGGCGGGGCCGAAGATTGCTGCCGCGCCCCCGCTGGACTCGTGGGCGCCGACGGCGAGATGCCAGGGGGAGGGGCGATCTAACGGCTTTCCGAAGCCGAAAACCGGCCACGCGCCCTCCCGTGCCACGGCTGCGCTGGCACACGGACCCGGCGCGCGCCACGGTGAATTGTGCATAAACGACGGCCAGTCGTAGATAAATCTACGACCGGCCGTCGAGATGACAGTTCGTTCAGGACGCGCCG
>DATMBA010000209.1:0-1778 GCA_035559635.1 Roseiflexaceae bacterium
CCCGCGCCGCGCTGGCGCATCAACCGCTCGTAGGTGATGCGTTCGTGGGCCGCGTGCTGGTCCACCAGATACATCCCTTCGGGCGATTCGGCGACGATGTACGTCTGGGCGACCTGGCCGACGACGCGCAGCGGCGGCAGCTTCGAGGCCGGGAGACCGGGCGGCGGGGAGGCCGGGCGATCGGGCGTGGAAGGCATCGTCGCGTCGCCGACGCTCCGGCTCGCCAGCTCTGGCGGCGCTCCATCCCATTCCAGCCGGCCCCACGGCCAGCGCTCCGGCGCCGCATCTTCCAGCCCGCCCAGATCGCGATCCGCTGGCCTTCCCGGCTCCTGCCGCTCCCAGCGATCGCCGAGCTGGCGCAACTCGAAGCGCCGTTGCGCCACCTCGAACGGCAACTCCGGCGCAGCGGCCTCGGCCCAGGGGCGCACCCCGCCGCTCACCAGCGCATCGCGCACGGCACGGCTGAGCACGCTGAAGACCCGCGCCCCATCGCGAAACTTGACCTCGCTCTTGGTCGGGTGAATATTGACATCCACCGCGCTGGGGTGCAGGCGGATGTCGAGCACCGCCAGCGGGTGGCGGCCTTTCATCAGCAGCGTATGGTAGGCCTCCTCGACCACCAGCGCGAGCGGGCCGCGCGGCTGGATGGCGCGCCGGTTGACGAACAAATGGAGATACCCGCGCGAGCTGCGCGTGATACCGGGCGGCGAAACCATGCCGCGCACGCGCACCTCATCGCGCCCCGCGCCGACGGCTGCCTCGACCGGCAGCAGCTGGCGCGCCACATCCAGGCCATAGACCTCGATCAACACCTCGCGCAGATCGCCGCTGCCACTGGTCTGGAGCGCCAGGCGGCCCTCGATCAGGAGCGTGAAGCGGACCTCGGGGTAGGCGAGCGCGTACTGGGTGACGATCGCCGTGACCGCGCTGGCCTCGGTGGCCTCCGAGCGCAGGAACTCGCGCCGCACCGGGGTGTTGTAGAACAGGTTGCGCACGCTGATCGTCGTGCCTTGCGAGCAGCCGCGCGGCGTGCGCGACTGGATCTCACCCCCAGCGATGCGCAGCTCGGTACCGATCGCCTCGCCAGCGGCGCGCGTGGTACAGACCACCTGGGCGACCGAGGCGATCGAGGGCAGCGCCTCGCCGCGGAAGCCGAGCGTCGCGATCGCCCACAGATCGTCGGCGGCGCGCAGCTTAGAGGTGGCGTGGCGCTCGAAGGCCAGCTCGACCTCGTCGGCGGGGATGCCGTGGCCGTTGTCCTGGACCTTCAGCTCGCGCAGGCCGCCGCCGCGCACCTCGACCCCGATCCGGCGCGCGCCAGCATCGAGCGCGTTCTCGACCAGCTCCTTCACCACCGACGCGGGCCGTTCGACCACCTCGCCGGCGGCGATCTGGGCAGCGACAGTCGGCTCAAGGATGCGGATGGGCATGGCGTCCTCGGCAAAGACCGGCGGACCAGTTCGGCAGCCGAACAAACTTGCGCCCCCATTGTACCACAAACCGAAGCCCCGTGGCGGTGGGGGCCGAATGCTCCTTGCCGCAGCGGACGGTGAGCGATCAACGATCCTGGCGAGCACGTTCTCCAAACGCCACTAGCGGGATGGGGTACGCGCTGGCGCGGTGGCCGGGCTGGTCGGAGCGGGGGAAGGCGTCGGACGGGCGGTCGGGGCCGTAGCCGGGCCGGCAGTGCTGGATGTTGGGGCAAGGGTGGGGCCGGGCGCCGGGGCCGTCGGGCGGGCAGGCGCGGGCGAGCTGATCGGTGTGGCCGCTCCGGTCGG
>DATMBA010000210.1:0-2271 GCA_035559635.1 Roseiflexaceae bacterium
AAAGCCCTCCCCTGAAACCCCACCCTATCCGGGCTATCCGGACCTGTAGGAAAAGACGCATCTGCGGGATACCATGAGGACTCCCCTGAAACCCCACCCTATCCGGGTTATCCGGACAGGCATTTAGGGGTTCCCGGCGGAGCAGGCCAGCCGGCGGCGTGGAGGAGCGGGGGCCTGCAGCCCCCACCGGGGGAGGATGTGGCGGGCGAAGCCCTCCACGCCTCCCCTCTTTGAACGGTATGAGGAAGGCATCACGCGCCGGCGATCTCGTGGAGCGCGTCGAGCAGCACGTCGATCTCCTCGGCGGTGTTGTAGTGCACCAGGCCGATGCGCAGCATGCCGCCGCTCGCCTCCACGCCGAGCCGTTCGGTGAGGCCCAGCGCGTAGTAGTTGCCGTCCCAGCAGAAGATACCGCGCTGGCCCAGAGCCTCCGCCAGCCCGCGCGGCGTGTGCCCGGCGATGCGCACCGAGACCGTTGGCGTGCGCCAGGCGAAGCGCGCCGGGTCCGTGATGCCGTAGAAGGTCAGGCCGGGGATCGCCAGCAGGCCCTTGATCAGTTTCTCGCTCAGGCCGCGCTCGTAGTCGCGGATGCCGGCCATCGCCGTGCGCAGCGCCCGGCGCCTTTCCGTTCCAGGTTGAACATTGAAGGCTGAACGTTGGACGCTGCGTTCATCGACCAGCATTGGGGACCGGTCAACCTGCAACGTGGAACGTTCAACCTGCCAACCCAACTCCGCCAGATACGCGATAGCGGCGGTCACACCCGCCATCGCTTCGTGGCTCTGCGTGCCGGTCATCCAGCGGCCGGGCAACTCCTCGGTGGCCGGGCGGACCTTGTAGGGCCTGAGACGCAGCAGGTGCTCGCGCTTCCCGTAGACCACCCCCGCGTGCGGCGCGAAGAACTTGTAGGGCGAGCAGGCCAGGAAGTCGGTCTCCAGCGCCCGCACGTCGATCGGACCGTGCGGCGCGTAGTGCACGGCGTCGATGTACGTCAGAGCGCCCGCGGCGTGCGCCATACGCACCACCTCGGCCACGTCGTTGACCGTGCCAACGGCGTTCGAGGCGTAGCCCACCGCCACCAGTCTGGTACGCGGCGTGATCGCGCGGGCCATGTCGTCCATGTCCAGCGTGCAATCCTCCACGTCGATATCGACGTAGCGGATCAGCGCGCCGCGCTCCTCCAGCGCCACCCAGGGCGCGACGTTCGCGTCGTGGTCCAGCCGCGTCACCACGATCTCGTCGCCCGGCCGGATCTCGCGCCCGATCGCGCGGCTGATCTGGAAGGTCAGGGTGGTCATGTTCGGGCCGAACACCACCTCGTCCGGGTCACACCCCAAGAGGTCGGCCATGGCGGCGTGGGCCGCGGCGATCGTCTCGTCGGTGCGCCGGCTGGTGAGGAAGGCACCGTGGGTGTTGGCGTTGGAGCGCACCAGGTAGTCGGCCATGGCGTCGATCACCCGCCGGGGCACCTGCGTGCCGCCGGGGCCGTCGAAGAACACCGCTGGGCGGCCGTTCACCTCCTGGGCCAGCGCCGGGAACTGGGCGCGCGCCCAGGCGGGGTCGAATGCGGGCATGGTTGGCTCCTTCAGGATCGTGTGTGCAGAGCGCTGCTTCGCGGTGGGGGGAGGTACGTTGGCGTGTACTACCCGATCCGATCTTCCGGGTTGAGCGGCGGGGGCACGGGGACCTCGGCGCGGCCAGCGGCGCGCGCGGCCTCCAAGCGGCGGCGCAGGTCCCACAGGCGCACCAACTCGGCCTCGATCGCGTGGAGGCGCGGGTTCTCCTGCGGCGTCACCTTCGAGTCGGCGTAGATGTCCTCGCGCTCCTTCTCCAGCCGTACGATCGTGGCGATGATCTCGGATAGCTCCATCGAACCCTCCTTCTGCCACACTCCGGGCGAGACAGCGCCGCGCTCCACGGGCGCTCGCACTCAGGGGTAACAAGATTCGTGCCGTATGCGCCGCTCAGGTCCGGCGCTGGGTGTGGCGCAGCTGCTCGCTGGCTGCGAGCAGCCGGCGCTCCTCCTCCTGGTCCAGCGGGCGGCCACCGTAGCGCGCCAGCGCCACCAGCGCCACCACGTCGTGCAGCGCCTCGGCGGCGCCGTCGGCGTGCGGGGCCAGCAGCGCACCGTACTCGTGCAGCGTGGCGCCGGTGGGCCAGGGCACCCCGGCGCGCGCCCCGAAGTGCTCCAGCGCGTGCTGGGCCTGCGTGACCGGCGGCGGGGCGGCGCGCGGCCGGCCGATCAGCAGGCCCGCCGCCGTGGCCAGCGCC
>DATMBA010000211.1:0-2999 GCA_035559635.1 Roseiflexaceae bacterium
CGGCGTGCCAGGAGCCGGCAGCGCCGCCAGGGCGCCGGCGCGCCGCAGCCCGATCACCAGCACACCGTGGGCCGCCCGCACCTCAGCCACGCGGCGCCCGGCGAAGGGGTGCGCCGCGTGCAGCATCAGGCTCGCGCTGGAGAAGAGTTGCCCGGCGGCGCAGAAGGCGTGCCGCACGTCGCCGAGCACCGCCGCAGCCGCCAGCGTCGGCGCCGCTAGCGCGGAGGTGCTGTAGGTGGTGCGGATGCCCACCAGGTCGGTCAGCTTCTCGGCCAGCGCGTCGCTGAAGGTGCGCAGCACGATGTGCATGTCCGGCCGGTGGCTGCGCGCCGCCAGGCCGATCTGCAGGTTCAGCAGGTCGTCCGAGGTGAGCGCCGCCACCGAGTAGGCCTGGTCTAGCCCGGCGCGCCGCAGCACCGCGATGTCCCGCGCGTCGCCGATCACAGTGGTCACGCCCTCGAGCTGGCTGATCTTCTGCGGGAACTCGGCCCGCCCATCCCCCATGCGCACCACCACGATGCGCGGCCGGGGGGTGAGGCGGTGGAGCTGACGCACCACCCGGTAGCCCACCTTGCCCAGCCCGCAGACGATCACGGTCGGCGCCGCGTCCCCCGCCGGGCCGGGCGCGCGCTCAGGGGCGCCCGGCCCCTGCAGCGCCGCGATCGCCGGCAGCGTGCCGATCACCGTCGCCTGTCCCCCGCCAGGCGCGTGCAGGCCGGGCGCCGGGCGATGGAGCACCTGTAGCCCCCGGGCCTCCGCCACCGCCGACGCTACGTCCGGTCCGGTGGCAGGCTGGGTGACGGCGAGCAGCACGCCATCGAGCGGCAGCACATGGTCGATGTCGCGGCTGATGGCGGCGGCGGCGAAGGTGGGCGCGGCGAGCGCCGAGGCGCTGAAGGCGCTGTTCGGCCCCAGGCTGCGCTCCAGGTGTTCGTCCAGCTCGTCGTTGAAGATCCGCAGGATCACCCGCAGGTCCGGCCGTAGCGCCCGGGCGGTGAGGGCGATCTCGACGTTCAGCATGTCGTCGTTGACGGCGGCCACCAGGGCGCGAGCGCGCTGCACCCCGGCGCGGCGCAGCGTGGTCGGCTCGCGCGCGTCCCCCGGCACCACCGGTACCCTGGCCTCCAGCGTGCGCTGCACGAACTCGCTGCCCCAGTCCAGCTCTACCACCACCGGCTCGTAGCCGGCCACCACCAGTTGGTCCACCACGCGCATGCCGAGCCGCCCCAGCCCACAGACGATCACATGGTCGCGGTAGGTGGAGGCGAGCGACACCTGCCAGGCCTCGCGGCGGCTGCCCTTGTCCAGCAGCAGGCGGCCGAAGTTGAGCACGCTCTGGAAGATCAGCGCCAGGCCGAGCAGCGGGGTGAGGAAGAAGATCACCTGGCCGGGGAGGTCCTGCGGGAAGGCCAGGCCGCTCTGCAGCGTGAGCAGCTTGAGCGTCTCGTACAGCGCCTCGGCCAGCCCACCGGGCCGCTCCCCGCCAGGGCCGGGGCGGTAGAAGAGGCCCAGGTAGGCGGTGCTGACGAGCGCCACGAGCCCGAAGCCCGCCAGCACCAGGCGCGACTCGTCCAGCAGCAGCCCGAGGTCGTACAGATTGGCGCGCAGCAGACGCCTGAGCGGGTAGCGGCGGCGTGGGGCGGACGAGGTGGGTGGCATGGTTGTTCTCCGCCTCGCGGCTGAGGGCGCATCGGCTTCGCATCGCAGCGGCAGATGAAGCGTGCGGACGATACCGCGGGCGCGGCCGATCTCTCCAGTAGCGCATTATGCCACCGGGCGGCAGGCGGCGCAAGAATAGGCGGGGCTATGGTAGGGCCACGTCAACGTCCACCCTGGCGTCCCACGCCCGGCGCGTGCACGCTGCAGGCGTTCCCGCAGGGTACGCGCGGGCGAGCTGTTGCGCAGGCCGCCTGCGCGGCCTGCAGCCCGCAGCGGCGGGCTTTGCAGCAGCTCGCCCGCCGCTTCAGCGGCCGGGCGTGGTGCGGAGTCGGGGACGGTGACGGCGCACTAGGGCTACGGCAGGCGCTGGTGGCGCAGCGCAAGGCGGAGATGGAGCGCTTCCGCACCGTGGACCCGCCGTGTGCGCCGGGCACGCTGCGCCCGGCGCACCGCCGGACGACCCGTTTGGCCGGGCGATGATGCGCTTCTTCGGCGCCCCGCCGCAGCCGGCCGAGACGCCCAACACCCTACGCGACAACGCTGGCTCGCCCGGCGTGGTGCGCGGGGTAGCGGAGGTGGTGCGCTCGCTCGCCGAGGCGCCCAGGCTCGCCAGGGGCGACATCCTGGTGGCCGAGACCACCGCGCTGCCCTGGACGCCGCTCTTCGCCACCGCGGCCGGCATCGTCACCGACATCGGCGGCGTCCTCAGCCACTGCGCGGTGGTGGCGCGGGAGTATAATATCCCAGCGGTCGTCGGTGCGGCGGGCGCCACCAAGGCCATCCGCGATGGCATGGTGATCGAGGTGGTCGGCGACGCGGGGCTCGTGCGGATCGTGGATGAGATCTGATCCGCGAAGGGCACGAAGGGCGGGGAAGCTCGAACCTTCGTGCCCTTCGTACTCTTCGTGGACCGAAAGGCCGTATCTGCCTTCATGAAAGTACAGTCTCTCCCGCTCGCCGCGGCGCACATCCCCGGCGAGCGCGCGCTGGTGGCGGCGGTGGCGCTCGGCGCGATGCTGGCGCCGCTCAACTCGACGATGATCGCCGTGGCGCTGCCGCGCCTGGTGGCGGACCTGGGGGCGAACCCGGGGGCCGCCGCCTGGCTGGTGACAGCCTATCTGATCGTGATGGCCGCGCTGCAGCCGCTGGCCGGGACGCTCGGCGACCGGCTGGGGCGGCGGCGGCTGGTGCTGGCCGGGGTGGCCGGCTTCGGGTTGGCGTCGGTGGTGGCCGCGCTCGCCACCAGCCTGCCGGCGCTGGTGGCTCTGCGCGCGCTCCAGGGTGTCTCCGGTGCGCTGGCGCTGCCCAACGCCGTCGCGCTGCTGCGTGAGCACATCCCC
>DATMBA010000212.1:0-11205 GCA_035559635.1 Roseiflexaceae bacterium
CACCGTGCCCGCCGTAAGGCAAGGTTCGCGCGAACGCGCATGGGGGTGTGGGGGCCTACGGCTCCCACAGAATATCTTTTTCGGAGGGGCTTCGCCCCTCCGAGCCTCCCCAGACGGTCAAGCTAAATGCTTCCAAAGAGAACATGCGACATGGGAGGGGCAGGGAGGGCTTGCCCTCCCTGAAAATCCCTCTTCCGTATGACGCAGGCTTGGCCTGCAAGCATTTAGAGGCCGCGCAGCGAAACCATGTCTAAGGAGCAGAAGGATGATCACTGTAGCTGTGGCGCACTATACCACTGACGCAGCGCGGTGGGAGGCGATCGAGCGGCGTGACCGCGGCGCGGACGGCGCATTTGTGTATGGCGTGCGCACCACCGGCGTCTACTGCCGGCCCTGGTGTCCCTCGCGGCGGCCGAGGCGGGACAACGTGCTGCTGTTCGACACCTGCGCGGGCGCCGAGCGTGCCGGCTTCCGGCCCTGCAAGCGCTGCGACCCCGCGGCGCAGAACCGGCGCGACCCACACGCCGATGCGATCGTGCGGGCCTGCAAGCGGATCGAGGAGGCCGAGACCGCGCCGTCGCTGCGCGAGTTGGCCGAGGAGGCCGGGCTGAGCCAGTACCACTTCCAGCGGCTGTTCAAGGCGGCGGTGGGCCTGACGCCCAAGCAGTACGCGCTCGCCCACCGGCAGCGGCGGCTGCGTGAGCGGCTGCGCCAGGACGCGACCGTGACCGAGGCGCTCTACAACGCCGGCTTCGAGTCCAGCGGGCGCTTCTACGCCGAGGGTTCCGGGCTGCTAGGCATGACCCCCAGCGAGTACCGCCGCGGCGCGCCGGGCCAGGTGATCCGGGCCGCGGTGGCGCCCTGCTACCTCGGTTGGGCGCTGGTGGCTGCCACCGGGCGCGGGGTCTGCGCCATCGAGTTCGGCGACGAGCCGGAGGCGCTGCGCGAGCGGCTGCGGGCGCGCTTCCCCGGCGCTGAACTGCGCGAGGGCGACCCCGAGTTCGCGGCCTGGTTCGCACAGGTGTTGGCCTTCATCGAGGCGCCGCGCGGCGCCCTGGACGTGCCGCTCGACATCCAGGGGACGGTGTTCCAGCGCCGGGTGTGGGAGGCGTTGCGGGCCCTGCCGCCCGGCGCCACCGCCAGCTACGGCCAGATCGCCGGGCGCATCGGCCAGCCGGCCGCCACGCGCGCCGTGGCCCAGGCCTGCGCCGCCAACCCGCTGGCGGTGGCCATCCCCTGCCACCGTGTGCTGCGCGGCGACGGGGAGTTGGGCGGCTACCGCTGGGGCGTGGAGCGCAAGCGCGCGCTGCTGGCGCGCGAGTCGGAGACGTAGCCCCCCGCCGAGGGCCTCACCGGGGGCTCCGCACGGCGACGCGGACGCCCCCTACCCTTTCACCACGGCCCGCGGCGCCAGCTGCGCGACGATCCGCGCGATGCCGGCGCGCTCGACCACCTCGACCACTTGGTCGACCGGCTTGTAGGCCAGCGGCGCCTCCTCCGCCAGGCCGGCCATGCTCCCCGCGTGGACATGGATGCCCTGCTCCTGCAGCCGCCGGCGCACCTCCGCGCCCTGGACCCGCTTCTTCGCAGCCGTGCGGCTGAGCAGGCGCCCCGCGCCGTGGCAGCTCGAGCCAAACGTCTGCGCCATGGCCCCGGCCGTGCCGGCGAGGACATAGCTGGCCGTGCCCATCGACCCGGGCACCAGCACCGGCTGCCCGACGGCCCGGTAATCGGCGGGGATGGCCGGCGATCCGGGGCCGAAGGCGCGCGTGGCGCCCTTGCGGTGGACGCAGAGCGTCATGTGCTGGCCGTCGATGGTGTGCTCCTCGATCTTCGCGATATTGTGCGCCACGTCGTAGACCTGCCGGATCGCGAACGGCAGCCCGCTGCCGCGGAAGACCCGCTCGAAGCTCTCGCGCACCAGCGCCGTCAGCGCCTGCCGGTTCGCAAAGGCGAAGTTCACGGCGCACTGCATCGCGGCCAGGTAGCGCCGGCCCTCGGGCGAGTCGAGCGGCGCGCAGACCAGCTCGCGGTCCGGCAGCACGATGCCGTAGCGCTTGACCACCCCCTGGAACTCGCGGACGTAGTCGGTGCAGATCTGGTGCCCTAGCCCGCGCGAGCCGCAGTGGATCTGGACCACCAGCTGCCCCCGCCGCAGCCCAAAGGCGTCGGCGGCCGGGCCGTCGTGGATTGCGACAACCTCGTCCACCTCGAGGAAGTGGTTGCCAGCGCCGAGGGTCCCGAGCTGGCCGCGCGCCCGCTCGCGGGCGTGGGTGCTCACCTCCGCCGGGTCGGCCCCCGGCATGTGCCCCTGCTCCTCGGTGTGCCTGAGGTCGTCGTCCGTCGCCAGCCCCTTGCTGCGGCACCACTGTGCGCCGTCGCGCAGGACCCTGGTCAGCTCATCGTCGCTCAACTGGAAGCGCCCGCCCTGCCCGACCCCGCTCGGGCATGTCTGATACAGCGTCGCCGCCAGCTTCTCCATGAACGGCGCCGCCTCGGATGCGTCCAGCTCCGTGGCGAGCAGCCGGACACCGCAATTGATGTCGTACCCGATAGCGCCAGGGGAGATAACCCCGTCGGGCAGCTGCATGGCCGCGACGCCACCCACAGGAAAGCCGTAGCCCTGGTGGACGTCCGGCATGGCGATGGTATGGCGGACCACGCCTGGGAGCGTGGTGGCGTTGACCAACTGCTCGAGGCTCTGGTCCTTGAGCGTATCGGCCAGCATGGACTCACTGGTGTAGACACGCGCCGGGACGCGCATATCCTCCCGGAACGTCGCCGGGATCTCCCAGACGAAGTCGGACACGCGGACGAGGTCACGGAGCTGGACCATGATCGCACCTCCTTCCGTCGCGTTACATGGCTCCAGACAACCCCCGGTCTGGGGAGGGATTTCAGAGAGGGCTGCGCCCTCCCTGGCCCTCCCCAGGAGGAGTAGTTGCGCACGTAGCACGCTGATGCGGGTTGCGGGGCGGGCTGTGCCCTCCCTGGCCCTTCCCCTACCGGATGCCCTACACGTCGAAATAGATCTCGGCCAGCCAGGCTCCGTTCTCCTCGGCGAGGCGCAGGCCGTGATAGGTGACAGCCTTGATCGCCGTGGCCGGGGGGGTGCGCGGCGCGTAGCCCACCAAAATCGCCTCCAGGCGCGTCGGCGTCCAGCGCGTGATCTCCGGCTGGTCGTAGATCGCGCCGGTGCGCTCGTGCCAGACGAGCAGCTCGCTCAACCAGTCCACCAGCAGGCTCTCGGCGTCGCTGGACTCGACGGTCACGGTGTGGCGGGTGCGCTGCTCGCCGGGCTGCGCGCCGATGAGCGCGAACATCCCGCTGGCGGCGCAGGCGAACAGCTCCGCCGGGGTGCTAGCTCGCACCCGCAGACCGACCTCGGCCGTGTGCTCGAGTTCCTCGTAGTCGCAGCGCGCCATCGTGAGCTACCAGAGCGCCGGGCAGAGCTGCGCCCTCCCTGGCTATCTCGCTTAGATACAGTTTCGCTGCGCGGCTCCGAACGGTCCCGTTCGGGGAGGCTCGGAGGGGCTTGGCCCCTTCGAACCATTGATTGCTGTGGGCGCCGCAGGCCCCACACCTCCGTGCGCATTTGCGCCAGATCGTAGCAACCATTGTACCGCATCGGTCGTGGGTATGGTAACCTGTACCCCGGTCACAGCGGTATCTCTTGAGGAACGATTCCTGGCCCGCGAGTGCGTCCACCGCTGAGGAGTACAATCCAGCCCATAGCTGGCGCGAAGCGCAGCCCTGCGGCGCTACCGTCACCACGCCCCACCCGGCAGCCCTATCACCGTTGTCAACGTGCGCTGGCAGGGCGCCTGGAGCCATCCTCGCCCACACCAGCTACGAGTGAACGGGGTGGATGTCTGATGTCGGGCACATTCGTGCCCACCTCGATCGCTATACTGAGGATCTCCCTCGCCCTCCCCCCTCTTTCAAGGGACGTACCGGAGGCACCACGTGGAGGAGCCACCCATGTCCAACACCGCTATCGGCGCGGCGCTCGCCGCATTGCGCTTCTGGTGCGCCAGGGTGACTGGCGACGCGCTCCCGCCGCTCCCCGAGCCGGTGCGCCGGGCCGCCTGGCTCGCCGCCGGCATGCCTGCTGCGGCAGGGGTGCCCGATATGGACCTGACGGCGCCATTGCAGTCGGTCTTCACCCGCGTCGAGCAGGTGGACGGCTCGGCGCCGCGCAAGGTGTACGTGCGCCGCGCGGAGCTGGCGCTCGACGAGGGGCTGTTCCCGGTGGCAGCCGCCGGGGAGGCCGCTGGCGATCTCCCTGCCGCAGCGCTGCGGGATGCCGTCGCGGCGATCGATGCGCGCCTCCCGCCCGAGGCGCAGGTCGAAGGGGTGCTGTACGCGCTCCAGCGCTTCGCCTGGTGCCTGCCAGCGCCGCCCGCCGGCGTCTCGCTGTACGACTACGCGCGCACCCACGCCGCGCTCGCCGCGGCGCTCGCCGGCGACCCGGACGGCGACCTGTTCCTGCTCGGCGGCGACCTCTCGGGGGTGCAGCGGTTTATCTACACACTGACCGCCGCCGGGGCGACCAAGCAGCTACGCGGGCGCTCGTTCTATCTCCAGTTGCTTACCGACGCGTGCGCGCGTGTGCTGCTGGAGCGCGCCGGGATGCCGTTCACGAACCTGCTGTATGCCGGCGGCGGTCGCTTCTACCTCCTCCTTCCATCCAACATCGACGGGATGCGGGCCGAGGCATGGGTGGTGGATCAGCGCGCGGTCTTCGACCGCTTCCTGCTTCGCCGCCACCAGGGCGAGCTGTACCTCGCGCTCGGGGGCGCCCGGAAGCGGCGAGCCGGGCGATTGACATTATAACCAGCTGTACCTCGCGCTCGGGGGCGCCCGCCTCCGCCAGCTCGATCTGGCCGACACTGATTCCTTCCGGGCTGCCTGGGCCGCCTCGGACGAGGACCTCGGCCGGGCCAAGCGCCGCCGCTTCGCCAACTTGGGAACGGCTGATCTGGAGACGCTGTTCGCACCCCAGGGTCACGGGGGCAACGAGGATGCTGCCTGCGCTGTGTGCGGCTATCAGGGCGAACTGGCAGACTTCGCCGCGCCTGGCGAGGACAGCCTGCGCCGCTGCCGGCTGTGCGAGAGCTTTGAAGATCTCGGCCGGCTGCTCCATAATGCCGACTACCTGCTGCTGCACCACCTCGACCGGCTGGTCACGCTCGACGGCCCGCCTGGTCGTATTGGCTGGCAGGCGCTGCTCGCCGAGACCGGGATGCACATCCAGCTCGCTGGCAAGCACGCGCGGCCCGGCACGCGCGACAATGAACATCCTGCCTGGCCGGTGCGTTGGACGACCGCGCTCGCGTTGGATGACCGACCCGCGGCCGTGCCTCCACTGCACGGGTTAGTGGTGGCGGGCCTGCGGCCGGTCGCGAACACCACACCGACGATGCGCCAGGAGGATCTGGCTGACTGGGATCGGGAGCGCGACGGCGACCGCCCGCCGAAAGAGGGCGACGTGATGCCCTTCAGCGTGATGGTTCGGCAGAGCCGGGGCGTGAAGCGCCTGGGCGTGCTGCGGATGGACGTCGACGACCTGGGGCGGCTCCTTGGCCACGCCAACACCGGCCTCGCCGCGATCGCGGGCCTCAGCGCGGCGCTGGCGCTCTTCTTCGAGGGGCGTGTCGGGCGGATCTGCGACGAGGTCAACGCCGCCTCCCCGCGCGGCAAGGTGTATTGCATCTACAGCGGCGGCGACGACCTGTTCGTCGTCGGGTCGTGGCACCTGCTGCCGCAGCTGGCGCGCAGGATCAGCGACGAGCTGGCGGCGTACACCGGTGGGCATCCCGACATCCACCTCTCGGCGGGGATCACGCTGCACCCGGCCAAGTACCCGCTCTACCAGGCGGCGGCGGAGGCCCACGAGGCGCTGGAGCAGGCCAAGGCGCGCGACGGCAAGGCCGCGTTGAGCCTGCTCGGGCAGGTGATCGCGTGGCAGTACGCAGAGGAGTTGTTCACGCTCCAGCAGCGCCTGTCGGCATCGGTTGCGCCTGCCGCCACAGTCGGTGGCCAGGAAAGGAAGCGCGGCGCTGCCGCGCGGGCGCTGCTTCAGAGCGGCCAGGAGCTTTACGCGCAATACCGCGAGACGCTGCGTGAGGGGAGACTGTTCTACGGGCCGTGGCTCTGGCGCGGCGCCTACCAGCTCCGGCGCGTCGAGGAGCGCCTCGAGGGCACGGAGACGGAGGAGTTGGTACGTGGGATACGAACGAGCTTGCTGATGGGAGCCGATCGCCCGGCTCATGAAGGCGGGCGTGCGATCGAGCGGCTAGGCCTGGCGGCGCGCTGGGCGCAGCTCGAGCAACGGAAGGAGCAACGCGATGGCGCTGGTGAGTGAGGCGGATCTCAGAAAGATCATCGTGGAGGGGGATAATGCCACGCTGGTGGCGCAAGCGGAGCGAGTGGGCACCGAGCTGGCCCGCCAGCTGACGACGAGCCAGATCCGGGGGATCTTCGGCTCGGTGCGGCGCATCGAGCTGGACTGGCGCAGCCCTGAGCGACGCGCAGCGGCCCAGCGTGAGTTTGCGCTGCTCCAGCCGCGCCTGGCCTACCAGGCCAAGAAAGAGCGCGGCCGCGGGGTCGAGGAGCTGCGCGACGTGCTCACCCCGGCGATGCGCATGGTCGGCGCCGACGAGGGGCGCTTCCGCAACTTTGTGGATTTCTTCGAGGCCATCCTGGCCTATCACAAGGCCGCCGGCGGCCAGTAAAAGGAGTGTCCGATGACCAGCACCGACCGCGCCGTCCTGCTCCAGGGGCGGCTGTTTCTGACCTTCACCATCACCGCCGTCACCGGCCTGCACATCGGCGGCTCGCCCGGTGTGCTCTCGATCGGCAACGTGGATAACCCGGTCATCCGCGACCCGCTCACCAGCCAGCCGTACATCCCCGGCTCCTCACTGCGCGGTAAGATGCGCTCGCAGCTGGAGAAGCAGTACGGCCGGCCGCAGAACAACCGGATCGGGCAGGTGACGATCCACACCTGCAGGTCGGCGGCGGACTACGCGAGCTGTAACGTCTGCAAGACCTTCGGCATCCCCGGCGAGCACGCCCACTCCGAGACCTCGCGCCTGATCGTGCGCGACGCGAAGCTGACCGAGACGAGCGTCGCGCTGTTGAAGAGCGCGCGCACCGATCTGCCGTTCACCGAGGTGAAGTGGGAGGCGGCGATCGACCGCGTGACCTCAGCGGCGACGCCGCGCCAGCAGGAGCGCGTGCCCGCCGGCGCGGAGTTCAGCGGCGAGCTGGTCTTCAGCCTGTACAGCTTCGACGGGCGCGAGCGCAACTTCGAGGAGCTGCGGCTCTTCACGAACGTGCTGGAGGCGCTCGAGCTGGTGGAGGAGGACTACCTCGGCGGGCAGGGGGCACGCGGCAGTGGCAAGGTGCGCTTTGCCGACCTCAAGCTGACGCTGAAGCAGAACAGCCGTTACGGCGAGCCACGCCAGTTCGCCAGCGCCGGCAACCTGAGCGATCTGCGCAGCGCCTGGGAGCAGCTTCTCGGCCGCATGAAACCCTGAGAGGCGCCGATGACACCACTTCAGCACTTTCGGCTGCAGCCGCGCGGGGTGTTCCACTTCGGCGTGCACGGGATCGGCGTCGAGGAGACCGCCGAACGCTGCCCGTCGGACACGCTCTACGCCGCGCTGCTGGTCGAGGCGCAGCGCGCCGGCCGGACGTTCTTCGCGCCGCCCGAGGCGCACGACGGTACCCGGCCGCTCGATCCGCCGCTGCTGCTCTCCTCCGCCTTCCCGTACGCGGGGGATGTCGTCCTGCTGCCGCGCCCGCAGCTCCCGCTGCCGATCAGCGTCGGGAGGCTGGCTGGTGAGCGGAAGCTGACGAAGCTCGCCAGGAAGCTGCGCTACGTCTCGCCGACCATCTTCCGCCTGATCGTGGCGCAGCAGCCCGGCGCACTCGATCCGTACCTCCCGGGCGGCGGAAAAGGGCGGCTCGTGATGGACGCTCGCGTCTGGGTCGCCGCTGAAGACGGCGATCTGCCGGAGACGGATGTCTTCTGGAAGGTCAATACGGTGCCGCACGTCGCCGTCGACCGGGTGCAGTCGGCGTCGAACTACTACGAGACCGGGCAGGTCTCCTTCGCGCCCGGCTGCGGGTTGGCGCTGCTCTGCCGCGAACGATCGCCGCGAGCGGCGGACGGGCTGCTCGACCTGCTCGACCGCCTGGGGGACAGCGGCCTCGGCGGGCGGCGCAGCTACGGGTTGGGGCAATTCCGGCCGGCGCCCGCGCCGCCCCTTGACCTGGACACGGCCGTGGAGCCGCAGCAGCTCGTGCTGCTCAGCCGCTACCGGCCCTCATCGGCTGAGCTGGCGGGCGGAGTGCTCGGCGAGGGCGCCTCCTACGATCTCGTCCAGGTCGGCGGCTGGCTCCAGACCCCGGCTGATGCGCCGGCGCAGCGGCGGCGTAGCCTGCGGATGCTCGGCGAGGGATCGGTCATCCGCGTGCCGGAGGACGGCACACTGCCCATCGGGACGATCTGCGATGTGCGGCCGGTCTACGCCAGCGCCATCTTCCCGCACCCGGTCTGGCGCTACGGGCTGGCGCTCGGCGTCGGCAGAGGAGCATGAGATGAGAGCCTACCATCTCACCGTCACCACGCTCGCACCGCTGCACATCGGCTCCGGGCAGCCGCCGCTGCGGAAGGGGATCGACTTCGTCGCCTTCAACCGCGCGATCTATGTGTTCGACACCGCCCGCGTGATCGACTACGTGGTGGGCGACGACACGGCGCTGCTGGAGCGCGTGACGCAGGCGGTGAACCTCGCCAGCTTCCTGAAGGAGCAGGACTTCCGCGAGCGGCCGGACCTGGCGTTGTACCGCTTGAGCGGCGCGCCGAGCGTGAGCGAGGTGCGCCCGCAGATCAAGGATGTCCTCGACCGCCCGTACCTGCCCGGCTCCTCGCTCAAAGGGGCGATCCGCACCGCCCTGGTGGAGGCGGCGCTGCTGGCGCGGAACACACCGCTCGACCCGCGCCGCCTGGGCGACCGCGATAAGTACGCCGCGCAGGAGCTGGAGCGCGACGTCGCCGGGCGCGGCGAGCGCCCCTCGCAGGCGCCGAACTATGATCTCTTCCGCACGCTGCGGGTGGCCGACAGCGCGCCGGGCGAGCGAACCTGGCTGAGCCTGAGCAATGTGGCGGTCTGGCCGGCGGGCGAACGCGGTATTCCACTGGATGTCGAGACGGTCGCGGCCGGCCATCCATTCACCACCACGCTGACGATCGACGACTACCTGTTCAGCCAGCACGCCGCCCAACTCGGTTTCGCGCCGAAGCGGCCGCTGATCGAGGGATTGGCGGCGACCTGCCGCGAGCACGCCCGCGCGCGGATCACCGCCGAGCGCGCCTTCTTCGACCGGCGTCCGGAGGCGGCGCTGGTGGCCGCGTTCTACGCCGACCTCGAGCGGCGCCTTGTGGCGTGCGGTGAGGGCAGCTTCCTGCTCCAGCTCGGCTGGGGCGCCGGCTGGCGCAGCAAGACGGTGGCGCGGGTGCTGGAGCGGGGCGAGCTGCTGGCGAGCGTCGTGCGCCGCTACCGGCTGGACCGGGGCCGCGGGCGCGGCGACGTGTTCCCGGCGACGCGGCACCTCGTAGTTGAGCAGCGCCGCCCAGTCTCGCCGCTCGGCTGGGTGCGCGTTGATATTCAGAAGGTGACGCGATGACCACGCTGCTGCTTGTCAACATCGGCAACAGCGATCTCCTGGTTGACGGCCGGCGCATGCAGCGCCCGCGCCCCGATGGCCAGGCGCTGTGGGAGACGTTCGCGCAGCACCAGATCGAGGCGCCGATCATCGAGCCCTGCCTGCGCGAGTTGCTGCGGGCGGTGCCGCGCATCGACCGGGTGCTGCTGTTCGTCACCGACCAGCCCGATACCGCCGAGACGCGCGTCCCGGACCGCTTCGGCGTCGCGCTGCGCGACAAAGACACGATCTGGTTCGGGCAGATCGTCGCGCGCCTGCTGCGCGAGCGGTTCGGCGACGCGCTCGGTGAGATCGCGCTCGTCACCATCGCGCGGGCCGACGGGCGGGCGATCAACCCGAGCATGTACGACGAGGCGTTCGAGGCCTACGGCGAGTTGATCGCCCGCCACTATGACCCGGACGTCACGGCGTGCTACGCCCTGATGGCCGGCGGCATCCCGGCCTGCAACACCGCCCTGCAGTTGCAGGCCATCAGCGCCTACGGCGAGCGCTGCCGCACGATCTACCAGCCGGAGGGCGGCGCGCCCTACGAGCTGCGCGTCGGGGCGCAGGTGCTCGCGACGTTCCGCCGCGCGACGCTGATCGACGCCCTGGGACGGCGCGACTTCGCCACCGCGCTGGCGCTCGCGCCGCGGGCTGCCGGCGATGACCTGGCCGGGCTGATCGCCTACGCCCACTATCGCGAGTGCTTCGACTTCGAGCTGGCCCAGCAGGCGCTCGCCGACGCCCTGCGTGCGGCAAGCGGCGAGGTGCGTACCTTCCTGGGCGCACTGCGCGGTGAGCTAGACGACCTGCGCACCCGCGAGGACATCGGCGCGCTGCTGCGCGAGCTGATGGCGAGCGCGGAGATCACCTTCGGCAACGGGCGCTACGCCGACTTTCTGGGGCGCGTGTTCCGCTTCCAGGAGGCCGCGCTGCGCTATATCGTGGAGGTGAAGCTGGGCCTGCCGACGGACATGCGCAAGGAGCGGCGCGCGGTGAACGGCCCGGCGTTCGTCCAGGGGATCGCGGCCACCCCTGCGCTGAAGGCGGCGCTCGACGCCGTAACGATCGACGGCACGCCACTGCGCTATGACACGCCCAACCTGCCGACGATGCACGCGATGCTCGACTACATCCTCACGCCGGGGACGACGCGCCCGGACGGCGCGCCCTGCCTGAGCAAAGCAGAGGCCGGGCGGTATGGCGAGGTACGCCGGCGGCTGAACCGCCTCACCTCGCTCGCGCAGCTCCGCAACCAGAGCGTGATCGCCCACGGCTTCGCCGGCGTCTCACGAAAGCGTCTCGAGGAGGCCTACGGTGGCGATCCGAGCGGGCTGCTCGCCGACATGCGCAAGGTGCTGGAGCTGCTCGGCCTGCCCGCCGGCCCGTCGCCGCTGGACCGGATCGCGGACTTCGTCATCGCGCAGCTGCGGCGAGGCGCCCGATAAGCCTGCTGATCGGAGGGGCCAGGGGAGGGCGAAGCCC
>DATMBA010000213.1:0-9766 GCA_035559635.1 Roseiflexaceae bacterium
CTTCGGGAACACCATCGCCGGCGGCTGCTTGTCGTTCATCGTTCGTCGGCGCTACCCGCACCAGCCGCACCGCCGCCACCGGGGCCGCAGGCAGCGGCAGCAGCGCGTGGATGCGGCGCGCCGGCGCGTGCGTGTGCCCGCTGTCCTCCCCGTGGGCCGGGGGCACGTCGAAGGCGTGCGGCGCCTCGGCGGCCACGGCGTCCACCGGATGGCGCGCCAGCAGCGCGCCGGACTCGCCCAGCAACTCGACGGCGTACTCGCCGCCCATGGCTGGGGGCGCGGGCGCGCCCGAGACCGCGTAGACCGGCAGCAGCGTCGTCCCCTCCGGGCCAAGCACCGCGCGCACCAGCAACGCGCCGTCTCCGAGGGATGCCTGGGCGCCAGCGGCCTCGGCCGCCAGTGGCGCCGCGGGCGCGGCGCCGAAGATACGCTGCTCGTCGTACAACGCGCGGTAGGTGAAGTCCGAGATCCACTGCGGCGTGCAGTAGCTCATAACGTCGCGGGCGTTGTCCGGCGCGGTGGGGAGCCATACGCGGCCGTAGGGGATGTCCAGGCCGTAGGTCTCCGGCCCGATCGTCCCCCCGGCGTGCGGGTAGGGCTGGCGTGGGTCGCCGCTGGTGCCGCAGGGGGCGTGGTAGCGGCGCAGGTTGTGGCCGAGCTCGTGAGCGGCGATGCGCCCGGTCTTCTCCTCCTGGCCGGGGCCGAACTCCAGGCCGACGGCGGCGCGCAGGCCCACCCAGCCGATGCCGGCGACGCCGCCCACGAACCAGCGCTCACCCCCGCTCTGCGTCGGCACCAGGGCGTAGTACACCTGGTTGGCGGGCGAGCCGTCGGCGAACTTCACGGTTGTCACCTCATCCAGCAGCCGCTCCCAGTCCGCCACGCTGCCGAGGTTGCCGCTGAAGCTGAGCGGGGTATGGAAGGCGACGTCGATGGCGCTCACCGGGTAGGTGCGCATCACCCAATCGCTGAGCGTATCGGCGGCGGGCGCCGGGTAGGTGCGGCCGGTGGGCGTGTGGGTGTAGTGGATGGGCACGATCACGATGTCCAGCGCCGGCACGCTAGTGAACGCAAGTGTGGCCTGGGCGCTGTTGTTGCCCTCGCTGGCCTCCGCCACGTCGCCCTCGGCGTCCACGGTGGCCACAAGCGAGACCGTGCCGCTGAGCCACTCGGTCGGCAGCAGCGCGTTGAAGCTGGCCGCGTAGTCGGCCCGCACAGCGGCCCGGCCCACCGGCTTCGGCCCCACGCGCAGCGGCGAGCCGGAGAGGGGCCGCCCGTCGCGCGTGGCGGCGATCGAGACCGTGACCGCGGCCGCCGGCTCGCCCCCCTCGCTCCGGGCGTAGACGCGCACCACCGTCGGGCGGCCGGCCACGAGCGGCAGGCTGTTGGAAGCGGTCTGGGTGGACTGGGTGATCTCCAGGCCGGCGATCGCGAGGTCCAGGCCGCCGCTGGTGACGAGCGGCAGGTAGACGGCGCCGAGGGCGGCGGGGGCCGCCAGATCATCCTCGGCGGCCAGAGCAGCGAAGGCGGGGAGCGCCATCGCGCAGAGCAGCAGTGCGGCGAGCGTAGTGCGAAGACGTGCGGTCACGGTACTCTACCTGTCTAGCTTAATTGTTAAAGCTAGTTTACCTCTGAGGAGCGCCGCGCGCAGTCGCCCATGTGTCCAAAAGGGGTGTAGTACCGGGAGAGGGGGTGAGGGGGGACAGGACAGCGGATAGGGAGCGGATAAGCGGATAAGCGGATAGGGAGCGGATAAGACAGGGGTTCGCCGCGCGGCTGCGAGCCTGAGGGTCTGGGGAGGCTCGGAGGGCCTGCGGCCCCGGCGCCATGCGGGGGCACGCGAATGCTGCGGGGGCGGGCGCGGCGCGTCCACCCCCCCAGCATCCTCAGCGCCTCAGCGCTATTTCTGCGCCTCCAGCACCGCCTGGGCGGCCGCGAGGCGCGCGATCACCACGCGGTACGGGCTGCACGAGACGTAGTTCAGGCCGGCGTTGTGGCAGAACTTCACGCTGCTTGGCTCGCCGCCGTGCTCGCCGCAGATGCCGACCTTCAGGTCGGGGCGGGTCTTGCGGCCGCGCTCGGTACCGATCAGGATCAACTGGCCGACGCCCTCCTGGTCCAGCACCTGGAACGGGTCGTCCTTCAGCAGCTTCTGCTCCACATACTTGGGCAGGAAGCGCCCCGCGTCGTCGCGGCTCATGCCGAAGGTCGTCTGGGTGAGGTCGTTGGTGCCGTAGGAGAAGAACTGGGCCACCTCGGCGATCTTATCGGCGGTGAGCGCCGCGCGCGGCAACTCGATCATCGTGCCCACCAGGTAATCGATCTGCTGGCCAGTGGCCTGCATGACCTCCTGCGCCACGCGGCGGACGATCTCGGCCTGCATCCGCAGCTCGCTCACGTCGCCCACCAGCGGGATCATGATCTCCGGGTGGACCGCGATGCCCTGCTTCTGGACGTTGGCGGCGGCCTCGAAGATCGCGCGGGCCTGCATCTCGGTGATCTCCGGGTACTCGATGCCCAGGCGGCAGCCGCGGAAGCCGAGCATCGGGTTGGCCTCGCGCAGGCTCTCCACCTTGGCCTTCAGCCTGGCCGGGTCGATGTCCATCTTGCGGGCCAGGTCGTTGATCTCGGCCTCGCCGTGCGGCAGGAACTCATGCAGCGGCGGGTCGAGGGTGCGGATGGTGACCGGCAGGCCGTCCATCTCGCGGAAGATGCCCTCGAAGTCGCTGCGCTGGAGCGGCAGGATCTTCTCGAGCGCCGCCTTGCGCTCATCCAGCGTCTCGGCGAGGATCATCTGGCGCACGGCGTCGATGCGGTCGCCCTCGAAGAACATGTGCTCGGTGCGGCACAGGCCGATGCCCTCGGCGCCGAAGGCTCGCGCCACCCGCGCGTCGGTGGGGGTGTCCGCATTGGCCCGCACCCCCAGCGTGCGCACCTCGTCCGCCCAGCTCAGGAAGGTGGTGAAGTAGCCGTAGAGCCTGGACTCCTCGGGCTTCAGCGCGCCGCGGATGACCTGGATGACCTCCGACTCGCTGGTGGGCAGGTGGCCCTCGTAGAGGAGGCCGCCGTGCCCGTCCACCGTGATCCAGTCATCTGCGTGCAGCACCCGGTTGGCGCCGCGGACGGTGACCTTGCGGCCCTTGTAGTCGATCTGGAGCGCGTCCACGCCGCAGACGCAGCACTTGCCCATCTGGCGGGCCACCACTGCGGCGTGGCTGGTGAGGCCGCCGCGGGCGGTGACGATCGCCGCCGAGGCGACCATGCCATGGAAGTCCTCGGGGGCGGTCTCGGTGCGCACCAGGATGATCTGCTCACCCTTCTCGGCGCGCTCGGCGGCCTCGTCCGGGTCGAACACGATCTTGCCGGAGGCGGCGCCGGGGCCGGCCGCCAGGCCCTTAGCCAGCGGGGGGGTGCCCTCGGCGGCCTGCACGTCCACGATCGGGAAAAGGAACTGGTTGAGCATCTCGGGGCGCACGCGGGTGAGCGCCGTGCGCTTGTCGATCAGCCCCTCGTTCACCATGTCCACCGCGATCTTGACGGCCGCCATCCCGGTGCGCTTGCCGTTGCGGGTCTGGAGCAGCCAGAGCTTGCCACGCTCGACGGTGAACTCCATGTCCTGCATATCTTTGTAGTGCCGCTCGAGCTGGTGGGCGTAGCGGTAGAACTCCTCGTAGGACTGGGGCATCTCCTCCTTCATCTGCGCGATCGGCTTGGGAGTGCGGATGCCCGCCACCACGTCCTCGCCCTGGGCGTTGACGAGGTACTCGCCGTAGAGTTCGTTCTCGCCGGTGGCCGGATTGCGGCTGAAGGCCACGCCGGTGGCGCTGTCGTTGCCCATGTTGCCGAACACCATGGCCTGGACGTTCACGCCGGTGCCGAGGGTGTCCGGGATCTTCTCGACGCGCCGGTAGTCGATCGCGCGGCGGCCCATCCAGGAGTTGAACACCGCGGCGATCGCCATCCGCAGCTGCTCGTACGGGTCCTCCGGGAAGTCGACGCCGGCGTCCTCCTTGATGATCTCCTTGAACTGCTCGGCGATCTGGCTCAACTCCTCGGCGCTCAGGTCGGTGTCCTGTCGCTTACCGTGGCCCTTGGCCTCCTCCATCACCTGCTCGAAGCGGTTGCCGTCCACCCCAAGCACGATCTTGCCGAACAGCTGCACGAAGCGGCGGTAGGCATCGGCCGCGAAGCGCGGGTTGCCGGAGAGCTTCGCCAGGCCCTCGAGGGTCTGCTTGTTCAGGCCGAGGTTGAGGACGGTGTCCATCATACCGGGCATGGACTCGCGGGCGCCGGAGCGGACGGAGACCAGCAGCGGGTTGGCCGGGTCGCCGAACTTCTTGCCGGTCTTGGCCTCGATATCCTTGAGGCCCTCGAGCGCCTGTTCCCAGAGGCCCTCGGGGAACTGCTTGCCGTTGGCGTAGTAGGCGTTGCAGGCCTCGGTGGTGATGGTGAAGCCGGGGGGGACGGGCACGCCGGTACGTGTCATCTCGGCCACGCCGGCGCCCTTGCCGCCGAGCAGGTCGCGCATGCTGGCGTTGCCCTCGGTGAAGAGGTAGACCCACTTCTTAGACATGGAGCTTCTCCCTGTGCCTAACACACGAAACGCAGAGCACGGCCGCCGGGCGCGGCACTGCGCTCTGCTGAACCGGGCGATATAGTACTTCACTCGGGGCGAAAAAGCAAAACCGCGGTGGGAGGCGAGAGGTGATGGGTGATAAGAGATCGGCGTCCGCAACCCCTATGGCCTGTCGCCTCTCACCTACGCAAACGCGCCCCGCTACCTCCCCCTCCAGCGCAGCGCGATGTCGGCGATCCAGGGGAGGGCGGCGTCGACAAGCGCGGCGAGCCGGTAGTACCCGGGCACGAAGCGCTCGCGCCGCGGGCGTTCGAGCGCCTCGGCCACCGCGCGCGCCACCGCCTCGGGCGGGACCTTGGGGATGCGGCGCAGCCGGCGCACCATGTCGGTGTCCACGAAGCCGGGGGAGATGAGGGTCACGCGCACGCCGCGCCCCAGGGTCTCGCGGCGCAGGGCGAGCGCCAGGCCGCGCAGCCCGTGCTTGCTGGCGGAGTAGAGCGCCGAGCCGGGCAGCGGGACGTGGCCGGCCACAGAACCGATGAAGACGATCGCGCCGCTCCTGCGCGCCAGCATCTGCGGCAGCAGCGCAGAGGCCAGCAGCGCTGGCGCCTCCAGATTCACCGCCAGCAACGCGCTGACCTCCGCCGCGCTCATGCGGGCCAGGCCGCGCCCCGTGCCCCCCATGCCAGCGTTATTGACCAGCACGTCCACCCGGCCAAAGTGGTCCAGCGCCAAGCGCGCCAGGCGCAGCGCCTCCTCCGGCCGGCCGAGGTCGGTAGGGATGGGCAGCGCTGGCGCGCCGGCGCGGGTCAACTCGCCGGCCAGGAGCGCGAGCGCCGGTGCGGAGCGGGCGGCGAGCACCAGGGCGTAGCCACGCCGCGCCAGCTCGCGCGCTATGGCCGCGCCGATCCCGCGCGAGGCGCCGGTGACAAGCGCCACCGGGCGCGCGGAAGGAGGAACGCTGAACGCTGAACGCTGAAGGTTCGTTTCAGCGTCGTGAATCGTCTTCACACGTGCTTTCCTTCGGAACGCCGAGTGCTGAACGACCGCGGCATATGGAAGCAGTACTGCAGGCGGCCGTAGTGCGCCAGGTCCAGCCGAGCCGCACCGTGCGCGCCGGGTCGCGCTTGTACTCCCGCAAGTGGTCCGGGATGTTACCGCTGCGCAGCTCCGAACATGACCGTTCGGGGAGGCTCGGGAGGGCTATGCCTCCGAAAAGACCGGTGTGGAGGCCGGAGGCCCACACATCCCCACGCACGTTCGCGCGACCTACTTGCGCAGCCGCGGGTCCAACGCGTCGCGCAGGCCGTCGCCCACGAAGGAGAAGCTGAGCATGGTGGTGGCGATCAGCAGAGTGGGGAACAGACCGAGGTGCCAGTACACGCGGATGTAGGAGAACGAGTTGCCCACCATCTTGCCCCAACTCGGCAGCGGGTCATTAATGCCCAGGCCAAGAAAGCTGAGGCCGGCCTCGGTGAAGATCGCCGTAGGGATGCCGAGCGTCACCGCGATGATCAGCGGGGTGAGGGCGTTGGGCAGCAAGTGGCGCAGCGCGATCTGGAGTGGCGGCACGCCGACGGTGCGGGCGGCCTCGATGAACTCCTTCTCGCGCAACGAGAAGAGCTGCGCGCGCGTCAGGCGGCAGATGTCCACCCAGCCGATCAGCCCGATCGCCAGCACGACCTGCACCATCGCATTGCCGAGGATCGGGTTGCTGGAGACGGTGCCGGCCAGGATCGAGATCAGGAACAGCGCGAACAGCAGCTGTGGGATGGCGGTGAACACCTCCACCACCCGCATCACCGCGAAGTCCACCCAGCCGCCGAGGAAGCCAGCCGCAAGCCCGAGCGGCACACCGATCGTGAGCGCGATCAGCTGCACCGAGAAGCCGACGATCAGCGAGATGCGGGCGCCGTAGATCAGGCGGCTGAGCATGTCGCGTCCCACCTCGTCGGTGCCGAGCAGGTAGCCCTTCTCGCCGGGGAAGAGGCGCGCGTCGGTCAGCACCGCATAGTCGTAGGCGTGGGGCGCCAGCACGTCGGCGAAGACCGCCATCAGAATGAACAGCGCCACCACCACTAGCGCGCCCATCGCCAACTTATTCTTCGAGAAGCGGATGGCCGCGTCGCGCCACAGGTTGCTCGGCGGCCGGGCCGCGATCGGGTCGTGGACGATGCGCTGCTCTTCAGCCTGGGAGGAGATGATTACGCTCATACACCTGTTGTCCAGCGGGGGCGACGGGGCCTGCGGCCCCCGAAACATCTCTCGAAAGGGGTGGTGCGGCGGGGCCTGGCCCCTCCGCGCCTCCCCACAGAGTCTGGGGCGCAGCCCCAAGCGCCCATGACCGGCGCGTTAAACGAGCTTGACGCGCGGGTCGATCACAGTATACAGCAGGTCGGTGAGCAGGTAGACCAGGCCCCACAGCCCGGCCACCAGCAGCATCACCGCCATGATCATCGGGTAGTCGCGCTCCAGCACACTAGTGACGAAGAACTTGCCGAGGCCAGGGACGCGGAACATCGTCTCGACGAAGATCGTGCCGGTGATCAGGTCCGGCACGCGCGGGCCGAGCACGGTGATGATCGGGATGAGCGCATTCTTGATGGCGTGGCGCGTCACCACCATGCGCTCGCTGAGGCCCTTGGCGCGCGCGGTGCGGATGTAGTCCGAGGTGAACACATCGGCCAGGCTGGCGCGGGTGTAGCGTGCGGCCACACCGAGCGGCCCCATGCCGAGCGCCACCATGGGCATAATCAACTGGCGCCAGTCGTCCCCCCAGCCGCCAAGCGGCAGCCACTTGAGCTGCACGGCGAACACCAGGATCATCCACAGCGCGATGACGAAGTTCGGCACGGTGAGGCCGAGCGCCGCCAGGAAGGTGATCACATAGTCCATCCAGGAGTTCTGGCGGACGGCGGCCAGGATGCCGAGCAGGATGCCGCCGCCGAGCGCCACCACCACGGTGACGCCGCCGAGGGTGATGCTCACCGGCCAGGTGCGCCCGATCAACTCGATCACCGTCTCGCTAGGGCTGGCGAAGGAGATACCGAAGTCGCCGCGCAGCGCGTTGCCCATGTACTTAAGGTACTGGACGTGCAGCGGCTGGTCCAGGCCGAACTTGCGCAGAATGTTGGCCTTGGCCGCGGGCGGCAGCGGCATCTGCGCCTCGTCGAACGGCCCGCCGGGGATCGAGTGCATCAGCACGAAGGCGACGACCGAGACGAGCAGGAACACCACCACCAGGCCGGCGATACGCTTGAGCAGGTAGGCGACCATTTCCAACCCCCGAACAGTGCTGCGTGCTGCGTAGCGAACCGCTCAGCACGCAGCACGTAGTGGGTCATCCGGTACGTCCCTTGACAGCAGGGGGAGGGCGAGGGAGGGCGAAGCTCTCCCTCACACCCACCCCTTCCGGCAGATGTATGCCAACACACCTGCCGCATGCACCACCTGGTGCTTACTTCGGCGGCGCGCTGCGGTACTCCGTCACCGTCTTGTCGATATACAGCAGGCTCGGCGCGTTGCTGTAGGCGCTGAAGCCGGGCCATTGCAGGCCGGCGAAGCCGCCCTTGTTCGGCTTGAGCGCCTCGCCGACCAGGTAGGGTTTCATGACGTCGGCGATCGTGCGGTGGTAGATCCAGACCGCCGGGGCCTCCTCCACCATCAGCCGCTCGGCGTCCTGGAACAGCTTGAGGCGCTCCTCCGGGTCGAGCAACTCGGAGGCCTTGAGCACCATCTCGTCATAGGTCTTGTTCCACCAGTTGTGGCGCCCGGTGCTCAGCCACACCCCCAGCATGTTGGAGGGGTCGAGGTAGTCGATGCCGTAGGAGACCATGCCGAACTGGATCTCGGTAGGCTTGGCGTTGAGCGCCGCCATGAAGGTGTCGAACTCCTTGTTAGAGACCTCGACCTCGATGCCCAACTCCTGCTTGATGGTGGCGGCGATCGCCTGGGCCACCGCCTGGCGCACCGGCGGTTCGTTGCGCAGCCAGAGGGTCAGCTTGGGGAAGCCCTTGCCACCCTCGAAGCCGGCCTCCTTCAGCAGCGCGCGTGCCTTCTCCGGGTCGTAGTTCTGGATGTCCTTCAGCCCCTCGCTGTTGGAGGCCGGGAAGCCGGGCATCAGGAACGAGTAGGCCGGGATGCCCTGGGTGGGGGTGATGATATTCTGGATCAGGGTGTCGCGGTCCACGATGTGGCTGAAGGCCTGACGGACCCGGATGTCGTTGAAGGGCGGGTTCTGGCAGTCGAAGAACAGGTAGTCGGTGCGGAAGTCCTGGGTGGTGAGGCGCACCTGCTTGGAGAGCTCCGGGTCCTTGGCGACGATGTCGTTGTCGGCGGTGGAGAGGTACTCGCCGGTGACGTGGTCCACCTCGCCGGCCTGGTAGCCGGCGAAGAAAGTCTCCGGCTTGGCGCCGATGTTGATCAGCTTCTGGATATAGGGCTTGTTGGTGCCCTTGTAGTCCGGGTTGGCCTCATAGAGCAGCCGCTCGCCGATCTTCCACTCCTTGAGGACGTAGGGGCCAGAGGAGACGGAGGTCTCGGGCTTGTTGTTATAGAGCGGGCCGTGGGTCTCGAGCGCCTTCTTCTGCAGCGGGGCGCTGTAGAGCAGCTTGGCGGGCAGGAACGGCGCGGGGGTCTCGGTCTCAAAGATCACCTTGTGCGGGCCGTCGGCGCGCACGCCGATCTCGGTGGGCGGCACCTCGCCGGCCACGGCCTTGTCCCAGTTCTTGAGCGCGCCGGGGGCGCTGTAGTACCAGGCGAAGTCCCAGGCCGCCTCGGGGCTGCCGGCGAATTGGAAGGTGGCGACGTAGTCATCGGCCGTCACCGGTGTGCCGTCATTCCACATCAGGTTCGGGTCCAACTCGAAGGTCCAGACCGTCGCCTCAGGGTTCGAGCTCCACTTCAGCGCCGCGCCGGGCTGCACCTCGAAGTTGCGGTCCAGCCGGATGAGCGCGTCCGAGAGCAGGTCGCGCAGCGCGTTGCCGCCGCCGTTGTAGACCGACACCATGAAGTCAATCGTGGTGAAGCTGGCGGTATTGTCGAAGTAGCGCACATAGACCTGGTGCTCGACGGGGCCGGCGTCGGGCGGGAGGACGATGCCATTGATGGTGGCCGCTGGCTCCGCGGCAGGCGCGGCGGTGGGAGCGGGCGGCTGAGTGGGCGCGGCAGTGGCCTGCTCGACGACGGACA
>DATMBA010000214.1:0-13091 GCA_035559635.1 Roseiflexaceae bacterium
GGTGTGATCTCAGTCTGTTCTCGCTGGGCTTGCGGCTGCTGGCGTATTGTTTGCGTCATCGACGGACCATCCCACCTGGATTACCAATACAGCTGATCCCGGCACTACAGCACCCGCTCAAAAGTTCTGTACGGTAGTCAAAACAAGCTCTCGTGAATGTTGACCATCGCGTTCGGTACTACCCCCCGGATTCGAGCCTTCAGACGGCCTTGACCGGCTAACGCCGCGAATCCAGCTACCGATTTCAGTTGTCAACATTCATAGGCTCTCCTTAACGAGTTGAGCGATATCGGTGGGGAGCCTGGCGATCTTCACGCCCACCGCCGCCAGCGCGGCGATCTTCTCCTGGGCGGTGCCCTCGCCGCCGGAGATGATCGCGCCGGCGTGCCCCATGCGCTTGCCGGGCGGGGCCGTCTGGCCGGCGATGAAGCCGATCACCGGCTTGGTGACGTGCGCCCTGATGTACTCGGCCGCGTCGATCTCTGCGCGCCCGCCGATCTCGCCGATCAGCACGATCGCCTGCGTCTCCGCGTCGGCCTGGAACAGCTCCAGCACCTCCACGAACGACGTGCCGATGATCGGGTCGCCGCCGATGCCGACGATCGTCGTCTGGCCGAGGCCGATGCGCGTCAGCGCGTCCACCGCCTCGTAGGTGAGCGTGCCACTCTTGGAGACCACGCCCACCGGACCGGGGGCGGCGATGTTGCCGGGGATGATGCCGACCTTGGCCTGGCCGGGGGTGAGCAGGCCGGGGCAGTTGGGGCCGATCAGGCGCGCGCCGGTCTCCTTGACGAAGGCGTAAGTGCTGACCATATCCAGCGCCGGGATGCCCTCGGTGATGCACACCACCAGCGGGATCCCCGCGGCGGCCGCCTCGCGGATCGCGTCGGGCGCGAAGGGCGCCGGCACGTAGATCACCGAGGTGTTGGCTCCCGTCTCGCGCACCGCCTCGGCCACGGTGTTGAACACCGGCACCTTGCCGTCCACCGCCAGCTGCCCGCCGCGCCCGGGCGTGACGCCGGCCACCACGTTGGTGCCGTAGGCCACCATCTGCCGGGCGTGAAACTCACCCTCCCGCCCGGTGATGCCCTGCACCAGCAGCCGGGTATTGCTATCCACCAGGATGCTCAAGGCCGACCCCTTTCCTTGGCTACGGAATCCTCACGCTTCAGTGCGGCTATCCTAGCACAGGGGCACATCCCCGGCAAGCGATCGTAAGGTGATAGGTGATAGGCCATCACCCATCACTTATCACCTATCCCCTGCTCCCAAAGATCGCCCGGCCGACGCGCACGATGGTGGCGCCCTCCTCGATCGCCACCTCGAAGTCGTCCGTCATGCCCATGGAGAGCTCGGGCCAGCGGGCGGCGGGGAAGCGGCGCGCCAGCAGGTCGCGCAGGTCGCGCGTCGCGCGGAAGGTCGGCCGGGCGAGCCCGGGGTCCTCACCCCACGGCGCGATCGTCATGAGGCCGCGGACTTCCAGGTGCGGCAGGGCCAGAATACGCTCCACATCGGCCAGGAACGCCTCCAGCGCCGCAGGGCGCTCCCGCCAGGCGGCCAGGTCGAAGCCCTCCTTGGTGGCCTCGCCGCTCACGTTGACCTGCAGCAGGATGGGGAGGGGCAACGCCGCGTCTCCTGCCCGCGCGCCCACCTGGCGGTCCAGCGCCTCGGCCAGCCGCAGGCTATCCACCGAGTGGACCATATCGAAGATCGCGGCGGCGCGGCCCGCCTTGTTACGTTGGAGGTGGCCGATCAGATGCCAGGTGATGCGAGCGCGCTCGGCGGCCAGCGCGCCGATTTTGGTCTCCGCCTCCTGCACGCGGTTCTCGCCGAACTCGGCCAGGCCGGCCGCCAGCGCCGCGGCCACAACCTCGGGCGGGTGAGTCTTGGTGACGCCCACCAGCCGCACCTCGGCCGGCGAGCGGCCGGCGCGCAGGGCGGCGGCGGCGATCCGCTCGCGCACGGCTGAGATGCGTTCTGCAAGTGTGTCCATCACATCGCGGGGCTGTGCCCCACCCCCTGGTGGAAATAGGATGCGGGGGAACCAGGTTCCCCCGCGCCCCCTGCTCCTATTATAAAGAAAAAGTGTGGGGAGGCGAAGTGCCCTCTGGTCCCCTCCCCACACCTCTCCATCAGCTGACGGCTACTTCTTCGAACGCGGCGCGCCCCTCGGCGCAGAGGAGCGCCACGCCGCCGCCCTCCAGCGGCCGGTGCGGGTCGGTCAGGTCGAAGAGCTGCCGGCCGTCCACCGAGGCCCGCAGCCGCGCGCCGGCCACCTCCAGCTGCAGCCGGGCGGCGCGGTACAGCTCCCAGTCGCAGGGCGCCTCGGCCAGCACCGTCTCGCCGTCCAGCGCCTTGACGAGCCGTGCCACCCCGCGGCCGTCCGCGCCACGCGCCAGCAACAGCGCGTAGTAGCGCCGCATGCCCTGCACACGTGCGGCGATGCCGCATGCCGCGACCATGTGCGGCGTCACTGCCGCCTGAAAGCGGTAATCGGTCCACTCGCGCGTGCCGGTGATCAGCAGCCCGGTGCCCTCGTTCTGTATCAGCCGGAAGGTCTCCGGGTACCAGCGGTCGTACTGGTCCACGCCGTTGACCCAGGCGTGGCGCCACATGGTGCCACCGGCCGCCGGCCGGACGAAGGCCACCTCGGGCGCGCCCTCCCAGGTCAGTTCGTCCAGGTAGAGCGTGCCGGCCGCGGTGGCCGCGTCCTCCGGGCGTCGGATCTCCAGGCCCACCTGGGCGATCGGCTGGCCGCCCATGTCCGGCACGCGCCAGCTGAAGGCGTGCTCCGCGCCAGGGGCCAGCTCCGCCTCGGGACCGTACGTTGGCACCAGCGCGTCCTCCGCACCGTAGGAGCGCACGAACAGCTGCGCCAGGAGCGGGCCGGTGTTGGCGGCGTCGGCCTCCAGGCGCGCCCGCACCACCTGGCCGGGGTAGAGCGTGGGTGCGGCCAGCAGCGTGTATCCTGGCATCTCGCGCGCCTCCGGCGGTACGAAAGTGGCGGTGGTGGCGCGCGCCACCCGCCCGGGCGCCAGCCCGCGCGCCCGCAGCGCGAGGCTGCGCCTGCCGCGGGCGCTGTGGCCGGCCACGTTCTCGACGGCCAGCGTGCCCCTGCTCTCGACGCTCGCGTCCGCCAGCCAGCCCTGCACGCTGCCGGGCAGTTCGAAATGGAAGCGCGCGCCGCCCTTCGGCGCGCTAGGCGCCTCGCCCGCCAGCGCCCGCCCGACGTTCACCACCTGGTACGTCTCGCGCACCGCGTCCGTGATCGCCCGCCCGCCGTCGGCCGTGGGCAAGTAGAGCCGGTCGGCCACCGGGCCGCGCCAGTCCGGCCCGGCGTCGATGCCGGCCAGGCCGTTCTTGATCCCCAGCAGGCACCCCACGTTGCCCGAGTTGCAGTCGGTGTCCCAGCCGGCGGTGTTGGTGATCATCAGCGAGCGCTGGAAGTCGTCCTGGCCGTACAGCAGCCCCAGGTGGATCAGCGCATGGTTCGGCACCATGTGGCAGTTGCCACCGAACGTATCGTAGCCGTAGTTCCTGGCGATCTGCTCGCGGGTCTGGCGCCAGTCGGGGTACTCGGCGTGCCACTCGCGGATGTCGCTGATCATGCGGGCGATCACCGAGTCCTGCGGGATGAAGGTCACGGCGGTGTCGATCAGCTTGTGCAGGTCCGGCTCGACGAAGGCCTGGGCCTCCATGGCGGCCAGTACCTGCGCGCCGTAGACCGCCTCGCCGTCGTGGCTCACGCTCGCCGCACGGCGCGCCAGGTCGGCCGCCAGCTCCGGGTCACCCGGCGCGACCATGGCCCAGCCGTCGATGAAGATCTGCGCGCCGATCTGCTCGGCCACCACCTTGCCGTTCAGGGCCATCGAGCCGCTGGTGGGCGCCGGCAGGCCGCGCTTGAGGCGCAGGTAGGCGGTGTGCTCGGTGGAGTTGCCCAGGCCACCCCACCACAGGATGGTGCGCCGCTCGATGATATAGTTCAGCCAGGTCTGGCCGATCTGCGCCGGGCTGATGTCGCGGGTGTTGCCGTAGTCCGGCAGGGCGCGCAGGAAGGTGAAGGTGCCGGAGATGTCGTCGTCGGTGACGATCAGCGGCGTGCGGCGTCGCTCGTGGACGTAGTACCAGATCTCGCCCAGCTCCTGCATGATGCGCTCGTAGGTCCAGCCCTCGAAGGGCCGGCCAAGGTAGACGCCGATGATCTTGCCTAGCACGCCGGCGTAGACGCGCTCGGCATAGTCGTTAGGGAGTGGCATGGATGTCCTCCGGCGAGGTTTGGAAGGGCAAAGCCCCTCCAGGAAGAAAGATCAGCCCTTCAGCCCGCCCTGTGTCAGGCCGTCGATGAAGCGGCGCTGCAGGATGAGGAACAGCAGCAGCACCGGCGCGATCATCATCACCGCCGCCGCGCTGGTGAGTGCCCAGTCGCGGCTGAAGCGCGTGGTGAACTTGTAGTAACTCGTCGCCACCGGGAAGAGCTCCGGGTCGCTGATGAACACGGTGGCGAGGAAGAACTCGTTCCACACCCCGAGCGCCACCACCAGGCCCACCGTGAGGAAGCCGGGCCAGGAGAGCGGCAGCACTACCTTGCCGAAGACCTGGATCTCGTTGGCGCCGTCCACCCGCGCAGCATCCTCGAAGTCGGGCGGGAGCTGCACCATGTAGGAGCGCAGCAGGAAGATCGCGAAGGGCGCGTTGGTGGCGACGTAGATCAGGATCAGGCCGAGGTGCGTGTTGAGCAGGCCCAGGTTCTTCCACATAAAGAACAGCGGCACCAGGAACAGCTGGAGCGGCACGGTGGAGATCACCAGCAGCAGCAGCATGAGCGCGTTCCCCCCGGGCAGGTCGAGCCGCGCCAGGCTGTAGGCCGCCATGCCGCCGAGCGCCAGCACGCCCACCACCGTGCCCGCCACCAGCGTGAGGCTGTTGCGCGTGGTGGTGGCGAAACCGCCCTGCTCCCACGCGCGCGGGAAGTTCTGCCACTGCACCACCTGCGGCGGGCCGAGTGGGTTGCGGCCGGCCTCGGCGTTGCTCTTGAGCGAGTTGAAGCCCAGGATGACGATCGGCGCGAGCGCGAAGAACGTCAGGGCGATCAGCACCAGGTAGTTGGGCGCCAGGCCGACCTTCAGCGGACGCCGCGGAGCCTGCATCTGTACGGCCATAACTACTCCTCCACCCCTCTGCGCCGGAGCGCGATATAGATGCAGATGATCACCCCGGCGAAGAAGCTCATCGTCAGGCCGAGCGCCGAGGCGTAGCCGGCCTCGAAGCGGTTGAAGGCGTTCTTGTACAGCAGCGTGCCGAGCACCTCCGAGGAGCCGGCCGGCCCGCCCTGGGTGAGGATGAAGACGTAGTCGAAGATCAGGAACGACCAGATCGCCGTCATCAGCAGCATGAACACCAGCGTTGGCTTGATGCCGGGGATGGTCACGAAGCGGAACTCGTCCCAGCGCGTGGCGCCGTCAATGCGCGCCGCCTCGTACAGTTCGCGTGGGATATTCTGCATCGCCGCCAGGAACAGCACCATCAGGAACCCCCACCACTGCCAGTTGTTCACGAAGGCGATCGCGTAGAGCGCGGTGGACGACTGGCCCAGGAAAGCTTTGTCCAGCCCCTGGATGCCGATGTCCGCCAGCGCCGCGCCCACGCCCTGTGTCGGGCTGAGCAGGTTGCGCCAGATCTGCGCCACGATCACCGTGGGCAGGATGTAGGGGATGAAGATCGCCGCGCGGAAGATCATGCCGCCGCGTCGCACCGGCGCCAGCACGCCTGCCGCCACCAGCGCCATCGCCACCGGCACGGTGAGGAAGATGAACATCCAGATGACGTTGTTGGTGAACGCCTTGCGGAACGACATGTCCTGGAATAGCAACTTGCGGAAGTTCGCCAGGCCGACCCACTGCGCGTCGCCGATGCCGGACCAGTCGGTGAATGAGTAGTACACCGCTGCAAAGGACGGGCCGATCACCACCAGGGCGAACAGCAGCAGGATCGGTAGCACGAAGAGCCAGGCGGTGACAGCCTTGCGCGATATGCGCCGGGTGCGCCGCAGCGGGGGCGCTACCCGTGCCCCGACCACCGGTCTTCGCTCAGTGTGCGCCATATCGCGCTCCTCTACGCCGAGGTGATAGGTGATGGGTCATAGGTGATCGGTCGGGCCTCACCCCTATCACCTATGACCGATAACCTCGCACCTCGCACGTGCTACCGCTGCGGGATCGGCGGGATGTCGCCGGCCTTCAGTTCCTCGTCGAACAGCGCCTGGAGACCCTCGAGGTACTGCTGAGCCGTCATCTCACCGGCCCAGACCTTCTCGATCTCCTCGTAGATGTAGACGTCGCTCTTGGGCGGCCAGAAGGTCCAGGTGGTGTAGCCGTAGGTGCCGGCATCGCTGGCCTTGCCCATGGCCTCGTAGACGCCGGCGGCGCGCGGGTCGATGCCCTGCAGCGCGTCGGCCTTGAGGCGCACCGGCGCCGGTGCGGTGCCGCAGGCCGCCAGCAGCCTGGCCTGCGTCTCCGGCTGGAACATATAGGTCAGGAACTCGGCGGCGGCCTGCGGGTCCCTGGCGGTCTTGTTGATCGAGTAGGTCGAGCCGATGCCGATGTCGAAGATCTGGTCGCCGGGCGTGGTCCCCGGCACCGGCGCCCAGTCCCAGGTGTTGCTGTTGCCGGCCGCCTCGCCGAAGAACGAGTCCATGCTGCCCTCGCCGGTGCCCATCGCCCAGGTGCCCTCGATGTTCATGGCCGCCTCGCCGCTGCCGAACGCCGCGTAGCGCTCGTTGCCGGTGGCGGTGTAGTAGCGGTCCAGGCCGCCCATAAAGTGCCCCTGCTGCTGCAGTTGGGTCAGCATCTCGATCGCCCGCACGAACTCCGGCTCGGTCCACTTGGCCTTGCCGGTCAGGGCGTCGTAGACCTTCTGCGGGCCGGCCACGCGGTTGAAGAAGGTGCCCACGAACCACTCGTTCGTCGGCCGCCACTCGGCGTTGGCGTGGGCGAAGGGGATGACGCCGGCCTCCTTAATCTGTGCGGACAGCGCCATCAGTTCGTCGATCGTCTGCGGGACCTTCCAGCCCTTCTCCTCGAAGAGGGTCTTATTGTAGTACAGCACCAGCGTCTCGAGCTCGGTCGGCAGGCTGTAGAGCTTGCCGTCCACCCTGCCGAGGTTCAGCGCCCAGGGGACGAACAGCTCACCCCAGCCGTACTGCTGCGCCAGTTCGTCGAGCGGCAGCAGCTGACCGGCCTGCACCAGCTCGAACGCGAACGACGGGCCGGGGGTCTCGACGATGTCCGGGCCGGAGCCGCCGGCGATCGCGGTGCGGGTCGCGTCCCAGACGTTCGGCTGCGAGACCGCCTCGACCATCACGTTGCTGCTCTGCTCGTTGAAGGGGGTGATCACCGTGTCCAGGAAGCAGTTGGTGTCCGACCCCTCGGACGGCTGGAACCAGAAGGTGACAGTGGCCTTCTCGCCCGTGGCCGGCTGCCCGGCGGCCGGGGCGGCCGTCGGCGCTACAGCCGGGGCGGCCGTCGGCTCGGCCGCGGGGGCGCTGGTAGGGGGTGTCGCGGTGGGTGTGCCGCCGCAGGCCGCGAGGACGAGCGCGACCAGCGCGACGAGGGTCGAGAATCTGAAGAGCCTCATCTGATACTCCTTATGGTGTCGTCTCGGTTGTCTCCGGCATGCGTCCGTACCTCTGCATCGCAGCCGTGCTCTGCGCATCTACCACCCCCTCACGAGAGCGTGTACACGCCGTACCCGTAGCCCGGCAGCTCGAGGCTGAAGCGCTCACCCGCGGGGTGTGTCGCGCCGGACCAGATGTCCGCGAGCGAGGCGGCGGCCTGCCCCCGCAGGTCGACGGTGATGGTGTGCCGCTCGGGTTGGAAGTTCAGGATCACCAGCGCCCGCGCGCCCGGGCCGGCCGGCTCGCGCACGAAGGCGTAGAAGCGGCGGTCGTCGCTCGTCGGGATGGGGATGCGCCGCCCCGCCGCGCACAGCGCCGGGCAGCGCCGCCGGGCCTCCAGCAGCCGCGCGACTCCGCGGCGGTAGGCCCCCTGCGGGTCGCCAAGGTCGCCGAACTCGGCGAACAGTTCGCCCACCGTCGCCACCGTCGCCGCGCCGAGCAGCCGCTCCTGCGGGGAGAGTTCCGCCCTCTCGAGCGGGTTGAGGTAGCAGATCCCGCCGGCCGCCACCACCCGGTCGCGGTAGCCGCGCAGCGCCGCCTCGATCGGCCGCGGGTCGCCGCTGCGGATGGCGTCGCGGATCAGGTCCTTGCGCTCCCACCAGATCTGCAGCGCGTAGTCCTGCACGCAGTTGAAGCCGCCCGCCGTGATCCAGGGCGCCGGGTCGTCGCGGAAGCCGCCGGCCCCCTCCGGCTGGAGCAGCAGGTCGCCGGCCGCGTTGACGGCGTCGGTCATGCTCCGCCGGGTGATCTGCCAGTCGCAGCCGACGTACCAGTTCACCGCGTCGATCACCACGCCGTCGATCCCCGTGCGGAGCCAGAACTCCAGGATGCGGCGCGCCGCATCCTGCCAGCCGGGGTCGGCAAAGTTGAACTGCGGCAGGTGAAAGCCGCCGCGCTCGCCCTCCCACTTGACCCAGAAATACTTCTGCGCCCGCTCGCTCCAGCGCCAGTTGCCGTGCGAGTCGTTCATGAAGTGCGGCGCCAGGCTGCGGTCCATCGTATCCGTGCCGCTGTCGCTCCACAGGAACCAGCGCCGCTCGGGGCTGTCCACGCCGGCCCGCACATCGTCGCAGGCCTTCAGGAAGGCCGGGAAGTGCTCGTGGGCGTAGCCGAGGTTGATGAAGATCACGAGCGCCATCCCGCGCGCGTGCGCCGCATCCACCAGCGCCAGGAAGTCGCCCATCGTCCCGATCGCCGGGTCCACCTGGTAGAAGTCGATCGTGTCGAGCCCGTGGTAGCAGGTGCCGCCCGCGCACGGCGCGAAGACCTCCACGGCGTCGAACCCGAGCGCCCGGATCTCCTCCAGGCGCGCCGCCACGTCGCGCAGCGTCGCGCCGTGCGCCTTGAGGTACGGCCGGGTGATGCCGCTGCAGCTCTCCCACCAGCGCGGCGCCAGGGGCCGCTGCGCTCTAGGCCGCATCACGTTCCTCGAACAGCTCCAGGACGCCGGCGCTCCACGCGGCGGCGCGTTCAGCCCGCCGGCGCAGGACACCCAGCAGGCCGGCGGCGAGCGCATCCTGGTCCACCGGGGAGGCGGCGCACACCGCCTCGATCCAGGCGGCGGGGATGGCTGCGGCCCCGGTGAGCGCCCCGGCGAGCGCCCCGCCGATCGTCGCGATCGTGTCGGCATCGCGCCCGAAGTTGGCGCAGCCCAGGATGGTGTGCTGCGGGTCGCCGCCGGCGATCAGGAACACCCCGAGGGCGGCGGGCACCGTCTCGCGGGGGTCCACGGCGATGCTCCAGCCGTCGCGGCGGTGCGGCCAGGGGCGCAGGAGCGTCGTGTAGAAGCGCTCGCGGAACTCCTCGTACCCGGTGCATGCCCGGGCGAGCGCAGCGGCGGCCTCGATCGCGGCGACCATCTCGCTGCCCGCTGGCAGATGCGCGACCGCCGCCGCCAGCACCGTGTCGGGCGTGGCGCTCCGGCGCAAGGCTTCGGCCACCGCCGCCGCCACCGCGCCGGCGGCCTCCAGCGGGAAGCCGCGGTGGATCAGGCGCGCCGCGGAGAGCGCCTCGCGGCAGGCGGCGGCCGGGTTCCCGGCGTTGACGATGCCGATCGGCGCGATGCACATGGCCGAGCTGTTGCTCACCATCGTCCCCACGCCCACCTCCTCGGGCGGGATGTGCTGCACCATCAGGCGGTAGTAGGCGTTCTGCACCGGCGTCCAGAAACCGTCCGGACGCATCCGTTCGCGCCAGACGGCCGCCCAGTCCGCCGGCGTCACCTCGTCCGGGGCGCGCAGGATGGCCTCGCAGAGCATGTGCTTGAGCGCCGAGTCGTCGGTGCCGTCGCCCGCCTGGCGCCCCGGCTGCTCCAGGGGCCCCGTGATGCGGCCGAAGCGCGCCGCGATCTCCTGGTAGCTGAGGCACTCGGCGGGCCGGCCGATCGCATCGCCGCACAGCCCGCCGAGCAGCGCGCCGCGCACCCTATCGCGCAGGTCACTCACCGCCGCACTCCCGTGTTGCCATCGACTTAGCCCTTCAGCCCGACGCTGGCGATGCCGCCGATCAGCTTATCCTGGGCGAAGAAGTAGACGATAAGCGCCGGCAGCATCGTCACCAGGTTGGCCGCCATCAGCAGGTTCCAGTCGGTGTTGGCACGCGTCACCATGTTCGCCAGGCCGATCGCCACCGTGAACATGCGGTTGCTGTCCAGGTAGATCAGCGGCCCGAGCAGGTCGTTCCACGAGCCGAGGAACACAAACACCACGCACACCGCAAGCACCGGCATGGTGAGCGGCAGGATCACGTGCCAGAAGATCCCGAAGTAGCCGCAGCCGTCGATGCGCGCCGCGTCGTCCAGCTCGCGCGGGAAGGTGCGCATGTACTGGCGGATCAGGAAGATGAAGAAGGCGTTGCCGGTGAAGGAGGGCACGATCAGCGGCAGGAAGGTGCCGTACCAGCCGATCTTATGGAACATCAGGAACTGCGGGATCATCAGCACCTGCCAGGGGATCAGCATAGTGATCACCAGCAGATTGAACAGCAGCTCGCTGCCACGGAAACGCAGCCGGGCGAAGGCGAACGCCACCAGCGAGCAGGAGAAGAGCGTGCCGACGATGTTGCCCGCCACGATCTGGAGTGTGTTGAGCATGTAGAGCAGGAACGGCCGGCGCTCGGTGGTGAGCGCCCGCGCGAAGTTCTCCCAACGCCAGTGCTCGGTGGGGAACCACTGCGGCGGCACGGTGAACACCGGCAGCCGGTCCGGCTTGAGCGCAGCGGTGAGCATCCAGCCCAGCGGCAGCAGCACGAAGGTGCACAGCAGCAGCAGCACGCCGTAGGCCAGCGCCACCCTGCCCAGGCGCCGCACGCGCGCCAGGGTCAGCCGCGGTGACACCCTCGTGCCGGCCGGTTGGTTCGCGGTGGTCCGCATCGTGTTCTCTTGCGCCCTTGAGGGGAGGGCCAGGGGGGCACGCGCCCTCCCTGAGACTCACCCCTCGCTCTTTCCCGTCTCCGCCTCGTAGTACACCCAGCGATCCGAGGTGCGGAAGGTGACAGTGATCACGAGCGCGGCGAGCAGCACCAGCACCCAGGCCAGCGCCGAGGCGTAGCCGAGCCGCCCCTGGCGGAAGCCTTCGTTCCACAGGTTGAGCAGGTAGAAGTTGAGCGCCCCGCTCGTGCCGCCGCGGCTGCCGCCCATGATGAAGGCGGTGTCGAACACCTGGAACGCGCCGATCAGCCCGGTGATCAGGTTGAAGAAGAGCGTCGGCGTCAGCAGCGGCAGCGTCACGTGCCAGAACTTCGCCCAGGCCCCCGCGCCGTCGATCTCGGCCGCTTCATACAGCTGGGGCGGGATGTTCTGCAGGCCGGCCAGATAGATGATCGCCCCGCCGCCCACACCCCACAGCCCCACCAGCACCAGCGCCGGCACCGCCCAGGTGGGGCTGCCGAGCCAGCGCGGCGGGTTCGCCACCCCCACGGCGCGCAGGAACTGGTTGACCGCGCCGAGCTCAGGGTTGAGCAGCGAGATCCACAGCACCGCCACCGCCACGCCGCTGATCACCGAGGGCAGGTACAGGATCGTTCGCAGGGCGTACATCCCGCGCAGCCGCAGGTTCAGCAGCAGCGAGATGGCCAGCCCGGCCACCAGCCCGAGCGGCACCGCCAGCACGGTGTAGTACAGGGTGACGCGGATGCTCTGCCAGAACTTGCGGTCCTCGAACAGCATCTCGCGGTAGTTCTCCAGCCCCACCCACTGCGGCTCGGAGATGATGTTCCAGTTGGTCATGCTGATCAGCACCGAGGCCACGATCGGACCCAGGAGGAACAGCACGATCCCGACCAGCCAGGGCAGCAGGAACAGGTAGGCCGCCCGCTCCTCCTCGCGGGCCATGCGCCCAAGCCGGGCCCTCTTCGACGCCGGCGCTAGCGGTCGCGTCCGTGCCATAGCGCAACCCCAATGCTGCGTGCTGCGTGCTGAGAGGTGGGTGGCTTACTTGATCGCCTCCCATGTCTCCCAGGCCGTGTCCAGTTCGTCCTGGATCGCCGCGGCCGCCTCGTCCATCGCCGCCTGCGGATCGGCGCCCTCCAGGATCTGGTTGTAGGCGTCGCCCATAGGGCCGCCGGTCACCTCGTAGAAGCCGGGGACGAAGATCACCGGGCGCGCGAGGCGGATGGCCTCGACGGTGCTGCGCCGGCCCTCGTTCTTCGCCGCCCAGGCGTCGGCCTGGGTCATGTCCAGCGGCAGCGTGTCCGCCTCGATCCGCAGCTTATTGCCCTCGGTGGCCAGGAACGCCAGGAACTGCATGGCCTCCTTGGGGTGCTGGCTCTTGCTGAACACACCGAAGGCGTCCGACCAGGTGATGATGAACGGCTTGTCGCCCTCCTGCTCCACCGGCGGCGGGGCAGCGCCGTAGCGGATGTTCTGCGCCTCGAGGTTGGCCACTGCCACGAAGTTGTCGGTGATCGCCATGGCCTGCTTGCCCTGGCTGAGCAGGTCCACGTCGCCCAGCAGCTGCATGTCGCTGCCGCTCGGGGCGTAGCCGTCCTTCACCAATTGCGCCATCAGTTCGTAGGTCCGCACAGTGGGGGCGTCGTTCACGAAGCCCTCGGCCGTGCGGCCGTCCTGGCTGTAGTGGGTGGTCCAGTCCATGTACCACCAGGTCTCGCCGGAGGAGGCGCCCCACACCCGTTGGGTGATGTCGTCGCTCGGCTTGGAGAGGCGCTTGGCCAGGTCGTAATACTGCTCCACCGTCATCGGCTCGGTGGGCGAGGGGTAGGGGATGCCGGCGGCGTCGAACATATCCTTGTTGTAGAACAGCAACACCGCGCCGGTGTAGGAGCCGATGCAGTAGTACTTGGACTCGTACAGGCAGTAGAGCGACATCGCATTGGCGTTGTAATCCTCCGGCTTGATGCCGTTCTCGCTCAGCATATCGTCGATCGGCAGGAAGTGGCCGGCCTTGAGCCAGCGCTGCTGCCC
>DATMBA010000215.1:0-1139 GCA_035559635.1 Roseiflexaceae bacterium
GAGCACGCCCCGAATCCGCTGGCTCCGCGCCGCCGTCAGGTGTCGCTCCTCATCGTCCACCAGCACGCACTCCTCCGGCGCCACGAACAGTCGCTCCAGCGCGAAGCGGTAGATGCCTGGGTACGGCTTGACCACGCCCACCGAGCCCGACGTGATCACCGCATCGAAGAGCCCATCGAGCTGCAGCCGCCCACGCAGGACCTCCTCCTCGAAGGACGGCGGGGCATTGGTGAACAGTGCCACCCGATAGCGCCCCGCCAGCTGCTGCACCAGCCGGACCAGCCGCGCGTCCACCCGCTCCAGCGCGAGCAGCGCTTGGCGCAGCTCCTGCGCCCTCACCCGGCCGTCGAGGGCGCGCGCCACCACCTCCCAGTACTCCCCTTCAGGGAACCGGCCCAGAAGGTACCCTTCGTACGGACCGATCTTCCGCAGCGCTGTCAGCAGCGCGCCCGGCTCCAGCCCCCAGCCGGCCTCCAGCGCAGCGAGCTGCGCAGCCCGTTCCTCGTGCGGGGAGAGCACGCCCTCGTAGTCGAAGAGGAGCGCACGAATAGCGCTCACGCCGCTCCTTCCTCCCTCAGCGCACAGGACAGACGAGACTGCAACGGGTCTCCTCCTGGCCGCACGAGGTCGATGGCCGAGGACGGCCCTGCGCCAAGCCGCTCATCGGGCCGCCGGCACGTCCGCGTTCCGCCGTGCGTGATAGTCCAAGTAGCGTCGGACGGCCTTCGCCGCCCCCGCCATCGAGTTGTAGAAGGGCAATCCAGCCTCCTGGAGCAGCCGCGATAGGTTCTCCACGTTCCTCCCCTCGTTCGCCGTCGTCGCCGGCCGCAGGACGAAGGCGCAAGGCTTCAATGGCCGCTCGCGCACCGTCTCCAAGATAGTCCGGAAACGCTCCTGGCCCGCTTGGTCGCCCGAGTACCGGTCCCACCCCATGCCGAAGTGGATGAGGAGTAGGTCCAGCGCCGGGCTGGTGGCCAGCACCTCGTAGCCACGGGCGAAGTTCCGCGCGTCCAAGAGCGGCGAGGCGTCCAGCGGGTTGTTGATGCTGTGGCCCGCATACGGCACCATCGGACGCAACGCCACCTTCACCGCCGCCGGCAGCGGCGGCACCTCGAGCCCCGCGCTCTCGCAATCATCCG
>DATMBA010000216.1:0-9506 GCA_035559635.1 Roseiflexaceae bacterium
GGCCCTCTGGCCGCGCCAGCGCGTGCGCCGGCGCGGCCTCTACCTGCTCGGCCTGGCCAGCCTGCTGCGTATGGACGCGGCGCAGCTTCAGGTCTTCTTTCACGCCTTCTTCCGCCTGCCGCGCCAGGAGTGGGCCGGCTACCTCTCCGACCGGCTCTCCACCCCGCAGCTCCTGGGGGTGATGCTGCGCCTGTTCGGCCACCTGCCGGGACACCTGCGCGCCACCCTGCTGGACACCGCCTGGCGCGAGCGGAGTCTGCTGGTTGCGGCGATCTGAAGATCGGGACGCAAAAACACGGATGCGTGCCTTAAGGCGCGGTAGCCCACCTCCTGAGCGCAGCGAAGGATCAGCGGTGGGAGGAGCGCCTTGCTACGGATGCAGCAAAGCGGCGCAGCCAGACCAAGCGCCGGATACCCCGGAGCGGGTGGGGTCAGGGGAGGGCGAAGGCCTCCCCTGATCCTCCCCGAGTTATTCGGAGAGGCTCTTCGCAAGCTCCGGGATCTGCTTGCGCACCTCCGCCGCCGCGTCCGCCATCGCCTCGTCCGGCCCCTTGTCGCCGCGGGCCACCCGCTCCGCCTGCTGGCGTACGATGCGGTCGATCTGCTGGTCGAACGGGCTGAGGGTGCCGGCCGGGAGCTCCGCGGCGGCCTGGGTCAGCAGGCGGTAGGCGGGCTGCCCGCCGAAGAACTCCACCGGCCGGTCGTACAGCGGGTCGTTCCAGGCCGGGCGGTAGGCCGGGAGCGCGCCGGTGGCCGCGAAGGTGGTGTTCTGGCCTTCCGGACTGGCGCACATGTGGCGCAGAAAGGCCCAGGCCGCTTCCTGGTGCTGCGATTGCTGCGGGATGAGCAGGAACAACGCGCCGGAGAGGAAGTCCCCGCCGGGGGCGCGCGCCAGCCGCCATTTCCCCGCGGTGGCCTGGAAGTCCCGCTGCAGGAAGAACTGCATCCAGCTCCCGTTCACCATGCCGGCGATCTCGCCCTCGACCATGCGGCGGGCAAAAGCGCCGCCCGCCAGTTCGGGCGGCACGTCGCGCTCGTGCAGCGCCGCCACCAACTCCGCCGCCGGGACCCCCTTCTCCTCCACCAGCAGGCGGCCACGTTCCACCCAGCCGTGGCCGCGCTGCTCCACCGCCACCGGGAAGAGCGGCAGCGACTCGGCGACGAGCGTCGCCTGCTGGCTCTTGCGCCGGAGCGCCTCGTCCAGCGCCAGCCAGCCGTCCCAGCCGCGCGCCTGCTCGCGTAGCGTCTCCGGCTCCACCGGCAGCCCGGCGGCCTGCAGCACATCGGCGCGGTACCAGGCCACGCCCACGCCCACGTTCCACGGTAGCGCCACCACCCGGCCCTCGAAGGCCACGTGGTCCCACAGCTGCGGCAGGATGTCGCCCCGGAGCCGCGCGCCGTCGAAGGGCGGCCCGCCCAGGTCCGCCAGGCCGGGCCGCCCGCGCAGCCCGCCGAGCGAGTCCAGGTCGGTGATGAAGACGTCCGGCGCGCCGCTGCCGGACTCGAGCGCGCTCAGCAGTTGCCGGTGCGCCCGGTCGTAGGAGTAGCGCTCGGCCCGCACGCGGATGCCGGGGTTAGCCTGCTCGAAGTTCTGCAGCAGCCCGGTGAGCGCCTCATCGATCCAGTTCCAGATCGTAATGGTGGTCTCGGCGAGGGGCGTGGCGGTGGGCGCGGCCGGCTGGAGCGCGCCGCACGCGCCTAGCAGCCCGCCCAGCCCGAGCGCGCCCGTCCCCACCGCGCGCAGAAACCTGCGCCGGCCCATGCCTCCAGCCGTTGTCATCACGTCTCTCCTTCCGCTAGCCCTGTGCGCGCAGCGCACATCCCGATCGTCTGCGCCAGCTCCGCAAGGCGCACCGGCTTGCGCAGCGCCGCCGTCGCGCCGGCCGCCAGGTAGCGCTCGGTGTCGCCGGGGGCCGCCATGGCCGTGATCGCGACGATCGGGATGTGCGCCGTGCTCGCGTCGGCGCGCAGGTGCCGGGTGGCCTCCAGGCCGTCCATCACTGGCATCTGGATGTCCATCAGGATCACCGCCGGGCGCGCTGTGCGCGCCAGCTCCAGTGCCTCGGCGCCGTTGTGCGCAATCAGCACCCGGTAGCCCTTGGCCTCGAGGTACTCCTGCATCAACTCCGCGCTCGTCTCGTTATCGTCGGCCACCAGCACGGTGGCGAGCGGTGCGCCAGCGGCTGGCTCCGCCGGGGGTGGCGCGGCCCAGGGCAGCTGCAGCGTGAAGCGGCTGCCGGCGCCGGGTGCGCTGCTGAGCGACACCTCGCCGCCGTGCAGCTTGGCGAGCTTTGCCACCAGCGCCAGCCCCAGGCCGGTGCCCTCGTACCGCCGCGCCAGGCTGGCGTCCAGCTGCACGAAGGGTTGGAACAGCCGCGCCTGGTCCTCCGGCGCGATGCCGATCCCTGTGTCCCACACGGTGAAGGCGATCGTCTGGCGCTCGCGGTCGCCGCGCACCTCCAGGCCGATGCGGCCGCCCGGCGGGGTGAACTTCACCGCGTTGCTGAGCAGGTTCACCAGCATCTGGCGCAGCCGCAGTTCGTCGGCCTCCACCGTCGTCGCGCCGGCGTCGATCGTGGTCGTGATCTCCAGGTGGCGCGCCTGGGCGGCGTGCCAGACCAGTTGCAGACTGGCGTCGCAGACGTCGTGCACGCTGCAGGGCGCGCGCTGCAGCTTCATCTCGCCAGCGTCGATCCTGGCCAGGTCCAGCATGTCATTGATGAGCGCCAGCAGGTGGCGGGCGCCAGAGTCCACCGCCGTGAGCGCGGCGCGCTGGCGCTCGGTCAGCGGCCCGTAAAGCTCGGCCTGGAGCGCCTCGCTGTAGCTGAGGATGGCCGTGAGCGGCGTGCGCAGTTCGTGGCTCATGGCGGCCAGGAACTCATCCTTCAGGCGCAGCGCCTGCTCAAGCCGGGTGTTGGCGGCGCTCAGTTCGGCGGTGCGCTCCTCCACCCGCGCGGCCAGGGCGGCGCGCTCCTCGGCCAGCAGCCGTTGGCTCTCACGCAGGGCGCCGGCGTGCTGCTCGGAGCGCGCCAGCGCCTCCTCGGCGTCGCGCCGTGCGCGGTCCGTCAGGAAGCGGCTGAGCAGCAGCCCGCCGACGAACGTGGCCACCACCACCACCCCGAACGGGTCGGTGAACGGGGGTGCCCCGCCCATGAGCGCCATGTGGACGGCGATCACGATCAGCGGTGCTGCCGGCCACCCAGCGCGGGCCGGCGAGCACCAACGCCAGCACCGCCGGGAGCAGCACGCTGGCCGGCAGCGGCACCTGCTGGCCGGGAGGCCTGGCGTTGGAGAGTGTGGCCATCCCGGCCCCGACGATAACCGAGAAGATCACCACCACCCAGACACGGGCCGGCTCCCAGCCGCGGATGTAGGCCGCGAGCAGGACCAGGTTGCCGGCCGCCGCCAGCGCCCCGAGCCAGGCCGTTGCGTCGCCGGAGGACCAAGCGATCGCGGTATAGGCCGCGCTGCCGATGCTCAGCAGCGCGAGCAGCGCCAGCGCCACGCGGCGTACGTAGATTGAAGAGGCGGGAGCGGCGGTCACAGGCGGCGCCCCTAAATGCTTCCAAAGAGAAGATGCGACATGAGAGGGGCAGGGAGGGCTTGCCCTCCCTGAAAATCCCTCGTCCGTATGACGCAGGCTTGGCCTGCAAGCATTTAGCATACGTGTGGTCTGTCACCATAACGGTGAGGGGTGGGGTTTCAGGGGCGGGCCACAGGCCCTCCCCTGGCCCCTCCCTGCTCCATCAACATCAAGGTGACAAGCCACCAGGATCAGCATAGTATACCGCACGCGCTTGACAGCTGCCGCGCCGGGTGGTACACTTCCCCGCGTCCGGGCGATTAGCTCAGTTGGTTAGAGCGCCACGTTGACATCGTGGAGGTCACTAGTTCGAGTCTAGTATCGCCCACCACTGGACGGGAAGCTGAGATCGGCAGTTCTGAGGGGAGCGTTCCGGCCGCGCCTGCTCAAGCTCCGATGCTCAGCTTTCGTTTTTCCCCGCCCCGCCGCCGGTTGGAAGGCACAACCATGGGCCGCATCCTGCGCGTCCTGCGGCAGACGATCTGTCTGCGCTGCCCCGCGTGCGAGCACGGGCGGATGTTCCGCTCGCTGTTCACGATGAACGTGCGCTGCCCGGTGTGCGGTGTGATCTTCGAGCGAGATGCCGGCGAGGTCACCGGCGGGATGGCGATCAACATGACGGTCACGATGGCGCTGGCGTTCGTCGGCGCGTCGCTGGCCTACTTCTCGGACGTGCCGGTCTGGCAGCTCCTCACCCTGCTGATCGTGCTCTCGACGCTGTTCGCGCTGTGGTTCTACCGCCGTGCCCGCGCGTTGTGGACCGGCATCCTCTACCTCACCGGTTCGATGTTTGAGGACTAATGCTATCTGAGCACCCTCTCCGCATCGTCAACGGTGTCGCGCCCATCCGGATCTGCGACAACGGCGGCTGGACCGACACCTGGTTCGCCGGGCGCGGCACAATCTTCAACATCGGCGTGTACCCCTACGTCGAGGTGCAGGTGGCCGTCTTCCCGCGCGGCGCCCGCCCCGACCGGATCACGTTGCACGCCGAGAACTACGGCGAGCGCTACGCCCTGGCCGCCGGCGCGCCCGGCCGCCACCCGCTGCTGGAGGCCGCCGTGGCCGAGGCGGCCATCCCGGACGACGTGGCACTCGAGATCACGATCTACTCCGAGGCGCCAGCCGGGGCCTCCACCGGCACCTCGGCCGCCGTCACGGTGGCGCTGATCGGTGCGCTGGACGCGCTCACCCCCGGCCGGCTGACGCCGCACCAGGTGGCCTACGCGGCCCACCGGGTGGAGACCGAGCGCCTGGGGCTGCAGAGTGGTATCCAGGACCAACTCTGCTCGGCGTACGGCGGCATCAACTACATCGAGATGGTGCGCTTCCCCACGGCGATCGTCTCGCAGATCCAGGTGCCGAACGCGATCTGGTGGGAGCTGGAGCGGCGGCTGGTGCTGGTGTTCCTGGGCCGCAGCCACAGCTCCTCGGCGGTGCACGAGCTGGTGATCGCCGGGCTGGAGCGCGAGGGGTTCGACTCGCCGCGGCTCGAGGCGCTGCGCCGTACGGCCGAGCGCTCGCGCGACGCGCTGTACGCCGGGGACTTCGCGGCGCTCGGGCGGGCGATGGTGGAGAATACAGACGCCCAGCGCGCGCTACATCCGGCACTGGTGAGCGCGGACGCCGAGGCGCTGATCGCGCTGGCCCGCGAGCACGGCGCGCTCGGCTGGAAGGTCAACGGTGCGGGCGGCGCGGGCGGCTCGCTGACGCTGCTGTGCGGCCCGTCCGCCAGCGCCCGCCGCGCCCTGCTCGCCGCGATCCCGCAGCTCAACCCACTGTTCCAGCCGATCCCGATCTACCTCAGCCGCACCGGTCTGCGGGTGTGGGATAGCCCCCTTTAACCACGTGGTGCGGTCACGCCCCTTTGGGTACGGGGCCGCCGCGGCGCATCCACCAGAGCAGGGCGCGGTCCCGCCAGAAGAGCGCCCGGCGCACGGTGTAGTACACCAGCCGGTACAGCCGTCCCTTGCGCACCAGGTCGTAGTCGATCAGCACCACCCGCCGCGCGTCGCCGGTGAGCATGAGGTTGTGGGAGCGGAGCAGGTTGCGCCGCACGATGAAGCTCCACAGGCGCCAGGGCAGCATGTACGGGGCGTTGAGGCGCGCGCGCTCGGCGCTGCTGGCGCTGGTGCGCCCGTACAAGTCCGGCATGCTGCCGGTCTCCCCGTAGAACGCCAGCGCGCGCCGGATGATATCCTCAAGCTCGGCGGCCACGGCCGCCCGCTCCGCATCGCCGAGCGCGGCGTAGTCTACCTGGCTGAGCGGCCGCCCGCCATCCACGAAGGGCTGGATCACCAGCACCTGCGCCCGGCCCGCGCTGTCCCGCGTCACCACATAGAAGCTAGGGATCGTGTGGCGCGGACCGAGGCAGCGGGCGTAGCGCTCGGCGGCCGCGCGCATGCGCCGCGCCCAGGCCACTGCCTCCGCCAGTTCCCCGCCCAGGTCGTGCTTCAGCTTCACCACGTAGCGCGCATCGTCGGTGCGGTAGACCTCACTCTCGTTACCGCCGGCGATGCGCTCCAACGCGTGGTCCCGGTCGACGGGGGCGAAGACTTCGTCGGCGTATGCTGTCATCTGATGATGGCTCTCGTGCTTGCGACAAAACAAGAACAGAAGTGCGGAGGCCAGACATCCCCACCCCGCCGGCTTTGACGTTCCGGCAGCGCGCAGGGTTGCACGCACAATAGAACTGCAAAACTCCTCCGGTTAGGGGAGGGTCAGGGAGGGCTGTGCCCTCCTCTTTTCTCAGCGGGGGAGGCCCTCGGCCTCCAGCTCGCTGACCAGCGCCTCGACGACGAGCGGGTCGAAGTGGCGGCCGGACTCGGCCCGGATGTGGGCCAGCACGCGCTCGCGCGGCCAGGCCGGCCGGTAGGGCCGGTCGTTGCTGAGCGCGTCCCAGACGTCCACCACGGCGAAGATGCGGGCGGCGAGCGGGATGGCCTCGCCGGCCAGGCCGCGCGGATAGCCGGTGCCGTCCCAGCGCTCGTGGTGGCAGTAGGGGATGTCCAGCGCCGGGCGCAGAAAGGCGATCGGCGCCAGCAACTTGTAGGCGTAGACCGGGTGCATGCGCATCACGGCCCACTCCTCCGCGGTGAGCTTGCCGGGCTTAAGCAGGATGGCATCGGGGATGCCCATCTTGCCGATGTCGTGCAGCAGCGCCCCGCGCCGCACATGCACCAGGGCGGCCTCGTCCAGGCCCATGCGCCGCGCCAGGCGCAGCGTCATCTCGGTGACCCGCCGGCTGTGCCCCTCGGTCTCGTGGTCGCGCAGGTCCAGCGCGCGGGACCAACCCTCGATGGTGGCGTCGTAGGCGCGCACCAGGTCGACGTTCGATTGGCGGAGGCGGTCGAACAGCTCGGCGTTGTCGATCGCGATCGCGGCCTGGCCGGCGAGGATCTCGAGGAACTCGACCCACTCGGCGCTACGCTCCAGCGGCGAGCGGTGGAAGATCTCCAGCACACCGCGCACCTCACCGCCGGCCACCAGCGGCACACCATAGTAAGCGACGAAGCGCTCGCCCGCCAGGAGCGTCGCGCGGGACAGCTCGCCCGGCCTGGCCGCAAGGTCCGCGGCGTGGATGGTGCGCCGCTCCAGGGCGGCCTGGCCAGCGTAGCCCTCGCCGAGCCGCAGGCGTGTGTGGCGCAGCGCGTCGGTGCGGAAGCCGCGCCCGGTGCCGAAGACCAGCAACTGGGTCTCCGGCTCGAGCAGCAGCACGTCGGCCGCGTCCACCTCCAGCCGCTCGGTCACCTGCTGCAGCACGACATCGAGGGTGGCATTCAGGTTGTGGCTGGTGGCGATCGCCTGGTCGATCGTGCGCAACGCCTGCACATCGCGCAGGCGGCGGTAGGCCTCCGCCTCGTGGCGCTCGGCGCGGCGGGCGTGGGCTACGGCGGCCCGCAGGGCGGCGGAGAGCACTGCGTTGTTGAGCAGCAGCCCGCCCAGCACCATCGTGTAACTGAAGAAGAACGACAGCTCGGTGTAGGCGCTGTGCCCGCCGGCGCGCACGATCAGCAGGCCGATCACCCCGCAGGCGCTGCCGACGACCCAACGGGCGTCCGCCAGCATGAGCGCGATCAGCGGTGGCACAATGATCACCAGCGACCCCTGCTGCGAGACGAACGGCTCCGGCAGGCCGAAGGCGACCAGGAGCGTCATGAGGACGACGGCCAGGTAGCGCGCGCCGTCCCACCCGCGCCGGTGCGCCAGCAGCAGCGTGCCGAAGACGGCAGCGCTCAGGCTGGCGCTGGCGATCGTCTCCGGCGGGTAGCCGGCGCTGTAGGCCAGCGGCACGCCGAGGACGCCGACGGCCGTCAGCAGCACGAGCAGGATGCCCGTCAGCCGGCGCCTGCTGAGCTGGATGTCGCTCAGGTAGGTCGTTGTATCAGCTGCGCTCACGCGTGCGCTCCAAACATGTTGCTGGCAAGCTTGCGCCAGTGCGCGTGGCTCCCCCAGAGGAAACTGGGGAGTGTGGGGGGCCGCGCAGGCAGGCTTCGGAGAGATAGCCCGCCCGTTCACGGGCCGGGCGTGGTGTCATGCCAGATACCCCAAGTAAAGAGTAAAAGTTCATAAGGCTCTGCACAGCCACCGCGGAGGCGTGGAGGGACCAGGATCTATCCGCAACCTGCGTGTGCGGCGGCGTGGGGGCGCAGCCCCCACACAATCTTCTCAGCGGTTCTTTTAGCGGGGCTGCGCCCTTCCAACCCTCCCGCTTTGCCGATACGCGCTCGTCCACGTCGGCGGACGTCCGCCCAGGGTTTTCGAAGGGCGTTCGCCCGCGAGAACGCGGCGCGCGTCGCGCACCAACGGACGCTTCAGCGTACTGGTTCCTTCACGCCTCCCGCGGCGGGCCTATGGGTCAAGAGGCGGGATGCCGAGCTCCGCCAAGCGCGCCGGTGTCGGGTCGCCATGCTCGCTCCAGCCGTGGCGGCGGTAGTACTCGGCGAGCATCTCGTCGAGTTGCGGCAGGGCGCCGGCGGCGCGTCCCGCCTCGAGCGGCAGCTGGCGCCAGCGCCGGGGCAGCGTGTCCGGCGCGTCGCTGTAGCGGCGGGCGATGAGCCGCTCGAAGGTGACGATGCGCTCGCCGAGCCGGGCCACCTCGACGCCGGTGAACGGGCGGCCGAGCGTGGCCGAGAGCAGCTCGGTGACCTCGGACGGCGCCACCTGGAAGGCCAGCAGCGCCAGGCGGCGGCAAAGGCCGGCGGCGTCGAGCACGGCGGCGAAGCGCTCATACCAGATCAGGCGCGGCACGCGCCCGCGCATCGCCTGCGGGTGGGAGGGGTCGTCTGGGAGCCAGGCGGGCGGCTCGGGGAGCAACTCCTCGTAGAGCATGGCGTAGCGGTAGTCCCCGCCGATCGGCGCGGTGGCGAGGGCCAGCGCCACGCCGTGGAGCGCCCGCGGGTCCAGCCCTGGGGTGGCCATGCCCTTCACCTGCGGCGCGAAGGCACTGCTGCCCCAGTACACTTCCTGCATCTCGCCAACTCCCAGTGAGAGGATGTCGCGCTTCTCGTGCTTCTGGCCGAGGCGGCGGATGGCCGCCACGATCGCCTCGCCGTCGCCCCAGGTGAGCGAGCCGGCGGTGAGGCCCTGCTCCTGGCACTCCATCATAAAGGCCAGGGCGGCACTGGTCTCCACCACATCCAGCCCCAAGCGCAGGCAGAGGTCGTTGGCGATGATCAGCGCGTCGGGGCTGGCCAGGCCGCAGCGGGCGCCGAAGCCGGCCAGGGCCTCCAACTCAGGGTAGGCGATCGGCTCGCCGCTCTTGCGGACGTAGGCGCTGTGGCAGGGGAGAGGGCAGCCCTCGCAGCCGCGCGGCGCGCGCCGGCCGCGTTGGGCGAGCGCGGCGCGCGAGATCTGGGCCAGGTGGGGCACCTCGCCGTCCTGGCCGTTGCGCGCGGTGAGCGCGCCGCGCTCCGCGGCCTGG
>DATMBA010000217.1:0-4729 GCA_035559635.1 Roseiflexaceae bacterium
CGGGTGAGCGTGTAGCTCGCGCCAGTGCTGGAGGGGATGCGAACCGAGCCGGTGCCTTGCATGGTTGCGAGAGTTGCCATTGCTAGTGTCCTTTCGCGGCGTGCGCCGCTCTCAGTTGAGAAAGAGGCGCAGCCGTCCCACTCCCCACGGGAGCGGCTGCTGAACGAGGTTCAGGCCAACTCCTGGGGAGCAGCGGAGCAGAACAATGGCGAACACCCTTAGCGCTTCGGCCGCGGGCGGTAGGTCTCCGGCGTGACGAAGGAGTCCTTCACGTCCGTCGGGCGAATGGTGGTGGTCGTGGTGCGCCGGCGCATGGTGTCGGTCCTCCTGAACAGATCGCAGCCGCCCCGTCCGGCGAGCTGCACGTGTGGCACAGCCCTGGATCGGAGGGCGTCGGTCTGGTGGCGGTGTTCGCCGGGCCAGTGTGGCCTGGCGCAGCGCCGCGAGGGCCGGCGTCGTGCCGGCAATGGGGTGAGGAGGGGTCGACTAGGCGTTCGCGGCGCGCACGGCCGCGTCCAGCATGCGCCGGACGGGCGTGCGGTGCCGGATGTGCTTGGCGCGCACGCTCAGGGTGCCGAGGTAGACCTCGACGGCGGAGATGCGCGGCAGGGAGGCGACGCGGCGGGGCTGCGCGCAGAGCCGCACCTCGACGCTCCGCTCGCGGCGGGTCTCGGGCCGCTCGACCGGGGCGCGCCTCACGCGCGACCGGGGGGCGAACGACTGCGCCTGCAGCGAAGAGGCGGCCTGAAGGCCCGGCACCTGCATCGCATTCCGCACGCGGAACAGCCGGCCACCGGCCTCGACGTACTGCTCGTTCTCAATCCAGATCTGCTTGCCTGCGGGCATCATGGGCCTCCTTCGTTCAGCTACGACGTGTGACCGACGCAGCCTCTCCACGGAGGCTGCACGAAACAGCCCCCAGCAGGGGTGGAGGGAGGAGTGCTCCGTGGGAGCAGGGCGTCGCCCGGCTCCGCGCCCGGCCCCACACCATCCGCGCCGCCTGCCGTGCGCCGCCCGCTGTTGCTCGTTCCGGCCGCCGCCGGGCCTCCTCGAGCCATCACTGCCCCCGCTTCGCGAGGACGGGCGATGTCCGAGCTCCACGTACGATGACACGACCCAAACGACAGAAGCCGGCGATGCCGGGGTGCTGGTGGTGGGGGAGACCGGTGAGAAGCGAGCGCCGTCGCTCCGCGCAGGGCGGCGTCTACGCGATGTAGACGCCGCCAACCTTGCGGGCGAAAGGCAGCCGGTGGGTATAGAGCGACGCAGCCTCGGGCACCGACGCAATCGTCAGCTCGCCGCCGGCGGTCGCGCGCGCCCAGGCCAGGAGACTCGTGCCGACACCCCGGCCCTGGTGCTGGGGGCGAACCTCCAGCCAGGTGAGCCAGGCGCCGCCGTCCGGCTTCGGCAGGGTCATCGCGATGCCGGCGACGTCGTCGCCGACGATCGCCACGGCCCACTGCCCCTCGCTAGCCAGCCAGCGCGCGCAGCGATCGTCCAGGCCGTTCTCCGCGATGGGGTAGGTGAGGCACGACTCGGCCACCAGGAAGCTCACCACACGATCGTGGGCGGGCTTGGCGGGCGAAAGCGCGACAATCTGGGCGTCCACCAGCGTGTCCTTTCCACACACCCGCGGCCCAATCCGGCACGAGGATGTGCCTGATCGGGCGGTGGCCAGGGGATGCAAAAAGCCGCCGCGACCGGCACCGCTCGCGCGGAACGCGCGAATCAGTACAGGAAGGGCGGGAGCGTGGGGGTGTCAACTGCCACACGGCAAAAAACCGCAAGGCGCGGCGCGTGTGGAGAGACAGCTGAGAGCAGGACGCGACAAAACGCCACCAGAACAGCAGCATGTGCTACGGGTGGTGCGCGAGGCGCGTCAGCGGTGGAAACGGGTGAGGGCTGAATGCGCTAGTGGTGAGCCGGGGGCTCATGATCAACAGCGCAAGCAGGTGGTGATCGGCGAACGCCAGAGCGTTCCAGAGGGAACGCGTGACGCCGCCGCGATGTGAGTATAGCGATGTGAAAGGTGCAGTCAGCAGAACGAGTTCTGCTGCCGTCTCGCCTGTGCCCGCCCGCTCTCCCTCGCAAGTGAAGCTCCCGCGAACGGTGAGAGCGAGAACCTAGCTGTCGAAGGAAAACGGTCGGACCCGACCGAGCCGGATCGCTATGTCTTGATTGTACCACAGTCTGGAACGGTGATGTTACCGTCGCGCGCAACCTCACTCCAGACACGACGGCGCTGAAGAACGCTGTAAAGCCCATTCCTTCCTCAAGGCCTCTTCCTCCGCGTCTGAAAGCGATCCGACGTTCTTCAAACCCTTCTTCACCACTGGTCGTAGACCCCAGAATCAGGGGGTGCGGCCCTCCGGCCGTCCGTGAAGAACCCTCCGGCGAAGAACACGCGTCCCACCGCACCCGGCGGCGCGTGCTGCCTGGCGCTCGCCCACACGGGTCCACCCGATCGCTTGACACTCGCGCCCTGAATCGCCCCAGCGTGTTCAACATCCGCGATGCCTTCACAAAGTTAGCCCATAAAGCCCACCAGCTTCAGCGGTGAGATAGAAGGGCTTGATCTGCTTCAGCGGCTTCAGCTGCCCGCTCGGACGGTCCATCGTCCCGTTCTTCATGCTGCGCACGCGCTCTTCACACCGAACAGAAGTTCTGCTATCATATCCGTCATGGGATACAAGACCTCGCCCACATCCTGTACTGTCCAGTTGCTGGCGCTCCACGCTCTGCCACCAGCCACCCTCGCGCTCTGCCACGCGCTGCGCCAGGAAGCTGGCCGCTGCTGGTCCGACCTCGTCGCCGCTCACCGTGCGGCGCGCGAGCAGGGGGTCTGGTTGACCGATGCCGAGCTGCGTGCGCTCACCAAGGGCGCCCGCTATGCCCTCCACAGTCAGTCAGTCCAAGCCCTCGGTCAACAACTGCTCGCCAACGTCGCCACCACCCACGCTCTGCGTCAACAGGAGCGCCGCGCCGGGTGCGAGCCGACCGCCCAGTATCCCCATCGCACCACCGCCTTCCACACTGTGCGCTGGAAAGACCAGGCCGTGCGCGTTCGCAGCGGCATGCTGGTCTTGCCCAACGGCAGGCACCAGCGCGAGCTGGTGCTGCCGCTGCCCGCACGCTACCAGCAGCGCACCATCCGCGCGGTCGAGCTGCTCTGGCGCGCCGACCACTATGAACTCGCGCTCACTGTGGAGGAAGCTGCCCCACCGCCGCTGCGGCCAGAAGGACAAACGGCCGGGGTGGACCTGGGCGAAGTCGCGATTGCGGCGCTGGTCACGCAGCGCGGGGCGAGCCTGGTGCTCAATGGACGCTACCTGCGCTCCTGCAAGCGGCTACGGAACAAGCGCCACAGTACGCTGGACGCCAAGCTGGCTCGCTGTCGGAATGGCAGCCGTCGCTGGCGGCGTCTCAAACGGCGCAAGGCGCAAGCCTCGGCGAAGCTCTACCGTCAGCAGCGCCACATCCTGCACAGCGCCAGCGCACGGCTGGTGCAGTTCGCGGCGGCGGAGGGAGTGCGGCGCCTGGTGGTGGGCGACGTGCGCGACATCGCCACTCGTCCCAGGAAGGGGAGCAAGACCAACCAGAAGCTCACGCAGTGGGCACATGGCCAGTTGGTGCGCTATCTGAGCTACAAGGGCCAGCGGCAGGGGATGGTGGTCGAGCAGATCGACGAGGCGTACTCAACACGAACCTGTAGCCAGTGCGGGTATGTCCATCCTGTCGCCCGACGCAGACGGGTGCTGCGCTGCACTCAGCCGGGCTGTGGGGCGCTGGTGCAGCGGGATGTGAACGGCGCGGCGAACATCTGCTCGCGAGCGGTGTACGGGCAGGACGCGCGGGTACATGCCCAAGCTATCACGTATCGGCACGCCTGTGCCGTAGCGCCTCGGACACGGGCCAGGAAGCGCAGTGCTGCGCTTGCTGTTGCTGCACGGCGTTGATGCGCCAGCAGAAGCCCAGCCTCTTCAGGGCTAGGAGTGTCACCGTAACGCAAACCTCCGCGCGAGGCGGGAAGGTGTTGAACATTCGGGTAGCAAGCGTTTCCCGCACCAACGTGTTGAACACTCCGAGGTGCTCAGGGGCGTTTTTCCGCGTCAGAACGCGGTGCGCAGTGTTCGACATCCAACACAAAAGCGGGGACGAGAGGCCTTGCGGCTCCTCGCCCCCGCACGTCGACGCGCGAGTCCTAGCCCTCGTGGTGGCCATTCGTGACGAGCTCGCCCGCCGGAACCTCGGCCGCCGGCAGCTCCAACACCGGCACCGGGGCGGCCTCCACCGGCGTGATCTCCACCGGGGTAACCTCCACCGGCTCGGGGACCGGGGCCTGGATGACCTCAGCGGCCTCCACCGGCTCGGCGGCCGGGGCCGCCTCCGCCGGGGCGGTGCCGCGGCGACGGCGCGTCCGCGCCCGCTGCGTCAGGCCAGCCTCGGGGTGGATCGACGGCGCGGTCGCGCGCGGCTCCGCGAGCTCGACCACGCCCTCCGCGCGCGGCTGCGCGCCGCGCCCACGGCCGGTCGCCTGCTGACGGACCGCGCTGTTGGAGCGGCGACGCTCACGCATACGCGCGAGGTGCTCCCGGCGCAGCTCGCGGGCCTCGTCCATGGTCGCCGGCGCACCCGAGACCAGCTCGGCGAAGCCGACCAGCACCTGGACGCGCGGCGCCGCAAGGAAGGCCGCACGGGTGCGGCGGTAGGTGCGCTCGGCGACGCGGCG
>DATMBA010000218.1:0-16809 GCA_035559635.1 Roseiflexaceae bacterium
CCGCGGCGGCGTTCCTCGCGGCGCTGGATGAGCCGGCGCGGGCCCGCGCCACCTACGCCTTCGGGGACGCCGAGCGGCAGCGCTGGCACTGGACTACGCCCAGGGGATTCCCGCGCAACGGGCTGCCGCTGCGCGAGATGAACCCGGACCAGCGCGCCCTTGCGCTCGAGTTGCTGCGCGCCAGTCTCTCGGACGCCGGCTACCGCAAGGCGCTCGACATCATGTCGCTGCAGAACGACCTCGGCAATGACCCCGAGCTGTACTTCGTCACGGTGTTCGGCAATCCGGCCGGCACGGCGCCCTGGGGCTGGCGCTTCGAGGGGCATCACCTCTCGCACCACTTCACGCTGGTGGGCGAGCAGGTGGCTGTGACCCCCTTCTTCCTCGGCGCCTGGCCCACCGTGTCCAGCACGGGCCTGCGCGCGATGGAGCGCGAGGAGGACGCTGCGCGCGAGTTGATGCGCTCGCTGGAGGGCCCTGGCCGCCAGGCGGCGCTCATCCAGGAGCGCACGCTTACCAGGCACGTCACCCAGAACCAGCCGTACGTCGCCCCGCTCGACCCGGTTGGCATCCCGGCCGGCGAGCTGAGCCAGGACCAGCGCGCGCTGGTGCTCGAGATTATTCAGACCTACCTCGGCGTGCTGCCGGATGGCGCCGGGGCCGCGCTGTTCGAACGCATCCGCAGCGCCGGCGTGGAGCAGACCCGCTTCGGCTGGGCAGGGAGCCTCGAGCCGCGCCGGCCGCACTATTACCGGCTGCAGGGGCCGAGCTTCCTGCTCGAGTTCGACAACTCGCGCAACAGCGGCACCCACATCCACAGTGTGTGGCGCGACTTCGCGGAGGACTTCGGCGGGCACATGGTATGACCACGGGCTGGATCGCAGGCCACTGGCACCGTACGCTGGCGCATGTGGCGGGCCTGGCGCCGCTGGCCGTGCTGGCGGTGGACTGGCTGCGCGGCGCGCTGCTGCCCGACCCGAACCGCTACCTGCTGCTCCTGAGCGGCTCGGCCGGCCTGCTGCTGTTGATCGCTGCGCTGGCCTGCACGCCGCTCAACATCGTGCTTGGCTGGCGCCAGGCGGTGCAGATCCGGCGCACACTCGGCCTGTACGCGTTCCTGTACGTCTCCCTGCACCTGCTGTGCTATGCGGTGTTCGACGGCCTGCTGGACGCCGAGTTGATCTGGCGCGACCTGGGGGAGCGCCCCTCGATGCTGGCAGGGTTCCTGGCGTTCCTGGCGCTCGTGCCGCTGGCGCTCACCTCCACCAGCGGCTGGCAGCGGCGGCTCGGCCGGCGCTGGCGCACGCTCCACCGGCTGGTGTACCCGGCGGCGCTGCTCAGCGCGCTGCACTTCTTGTGGCTCGAGCGGGACTACATCCAGGAGGCGGTGGTCTATGCGGTGGTGATCGGCGCGCTGCTGGTCATCCGGCTGCCGTGGGTACGCCGGGCGATCGTGCGGGGCCGCGCCCGCTTCACCCGCCCGCCGGTAGTCCAACGTTGAACGTGCGAACTTGGAGGGCGGCATTCCCCCGCCTCCTGAGCGCAGCGAAGGATCAGCAGGCGGTCTCCTGCCGCAATTTTTATGGTACCACTGCGCGCCGCCCGCAGCCCGCCGCCCTCCGCCTCAGGGCGGAGGCGCGCATCCTCCATGTGGCGTGCCCCGGTCCGCCGCGCTCCCGATGCGCCGCCCCGCTTGGATCGCTAGACTGGCCCTCGTGCAAATAGTGGTCTGTCACCATAAAGGTGAGGGGTTGGGTTTCAGGGGAGGGCCTGTGGCCCTCCCCTGGCCCCTCCCCGCTCCATCAAAATCAAGGTGACAAGCCAATAGGAGCGGCTTAGGGATGGCGTTACCCTTCTGAAACACCCCCGTGTGACAATAGGGGCAGCAGGCAGGCGCGGCCCGCCCTGCGACTCACCTGGTGTTCGAGCGGCTGGCAGCAGCAGAGCGTGTGAGGACGTGCGATGAGCCACGAAGAGGCGGCGACGAAGGTCCTTCTCGAGCGTCTTGGGATCGCGGTGACGCAGGATGCGCGCCGGGGCGGCTGGGGTTGGTCGATGCAGACCGACAAGATCACGCGCCCGTGGGTCGGCACATATGCGACGAGCGCGGAGGCCGCCGGCGCGGCGCTGGCGTGGCTGCTGGACGCGGCGTGGCGCGGGGTGCTCTGCCCCATCCTCCACGCGGCCGCAAGCGACGAGCGCCCCGCTCCAACGGCGGACGACGCGGAGTTGCTCGGGCCGTGGGTGCGCGCGCTTCAGCCCGCGACACCGGCGCTGGAGTAGCGCCAAGCCCCCCGGCCCCTGGCCTGGGTGTGACGAACGTTCCTGCGCGCCGACCACGCCCGGCGGGTCAACCCGCGGGCTCTCACTGCCAAAGCCCGCCTGCGCGGGCTGGGGTGCAGGCCGCGCCGGCGGCCTTGGCACCGGATAGCCCGCCGGGCCCAGCGGGCACCCCACGGGCCGGGCGTGATGCCGCGCCCGGCTCGACGTTTCGTCACACCCCCTGGCCTGGCACCGCGAGCTGTTTGCCACAGAGGGCGCCGAGATGGGAGGCTCTTTATCATCTCGGCGCGCTCGGTGGCCGTGGATCAGGGGTTGGCGGCTGGGCGTTGCAGGCCGGGGGTCGAGCGGGCGCCGCCAGCGCTTTTGCCTACTGGCGCCTCCTGGCCGCCCCGCGGCGCGGCCGGCAGCGCGATGACGAAGCTCGTCCCCCGGCCGACGGCCGACTCGACGCGGATCGCCCCGCCGTGCGCCTCGACGATCGCCTTCGCGATCGCCAGGCCGAGGCCGGAGGCGCCGCCATCCGCCCGCTGCCGGGAGCTGTCCGCACGGTAGAAGCGCTCAAAGACGAACGGCAGATCCTCCGCGGCGATCCCCTGGCCGGTGTCCGCCACGGAGAAGATGATGCACGCGGGAGGCTGAACGCTGAAGGTCTCTCCTACGACGCCGTGCTCGTTCCGTCGTTGTGGTGGATCTGGCTGCGGCGTCCGGCTACTGGCTTTCCACGCTTCAGCTCCGCCGTTCAGCGTTCTGCATTCAGCCTTCAGCGTTACGGTGCCCCCCGCCGGCGTGTAGCGCAGCGCGTTCGACACCAGGTTGTTCAGCACCTGCGTCATGCGGTCGGTATCCACCAGCACCGAGGGTAGCTCCGCGGACGCCTCGACGCGCAGTGCGATCCCCCGCTCCTCGGCCTGGACGACGTGGGCCAGCGCGGTGCGCTCCAGCAGCGCCCTTGGGTCCACCGCGCGGCGATTGAGCGGCAGCGCCCCGGCGTCGGCCAGCGAGAGCAGGCGCAGGTCCTCCACCAGCCGCTGCAGGTGGACCACCTCGCCGTGCATGATCGCGAAGAGGGCCGGCGTGCCCGCCAGCCGGCCGTCCTGCAGGCCCTCGGTGTAGCCGCGCAGGATGCTCAGCGGCGTGCGCAGGTCGTGGGCCAGGTCGGCGGTCATCTGTTTGCGGGCCTGGCTGGCGCGCGCCAGGTCCGCACTCATGCGGTTGAACGACGCCGCCAGCGCGCCCACCTCGTCGCGCGAGCGCACCGGTACGCGCTGGTCCAGCTGGCCGCGGGCTAGCGCCTGCGTCGCGGCGGTCAGCTCGCGCAGCGGCCCGGTGAGCGTGCGCGCCAGCAGCACCCCAAGCACCAGCGCCAGCAGCGCCGCGATAGCCGCACTCGCCGCCGAGGCCCACGTGACCTGCTGCAGGAAGAGGGCCGCCGGGTCCGCCCTGCCGGGGGGCGCGCCAGGCGGGCGCACCGATGGGGGGATGGGCAGCAGATGGCCGACGGTCTCACCTCCGACGCGGATGGGCGTGGCGCCCGCCAGCGCCCGCGGCGGCAGACGCCGCCCGAGGTAGGCCCGGCTGCCATGCACCACCACGCCCGCGGCGTCCGTCAGGATGATATCGCGGCCGTAGGCGCTCAGCGGCCTGGTGGCGAGCATCACGTTGACGCCCGCCCAGCTCCCACGTGCCGCGTAGTAGTCCTCCAGCGCCTCCACCAGCACCGCCTGGTCGCGCGTGGAACGGTAGCGGTCGAACTCCGCGCGGGTCCGGTAGCCGATCAGCACCGCTACCAGGATGGCGCCGAGCAGGCCGACCAGCATGAAGGCGAGCGTGAGTTTGAGCGTGAGCGAGCGCATAACGTCTGCCGTAAGCATGGGATGGGCAGGGAGGGCTTCGCCCTCCCCTGAACCCCACCCTGCTATCTATCACCTGCGCGCAGCGCGAAACGATACCCCATGCCGTAGACCGTCTCGACGTAGCGAGGGTGGCGCGGGTCCGGCTCGATCTTGGTGCGCAGGTTGCGGATGTGCACGTCGATCGTCCGTTCGTAGCCCTCGTAGGCCTGGCCCGACATGCGGTCGAGCAGGTCCAGCCGCGAGAAGACCTGGCCCGGCGCGGCCATGAGCGTCGCCAGGATCTCGAACTCGGAGGGCGTCAGGTCCACATAGCTGCCCGCCACCTGCACCGTGCGCCCGGCGCGGTCCAGCACGATGTCCGCCGCGCGCAGCACCTCCGGCTCGATCGGCCCCTTCTGGGTGCGGCGCAGCACCGCCCGCACCCGTGCGATCAGCTCGCGCACGTTGAACGGCTTGGTGACGTAGTCGTCGGCGCCCAGCTCAAGCCCCAGGATCTTGTCAGTGTCGTCGATCCTGGCGGTCAGCACGATCACCGGCGTCCGGGACTCTTTGGCGAAGGCGCGCAGGAACTCGTAGCCGCCCATCTCGGGCATCATCAGGTCGAGGACCACCAGGTCCGGCCGCTCGACGCGCGCCACGTACAGCGCCTCGCGCCCGTGCCCGGCCTCGACCACCCGGAAGCCCTCCTGCTCCAGGTAGAGCCGTAACATGTCGCGCAGCTTCGCCTCGTCATCCACCACCAGGATGGTCTGCGGCATACCGCCCTCCACGCGTGTTTGCGCGTATGGTAGCACGAACATCTTCAGACATTGTTAAGGAGCGATGTGGATTGATGCAGGGATGGCCCCCTCCCTACAACCCTCCCCGCGCAGCGTAGTATGATCGCACCACACACCGCTGCGTGTCGAAGAGGAGGACCGATGACTCCCGAGACTATCGCGCTGCGCCGGCTGGCGAGCCAGCAGATCGCCCACCCCACATTCGATGCGCCGGGTGAGGTGGTACGCCGGCTGGGCGCGGTGCAGGCGCAGGACTACCTGGGCGCGCTGTGGGCGGTGGGCCTGCGCACGCGCGGCGCCACCGAGCGGTCGGTCGAGCAGGCGCTCGAGGCGCGGGCCATCGTGCGCACCTGGCCGATGCGCGGCACCCTGCACTTCGTCCCGCCCGCCGACGTGCGCTGGATGCTCGAGTTGCTGACGCCGCGGGTGGTGCAGCGCAGCGCGGCCCGCCTGCGGCAGCTCGGCCTGGACGCGCCCACCATCGCGGCCAGCGCGGAGGTGCTGGTTCGGGCGCTCGAGGGCGGCCGGCGGCTCACCCGCCCGGCGGTGTTCGCGGCGCTGGAGTCGGCCGGCATCGCCACCGGCGGGCAGCGCGGCTACCACATCCTCACGCAGCTGGCCTATGAGCGCCTGATCTGCTTCGGCCCGCGCGACGGCAGGCAGCCGACCTTCACGCTGCTCGACGAGTGGGCGCCCAGCGCGCGCTCCCTGCCTCGCGACGAGGCGCTGGCGACGCTGGCGCTGCGCTATTTCACCGGCCACGGCCCGGCCACGCTCCAGGACTTCATGTGGTGGTCGGGGCTGACCGCCGCCGACGCCCGCGCCGGATCAGGCGCTGCGGCCACTCAGCTCGAGCGCGCGGTGGTGGAGGGGCGGGAGTATTACTTCGCGGGGGATGCGGCGCATACGCCCGAGGACGCGCCCGGCGCCTTCCTGCTGCCGCCCTTCGACGAATACCTGGTTGGGTACCGCGACCGCAGCGCCATGCTCGACCAGCGACACGCGCCGATGGTCGTCCCTAGCGCCAACGGGGTGTTCAACCCGATCGTGGTGATCGGCGGGCGCGTGGTGGGCTCCTGGAAGCGCACCCTTCAGAAGGACACCGTGGCCATCACCTTTAGCCCCTTCGCCGCCTTGGATGAGGCGCAGGCCCGCACGCTCGCGGACGCCGCCGGGCGCTACGGCGACTTTCTGGGGAAAAGGGTGGTGAGGGGCGGGTAGCGAAACAGCCTGATGCACCATGCACAAGGACCCGGAGGACACAGCCACGCGCTGGACGCGGAGGCGCACCGATTTCCTGGCGCTCGCGCAGCGATTCGGTCGGACGGTCACTGGCGGCTCAGATGACCACGACTGGCCATCCGGCTTCGCGCTGCCAGGCAGCCAGCCGGTGACGCGCCATGGCCGCGGCGCTCGGGGAGCGCCGGCGCGCCGGGTGATCGTCATACCACCCGATCTTCGATCTCCCAGGCGTGGTCGAGCAGATGCCAGGCCGAGCGCCGCACGAAGACGCGCGGCGGCCAGATCGCGCCGCCGCGCGGCCCCTGCCTGGGCAACGCACCGCGCGCCGCCGCGCCCAGCGCGTCCAGGCAGGCCTGCCGGGTGCGACCAAGCTCTGTGCGCAGGTCCTCCCCCGCGAGCCCCTCCGGCTTCCAGGCGAGCCGGCGCAGGTAGGCCTGCTGCGAATCCAGCACGTGCCGCAGGACCCGCTCGAGGTCGCGCCCGCCGCCGCGTGGCCCCGTGCGCAGCTCCCTCCCGGCCGCCGCCTGCGCGGCCGCCTCCATGGCATCCCAGGCGGCGCCCAGCACGGCCTGGAGGCGCTCCAGCTCCGGGCCGTCGAGCGGCAGCGCGTCGCCGGGCAGCGGGACATCCGGCGCGCCGAAGTCGGTGGTGGCGTTGCCCGCCAGCCGCTCGACCACCGCGAGCGCCTCAACGTTGGCCGGCGGCTGGAAGGGGATCCCTGCCGCCTGGAGCACCCGCGCGTAGCGCGGCCCGTAGTCCACCAGCGTCTGCAGCGCCGCCTCCTCGCCACGCCCGCTGCGGCACCACCCCGGCCAGTCTAGCGCGCCGGCGAAGGTGCGCTTGGCGCCCACCTCCAGGTACACTGCGGTCAAGGGCGCCGCACTTATCAGTGAAGGATTCGTCATAGAGAAGCCATGTTTACCACGAAGGCACGAAGGCGCGGAGGGGCACAGCCCCTCCGAAACAGATGTGAGCAGACTCTGTGTGGGGGCCGTCGGCCCCCACACCCCCGGCGGGGCGGATCCCCGCGCCCCCATTCGCGGGCGACCGCGTAACTCCTGCCAAATACGGGAGGCGTGGAGGACTTTGCCCCCCACCGGGAAAGGGTTTCCGCGGTGGCCATAAGTCCCCGCAGCCCCACACCGTAGGCAGCGCCCGCTTATTTGAACAGTATTGGGCCTAGGGCGATAACGAATCGCACTAGCCGCTCGCCTGGCGCGACCGCCGGGCCGCCCGGGCCGCGTGGGCGCGCCAGAGAACCACGACGAGGACGAGCACTACCAACGCGATCACACCGTAGCCCTGCAGGTTCTTCCACGCATACGTCCGCGCGGCGCCCTCGATCCTGGCCCAGCGCGGGTCGGCGGCGCTGTAGCGGATGGGCAGATCCGCGCCCTTCTCCAGCCCCGGCACGCTCCCTTCGTCCACCAAGTCCACCGCCACCACCGGGTCCGCCGCGCCCTGCGGGACAAATACCAACTCGATGATGACGTAGGGTTGGATGGCCTCGTTGAAGCCACGCGAGCGCCGCCCCCCCAGCACGCGCTCGATGGTGTGCGTCTCCCGCACGGTGGCGCTCGTGACGTGCTGTGGCCCTGGCGGGGCGGGCGGCGGCGGGTTGCTGACGACGTACAGCGCCCCGCCGATCAGCATGACGAAGAACAGGACCGCCAGCCACCCGCGCCGCCAGACGGACCAGGCCGCCAGCAGCGCCAACCCCACCCCGAGCGCGAGGAATGTGTACTGTGCACCCAGCAGCTGCGCGCGCAGCGGCCCCAGTGGTGGCTGGTCCGCCAGGCGCGTCCCAGCGATGGCCCCCAGCTGCCGGATCTCCGGGTACGGCAGGTAGCGCACCGCCACCGGCGTCTCGACCCTGGTGCGGTCGTAGTGCTCCGGGTCCACGATGATCGCCGTCAACTCGGGCGCGGCCGCGCCGGCCGGCTGGTAGCGCACGTCGAGGAACAGCCGCCGCGTCCACAGCGAGCGCCGGACGGTAATCTCCTCGCGCTTGCCCACCACGGTGCCCGGCGCGACCAGGCCCTCGGCCTCGACGTAGAGCGGCGGGCCGAGGACCGAGATGAGCAGGAGCACGATGAGGATGGCGCCCCCGACGGTGCCGAGGCACGAGCGCCGCTTCTTCCGCATAGCGATCTCCGCTGGCTGCTGGACGTATGGCTCAGTCTATCACACCGGGGGCGCGGAGGATGGCGCTGACGTCAAGGCGCGTTGCCCTGCCAGGACAGTCGCCGGCCACATCACCGGTGTGGCTATCTGGCCCCTGCTGCGCCCCTATCTATGTCGAAACGCCGGATGATCGCCTCCAGCACCGCCAGCCCCTCCGCCAGTCGCGCCGGATCGACGCGCGCGGGCGTGTCGCTTGGGCGGTGGAGTCCGCTGGTGCCGAGCAGCGGGTCGCGGGTGCCGAGCACGCCGGCCGGCACGCCTGCCGCCAGAAAGGCGTAGGCGTCGCTATTGATCAATGGCTCGCTGTGTGGCTCCGCGCCCGTCACCTCGCGCACCGCCGCGCGGATGAGGGCGTTGGCCGCGGGCGAGGTGGGGAGCGTGCGCAGCGCGTTGCCGTCCCGCTGCCACAGCACGTACCCGCCGCGCTGGCCCATGAGCTCGAGATTCACAACCGCGTCCGGCATCCTGTTGAACGTTGAACGTTGAACGTCGGCCAGGGCGTCCGCAACGTTCAACGTGGAACGTGCAACGTTCGGCCTGCGCCGGTGCCGTACGTAGGCCCGCGAGCCCTGCATATTCACCTCCTCGCCGCCGAAGAGCGCCAGGGTGACGCGCGTGCGGCGAGGGGAGAGCTCGCCGCGGGCCAGGCGTGCGGCCAGCGCCAGCAGGATAGCGCATGCGGCGCCGTCGTCCACCGCGCCGCTGCTGGGCCGGGCGAGCCGCCCGAGCAGCAGGTTCAGCCCGAGCGCCCAGGCCAGCAGCAGCACCGGCAGCGCGGTGGCCACGGCCAGCGCGTGCGCGAGCGGGGCCAGGGAGCGCCTCTTGGCGCGCAGCCACCCCTCGGAGGCCGCCAGCAGCGCCGCGGCGAAGGTCAGGGCGCTGCCGGGGCGCAGGCCGCGTAGCAGTACGGCGCGGCGCCGGTGGTCAAGCAGTTCGGTTTTGCTGTCGTAGTGCGCACAGATCAGCAGCTCGCGCTCCGCGCCCGGCGGGCCGAAGGGCAGGATCAGGCTGGCCCCCTCGGTGGCGCCCGGCCATGTCACCAGCGGCAGGCCGAAGATGTCGGCCGTGCCGCCAAGCTGGCCCACCAGGGCCACCGGCAGAGCGCGCCAGCCCCAGCGCCGCAGGGCGGCGGCGGCCAGCAGTGTGCGCGAGGCGATGAGCCAGGCGCCGGCGGCCTCGAAGAAGTAGGGATAGAGCCGGAAACGATGCACCTGGTAGGCGACGCCGCGCGCGTCCAGCCAGGCGTGCATGGCCTCCAGCGTGGCATGCTCGGCGGCGCTGCCGCTCGGTCGCGGCCGCGAGAACAGCTCCATCAACTCGGCGAAGTCCGCCAACGGTTTCTTCTCCTGAGTAGAGGTTCATGGAGCGGCTTCGCCTTCCCACGTCGCTCCAGCAGGTAGAGCGTATGCGTTCTGGGCGCCGTCCCACGGAGTGCGTAAACGTTCAGCACCGGCCGGGCGCTGCCGGGCGGGGCGAGAACGCATAAACCCTACACCAGCAGGGGGCTGCGGCCCTCCGCGTCTCACCGGCCCACGAGCAGCGCCTGCAGCCTGCTAAGCAGCGCGCGCGGCTCCTCCAGGTCCAGCAGCCATGTCGCGGCGAGGTACACCGCCCCCGCCAGGCCGGTGGCGGCGGCCAGCCAGAGCGCCAGCGGCAAGAAATCCTGCGGCCAGCGGTAGGTGTCGCCGGGGACGAGGGGCGGCAGCAGGCTCTGTGAGGCGGCCAGCAGCCCGGCGAGCGCCGCGACGAACGCGCCCGTGGCGAGGGTCATGCCGCCCGCCGCCCGCGCGAACCCAGATGCCGTCCCGCCTGTGCGCCGGGCCAGCAGCGCCAGGAGGGCAGCGGCCTCGGCGACGTTCGCTGTACTGAAGGCCAACCCCAGGCCGCGCACCCCTAGCCCGAGCCGCAGCAGCGCCCAGGCCAGGCCAATGTTGAGCGCCACCGCCGCGAGCGCCACCGCCACCGGCGTGCGTGTGTCCTGCATCGCGTAGAACGCCCGCACCGGGATCTCGGCCGCCGCGAAGGCCCACAGCCCGAGCGCGTAGGCCGAGAGCGCCGCCGCGGTGAGCGCGGCGGACTCGGCGTCGAACGCGCCGCGTTGGAACAGCAGGCGCAGCAGCGGCAGCGCCAGCACCGCCAGCAGCGCGCTCGCCGGCAGCGCCAGGAACAGCACGCTGCGCACCCCCCGTGCGGCGCTCTCCCGCAGCGCGGCCAGGTCCCCGGCGGCGTAGTGGCGGGCGAGTTGCGGGAAGAGCACCGTGGCCAGGCTGAGCGCGATCAGGCCGTGCGGCAGCACCATGAGCTGGAAGGCATAGGTGTTGGCCGCCACCGCCCCCACGCCGAGCGTCGAGGCGAAGCTGGCGATGGCGACGAAGTTGAGCTGCCAGGCCGACTGGCCGACGAGCCGCGGCGCCAGCAGCCGCAGCACCCGCTGCACATCTGAGGACGACGAACGACGAACGACGAACGACAAACGAGCCAGTCGTTCACGAAGGGTGCGATGAGCGGTGAGCGGCAGATCGGCGGCGTGGGTGCGTAACACCGGACGACCATTCGCCGTTGATCGTTGGTCGTCGGTCGTCGGTCGGACATAGCGCGCACCCACGGCCCGCAGACCGGGCAGCTGCGCCAACAGGAACAGCGCGGCGCCGGCGATCACGCCCCACACCAGGCCGTAGATCCCCAGGGTGGGCGCCAGCAGCAGCGCGCCGGCGATAATGCCGAGGTTGTAGAGGTTCGCGCCCACCGCCGGCAGCGTGAAGCGCTCGAAGGACTCCAGGGTGGCCTTGGCCAGCCCACCCAGGCCCAGCAACACCGGCTGCACCAGCAGTAGCCGCACCAGGTCCGCTGTGAGCGCTCGCTGCTCCGCGCCGAAGCCGCGGCCGACGGTGAGTGCCACCAACGGGTCGGCCAGCAGGGCCACCAGCGCGCAGCTCGCCAGCAGGCCCACCAGCGCCAGGTTCAGCACGCCGCTCGCCAGCCGCCAGGCACCAGGGGCATCGCCGCGCGCCAGGTGCTCGGAGAACACCGGGATGAAGGCCGAGCCGAGGGCGCCGCCGGCCACCACCAGGTAGATCAGGTCCGGGATGGCGAACGCCGCCCGGTACGCGTCGAGCGCCGGGGTGGTGCCGAACTGACTGGAGATCACCATCTCGCGCGCCAGGCCGAGCACCCGGCTCAGCAGGTACCAGGCGGCGACGATCAGGGTGTTGAAGAAGGCCCTGCTGCGCATACGTAGAGTTGCGCGGCGCCGCGCTTTCTGCTATAATCCGCGCTCAGTGTGGGCGGGGGCAGGTGACGCCCCCGCCCATCGTCAGCCGGGCTATTATAGGGGAGAGCTACCGCTTTGGCGAACACCAAGTCCGCAGAGAAGCGCATCCGCAGCAACCAGCGCAAGGCGGAGCGCAACAAGATGTACCGCTCGCGGGTCAAGACGCTGATCAAGAAGGCTGAGCAGCTGATCTTCTCCGGCCAGCCCAGCGAGGAGGCGGTCCGCGAGGCGTGCAGCACGCTCGACAAGGCCGCCGTCAAGGGGATCATCCACAAGAACAACGCCGCGCGCCGCAAGTCGCGCCTGATGAAGAAGCTCAACGCCTTCACCGCCGCCCAGTCCAAGTAGGGGTGGTTCGGAGGGGCTTCACCCCTCCGAACCACTTGGGATGCGGGGGCCTTTGGCCTCCGCACCCTATCTTAGCGGTCCGCCGCCACCAGGTAGATCCCCCCCACCAGCAGCACCAGGCCTAGCCAGCCGCGCCAGGTGTGCTGCTCGCCCAGCACGAGCACCCCCAGCACGAAGACGAACGCCACACTCAGGCGGTCCAGCGCCGCCACCCGGCTCGCCAGCCCGCTCCGCAGCGCCGCGAAGTACGCTAGCCAGGAGATCGCGCCGGACAGCGCGGCCAGCACGATGAACAGCCAGGCCCGCCGGTCCACACTGCTCTCGCCGCGCCAGAGCGCCTGCAGCTGGCCGGTGGCGAGGGTCACGGCGATCAGCATCGCCGCCATGACCACCGCGCGGAGCGTCGTCGCCAGCGCCGAGGGCACCTTCTCCAGGCCGATGCTGCCGAAGATCGTGACCCCGGCCGCCCCCAGCGCGGCGATCAGCCCCAGTGCGACCCACCCGAGGTTCTGTGTGATAGCTGCCATGCCCGCTCTCCTGTGATGCAGGTGGTAGGCGATAGGTGATAGGGCTGAGGCATCGGCAACTCCTATGGCCTATCGCCTACCACCTACCACCTATGCGGAACGCATCTATGCCACCTCCTCCCACGGCTTGTAGTCCAGGCTCTGGTGGCGGAAGTAGGTGTTGTACAGCTCGGCGTAGTGGCCGCCGCGCGCCAGCAGTTCGTCGTGGCTGCCCTGCTCCAGGATCTGCCCCGCGCGCAGCACGATGATGCGGTCGGCGTGGCGCACTGTCGAGAGGCGGTGGGCGATCACGATCGCGGTGCGGTGGGCCAGCACCGTGTCCAGCCCCTCCTGGATCAGCGCCTCGGTGAGCGGGTCCACGCTGGCGGTGGCCTCGTCCAGGATGACGATCGCCGGGTCCTGCAGCAGCACCCGCGCCAGCGCCACCAGTTGGCGCTGGCCCATAGAGAGGCTGGCGCCGCGCTCGCCCACCGGGCTGTCCAGGCCCTGCGGCAGACTGGCGATCCAGTCGCCGCTGCCCACATGCCGCGCCGCCGCCAGCACCTCCTCGTCGGTCGCCTCGGGCCGGCCGTAGCGGATATTCTCGCGCACCGTGCCGTCGAACAGGAAGGGTGTCTGGGTGACGATGCCGAGCCGGGCGCGGTAGGCCGCCAGGTCGAGCGCGCGGATGTCCACGCCGTCCACTGTGATGCGCCCGCGCTGGAACTCGTAGAAGCGGGCGATCAGCTTGGCGATGCTGGACTTGCCGCTGCCGGTGTGCCCCACCAGCGCCAGCGTCTCGCCGGGGCGGATGGTGAGATTGAAGTCGCGCAGCACCCAACCCACCTCGGTCCCACGTTGCACGTTGAACGTTGCACGTTGGTCGTCACCGGTGGTGTCCGGTGCTGCCGGACGTGCCACGTGCAACGTGGCACGTTCAACCGGCTCAGTGGCGTCGCTCACCGACAAACGTTCCACGTGCACCGGAGCACGGTCAACCGGGCCGTAGGTAAAATCCACCCCCTCGAACCGGATCTCCCCGCGGATCTGCCCCAGGCGCACGCTGTCGGACTGGACCACGCGCGGCTCGGCGTCGATCAGGGCGAAAACCCGCTCGCCGGCGGCCAGGCCGAGCTGAAACTGGCTCCAGAACGAGGCGATGCTGGTGAGCGGGAACCAGAAGAGAATCAGCCCCTGGATGAACAGGTACCAGCTGCCGGCGGTCAGCGCCCCCTCGCGCACGCCCTGCACGCCGAAGTAGACCAGCGCCGCGGTGCCGACGCCGGCCAGGATGTTGAGGATAGGGAAGATGCTGCTGAAGACGTAGCGCGTCTGCGTGTTCACCCGGCGGGACTGGGTATTGACCTGCTGGAACTCGGCGTAGATCGCCGGCTCCTGGCGGAAGGTCTTGGCCACGCCGATCCCGGCGACGGTCTCCTGGATGTGGGCGCTCACTGTGGCGTTCATGCGGCGCGAGCGGGTGATGGTGGTGCGCGCGATGGCGCGGAAGGCCAGCGCCGCCGCGACGATAAAGGGCGCCAGCGCCAGCAGGATGAGCGTCAGGCTCACGCTCACCGTGAAGAGGTAGCCGAGCAGCAGCGCCACCAAGAGCACCCGGCTCAGCAGGTCCATCGTGAGCGTCATCACCGCCGAGAAGGCCTGCGTGTCCGAGGTGACGCGGCTGACGATCTTGCCGGAGGGGAACTCGTCGTAGAACGACATATCGCGGCGCAGCACGGCGTCGAAGGCGTCCTCGCGCAGGCGCAGCACCACGTCGCCCACCGCGCGCGAGGCGAGCGTCTGGCGCACGGCGCTGAACACCCAGGAGAGCGAGGCCAGCAGCGCGAGCGCGCCGGCTGCGGCCAGGATGCGCGCGGTGGACGGGGCGCGCTGCACCTCGTCGATCCCGCGCGAGATCACGATCGGCAGAGCGGTGTCCAGCGCGGCGATCAGCACGATCGCCACAGAGGCCGCCAGCATCTTGCGACCCTGCGGCCGGAAGTAGCCGAGGATGCGCCGCACCAACTCGCCGTCGCTGTACCTGCGGTCGTACGCCTCGGCGTCGAGCCCGTCCATCAGGAAGCCCATTGAGTTCTCCCCTACCCCACCCCTGGCCCTCAAGCTGCCAGGGGAGAGGAGAAACGTGTGCGTGGAGGGCGAAGCCCTCCACACCTCCCTATGCCGCCTGGAGCGCCTCGGTCTCCTGCTCGAGTGGCGGCAGGTCCGCGTCGTGGCGGGCGAAGATGCGGCGGTAGATCGGCGAGCGTCTGAGCAACCCGTCGTGGGTGCCGGCGGCCGCCAGGCGCCCCTGGTCCAGCACCAGGATCAGGTCGGCCCAGCGGATCTGCGAGAGCCGGTGGGTGATGAGCAGGGTGGTGCGGCCCTCCTGCATCTTGCGGATGGCGCGCTGGATCTGGTCCTCGGTGGCGCTGTCGATCGCGCTGGTCGAGTCGTCCAGGATCAGGATGCGCGGGTCGCTCAGGAAGGCGCGCGCGAGGGCGATGCGCTGGCGCTGGCCGCCAGAGAGCGTGGCGCCGCGCTCGCCCACCACCGTGTCGTAGCCGTCCGGCAGCTGGGTGATGAAGGTGTGGGCCTGGGCGGCCTTGGCCGCGGCCTCCACCTCCGCCTGCGTCGCGTCGGGGCGGCCGAAGGCGATGTTCTCGCGGATGGAGCGCGAGAAGAGGAACACGTCCTGCTCGATCTTGCCGATCTGGCTGCGCAGCGCGTCCAGGTCCCACACGCGCACGTCCACCCCGTCGATCAGCACCCGGCCGGCACTGGCGTCGTAGGTGCGGTTCACCAGTTGAGTGAGCGCGCTCTTGCCGCTGCCAGTCTGCCCGACGATCGCCACCGTCTGGCCGGGGCGGATAGTGACCGTGATGTCCTCGAGGACCCGGCCCTCTGAACGGTGCACGCTGCGCGGTGCACGGTGCGCGCTGTCATCGTTGTCGCGCGATGCTGAACGTTCAACGTTCAACGCGAAACGTTCAACCTGGTTATACCCGAAGCTCACCCCCTCGAACACGATCTCGCCGCGGATCGGCGCGCGGTGGCCGCCGCTGTTCTGGTCCACATCGGTCTCGGCGGTGATGATGGCCAGGATGCGGGCGGCGCTGGAGCGGCCGGACTGCACGAGCGAGAACGCGAAGATCGAGATGAAGGTCGGGAAGCGCAGGATCGCCACCAGGCCCATCGTGGAGATGAGTTGGGCCAGCGTGGCTCCGCCGCTGCGGAACAGCCAGAGGGCGTGCAGGAAGGTGAGGCCCACCGCCAGGCCGTAGATCAGCAGCGGCAGGTAGCGGGCCTCGGTGCGCCCCTGCTCCACGAACAGGTCGCGGAAGGCGCGGGCGTTGCGCTGGAAGCGGGCGCGCTCGAACAGCTCGCGGGCGCTGGCCTTCACCACCTCGATGCCCGAGACGGTCTCCTCCAGCCCGGCGTTCATCACGCCGAACTGCGCCCGCTGCCGGTCCATAATCGGGCCGAGGCGCCGCATGTAGGCGCGCACCGACACCAGGTAGCAGGCGACGAAGAGGAGCGGCACCAGCGCCAGCTGCGGCTTGAGGCTGACGATGTAGCTGATGGGCACCACGATGCCCAGCACGGCCTCGAACAGCAGCGTGCTGCCGGGGGCGATCATGTTGCTAAGTTGCTGGGTGTCGTCGGTGGCGCGCGCCATAATGTCGCCGGCCCGCTGCCGGTCGTGGAAGGCCTGGCTCTTGCCAAGCAGGCTGGCGTACAACTCCTCGCGGGCGTCGGCCTCGAAGCGCGTGGCGACGTTCTCGGCAGCGATGCTGCCGGTGAGCATGAACAGGCCGTCCAGCGCCAGCAGCCCGAGGACGCTGAGCGCGAGGCCGAGCACCGGGGCGCCGCCGGGCACGAGCGCCGCCTCGGCCGCCTGCCCGATCAGCACCTGCGCCCGCGCGTAGACCAGCCAGGCGCCGATGAAGCAGCCGACCGTCACCGCCGCGAACAGGCGGTAGCGCCAGACATGCGATACGATCCAGCGCAGCGGGCTGCGCCGGTCGTAGCGATAGGCGTCGGGGGCGGTGAACTCGCTGCGGTGGTTCACGGTGGCCTCCATTCGCTGGGCAAAAAGAAAACGGCTGCGGGTGAGCCGGCACCCACAGGCCGCCGGAGATGTGAACAGACGTGCCACGCACAGTATACCACACGATCGCGGACGCAGATCAGCCTTGCGACGGATGCGGGTGTGACCAACCGTCGTGCGGGCGCGCCACCACGCCCGGCCCGTGGGGTGCCCGCTGGGCCCGGCGGGCTATCCGGTACCAAGGCTGCCGGCGCGGCCTGAACCCCACCCCGCGCAGGCGGGCTTGGGCCGTGAG
>DATMBA010000219.1:0-14557 GCA_035559635.1 Roseiflexaceae bacterium
CTGCCGCTGCCCGCCACGGCGCCGGCGGCGGCGGCGGCCGTTCGGCCCACCGGCGCGCGCCTCGGCCCGCTCAGCCTCTGGCAGCTCGCGGGCGGGCACCGGGGCCGGCTCCTCCTTCAGATCCTGCGCGAACTGCGAGAGCTTGTAAGGATCCTCGCCGGGCAGGAAGACCTCGTTGACCGCGCCGCTGGTGAAGACCTGCACCTTCCCGCGGCGCTCGGCCTCCAACGCGAAGTCCTTGAACTTGGCGAACGGCCGGCCCTGGGCGTCCTTGTAGCGGCTCTCGCGGAAATCCCCGCCCATCAGCTCTTTCATGAGCAGCTTGAGCGAGCCGAAGGAGCAGACGTAGCCACGCTCGCGGGCCAGATGCACCGCCTGCACCAGCACATCATAGATATCGACGCCGTTCTCGGCGGCCGGGGCGGGAGCGGAGATGGGGGCGGGGACGGGCGGGGCCGGCTCGCGCTCGCGCTCACGGGCCTGGGGCAGCGCTTCCTCGTACTCCACGCCCTCGCGCCCCTTCTCGGGCATACGGGCGCGTGGCTGATCCTCCTTGAGGCTGGTGGGTTTCTTCCCGATCAGCTGTTCGTAGAAGATGAACTCGTCGGCGCTCTGGGCCAGGTGCGCCGAGGCGGCCCCGCCGACACCGATGACGATCACCTCTTTGCCCTGCTGCCGGATGCTGTTGACCAGCGGGATGAAATCCCGGTCGCCGGTGGCGAGGACGAACTTGGCGATGTTGGTGTGGGTGAACAGCGTCTTCATCGCGTCGATGCACAGGTTCATATCGACGCTGTTCTTGATCGCGCGGCCGGTGCGGCCCATCTCGCGGTCGTAGTAGTACGTCGGCACGTACATCGGCTCGATGCCGTTGGCGTACAGCGCGCTAGTGACGCGCGGGTAGCGGTACCAATCGGCGTAGGCACGGGCGATCACGACGCGGCCGAGATCCGCGACGCGGTCCATGATCATCTCGAAGTTGGGGTTGACGCCGAGCTTGTCGCGGACAGAGACGTAGACGTTCTCGAAGTCGATGAAGACGGCTACGTCGGGGCGGCTGTTGTCACTTGGCATTGGTGGTCTGACTTGCTCCTGGTGGGGCGCGGACAGCGGAAAGCTCCGTGCGCGAAGGGCCTGGGCCAGACAGCGCTCGTGTGGCGGGTGCGCGGGTGGCTGTTGCGGGGGAGGCGCCTGCTGGGGGCCTGGTTCGAGGCGCGCCGGGGGATGTCCACGGGCGCCGAACGCGCGGCCAGCTCAGGGGAGGGGCGCCGCAGCCCGGCCGAGCCATCGTGCGCAGCATCTCACGAGCGAGTCAAAGCCCTGCACGTCGCCCGACGGGCCGCCGGGTGTAGCTGCACCGGCGTGGCCTGCGAGCAGGCGACGTATCTTCGGGGGCTTCCGTTGTCAACGTGCTGGGCGATTCTACATTCCATCGTACGCGATGCAGCCTTCGGCCGCTCTGATACGCCCCCACTATAGCACCCCCGTTACGATTCCGCAACACTGAACCGCTGAGGGCTTGCTGAAGTGCTGAATGCCTGAGGGCGTTGAGGGGGACCGCATGTGGTTCTTCCCTCAGCGCTTCAGTGCTGCACCATGTCCAGGCGCTCGCGGCAGGCGGCGATGCCAGCGGCGCTCTCGGCCGAGGGGTCGAGTTGGTGGGAGCGTACCAGCGCGTCGCGGGCGTCCTGGTAGCGGCCGAGCATGTAGAGCGCCTTGCCCTTGTTGAGCCAGTAGACAGCCTTGACGGTGGAGACGGCGGCGGAGAGCTCGAGGGCGCGCTCGAAGCAAGCCAGGGCGGCCTCCAGGCGGCCAAGCTCCATGAGCAGCGAGCCTTTATTGTTCCAGACACCGGCGCTGTCCGGCTCGAGCGCCAGGGCGCGGTCGTAGCTGACGAGGGCGTCGTCGAAGCGGCCGAGGTCGGTGAGGGCCATAGCGCGCCAGAGCCAGGCGGCGTGATTGTCGTCGGCGGCGGCGAGGGCGCGCTCGAACAGGTCGTAGGCCTCCTGTGGTTTCCCCTGGCGCAGCAGCATCTGTCCCTGGTCGGTGAGCATGCGGCTCTCGCGCTCGGCGGTGGCGCGCGCGTCGAGCGCGGCGCTGCGCTCGTCTTCGAACATGCGGGTGAGTTGCTCGCGCAGGCGGGTCTCGGCCTCGCGCAGGCGGTCCACCTCGGCGATCGGCGCCGTGTCCCCGGTGACCTGCAGCACGCGCTCGCAGGTGAGCAGGCCGACCTTGAGCGCCTCGTAGTCGCCGAGGGCGCGGGCGGCGTCGGCCATCCAGAGGGCGAAGGCGATCAGGGCCCGGCGAGCGCTGTTCGCCTCGGCGGGTGCGATGTCCCCCGCGCGGGTGTAGGCGGCCACCGTCTTGGCGGCGTAGGTGCCGCTGAGCGTGCCAGCCTGCGGCGTGAGGCGCGCGCAGAGATCCCCCAACGCGAAGAAGTCGTTGGCCTGCGGCTGGCGCCGCTGCCGGGCAGTGCGCCCCAAGGCCCGCACCTGCGGGTGCGCGTCGTTGGCGAAGGCGTCGAACACGCCGCTCAGGTCGCGGAAGGCAGTGAGCAGCTGTGCCCAGAGGCCGCGCTGCTCTTCCTCCTGGTCCGGCGGGGGCGCGCCGCGGCCCGACTGGGGTGGGGGCGGGAGGAAGCTGTCGGCTGGGGTCGTCATCCTGAAGCTCCGCACACTGTCTGAACATGGCATCCGCGCGTATTGTACCATCTTCCGCGTAGCGGGGGCGAGGGGCTACTACGGGGATCGCTGGCACGCTGAGGGGGTGACGTCACTGAATGTGAGGGCGCGCATGCCCGCCCTCAGCGTTATCACCCCCTCAGCGCGTCAGCGGTCCGGTACCCCTAGCTCGCGCGCCACCCGCAATTCCAGCGGCAGGCCCACGGTCTCGTCCAGCAGGGTCAGCTCCTCGGGGGATAGCTCGCCGCGCGGGGAGTCCAGCACGATGCGCCCGTCCCGCATGAGGACGATGCGCTCCAGGTGCTCGAAGCAGAAGTTGAGGTCGTGGCTGACCACCAGCACGCTCTTGCCGCGCGCGGCCAGTTCGCGGGTGAGGCGGCCGAGCAGCGCCACGCCAGCCGTGTCCAGCCCGGCGGTCGGCTCGTCCAGCACCAGCAGGTCGGTGTCCATAGCCAGCACGGCGGCCACCGCCACCAGGCGCCTCCGCGCCGATGGCAGGTCATAGGGGTGCTCGTCGGCGGCGTCCTCCAGGCCGAGGGCCGCGAGGGCACGCTCGGCCAACGCCTGGGCCTGGGCGGGCGGGTAGCCGAGATTGCGCGGCCCGAACAGCAACTCCTCGCGCACGGTGCGGGCGAAGAGCTGGTTGCGCACATCCTGGAACACTAACCCGACACGGCGGGCCGCGCGGGCCACCGAGATACGCCGCGTGTCCTCGCCGGCGACTGTGACGTGCCCCTGGGAGGGGCGCAGCAGGCCGTTGAGGTGCCGCAGCAGCGTGCTCTTGCCGGCGCCGTTGCGCCCTAGCAGCGCCACGCGCTCCCCCGGCCCCAGCGCCAGCGAGACCCCCTTGAGCGCCTCGACGCCCGAGGGATAGGTGAAGTGGACGCCCTCCAATTTGACCAACGACGAACGACCAACGACCAACGAAGCCTCCGACGCCCTGACAGATAGTTCGCGATCGTGCGCCGTCCGTCGTCCGTCGTCCGTCGTCCGTCGTTCGTCGTCGGTCGCGCGCAGGCCCTCAACCAACCCCGCGAGCGTCACCGGCAGCGGGCGCTCAGTGGGCCAGCGGCCCTGCTCGCGGGCGCGGGCGGCGAAGAGGGCCGGGCGCGGCCAGCCGACGCCGCGCTCCAGCAGCAGCGGGTCGCACATCACCTGGTCGGGCGGGCCGTCGGCCAGCACGCCGCCTGCGTCCAGCGCCACCACCCGGTCAGCCAGCTCGGCCACCCACTCCAGGTGGTGCTCAGCGACGACGATCGTCGTCCCCTCGCGGCTCAGTTCGCGCAACAGCCCGGCCAGCTCCGCCGCGGCGGGCGGGTCCAGCTGGGCCGTCGGCTCGTCCAGCACCAGCACCGGCGGGCGCATCGCCAGGGCCGCCGCGATCACCATGCGCTGCTGCTGGCCGCCGGAGAGCGCGTAGGGCGAGCGGTCGCGCAGGTGCGCGATCTGCATCTCGCGCAGGGCCCAGTCGATGCGCTCGATCATCTCGGCGCGCGGCACGCCGAGGTTCTCCAGCCCGAAGCCCACCTCCTCGTAGACGGTGGTGCGCGCGCCGGAGATCTGGCTGAAGGGGTTGCTGCTCACCAGCGCCACGTGGCGCACCAGCTCGGCCACCGGATGCTGCACCACGTCCTGCCCGTCCACCACGGCGGTGCCGCGCAGGCGCCCGTGGTAAAAGTGCGGCACGAAGCCGGTGCACAGCGCGCAGAGCGTGCTCTTACCGGCGCCGGCGCGGCCGATCACCCCCAGGACCTGCCCGGCCGGCACGTCCAACGTGATGTTCCGCAGCGCGGGGGTCTTGCCGATGGCATAGGTGAAGGTGACGTCGCGCAGGCTGATGATCGGCATGCTGCCTCGCAGCAGGGGCTGCGGGGGCCGCAGGCCCCCGCAAAGATCCCCATTGCTTTCTGTGGAGGGGCACAGCCCCTCCAGACCTTCCCAGGAGAACGGCTACAGGAATGCGCCGGCGGCACGCCAGATAAACAGCGCCGCCAGCGCCAGTAGCATGAGCGTGCGCGCGACGTGCTCGGCAGGCGTGTCCGGGATGTCGCGCAGGGTGGTTTTGGGGCCAGGGGCCGTGAAAGCGCGCGACTCGAGCGCCATGGCGCGCTCCTCGGCGTCCACCAGCGCGCCTACCACCAGTGGGCCGACGAGCGCGGGCAGGGCGCGCAGCCGCCGGAAGATCCCCTCGGTCTCCAGGCCGCGCGAGCGCTGCGCCTCCAGGATGGCGGTGGCGCGGGCCGACATATCGGGCGCGATCTGCAGCGCCGCCAGCAGCACATAGCCGATGCTGCGCGGCAGGCCCTTCTCCACCAGGCTCTGCACCAGGTCCCCCGGCGGCGTGGTGCGCAGCAGCAGCAGCATGGCCGCCGAGAGGGTCAGCAGGCGGCTGCTGATCAGGAAGGCGAACGCCAGCCCCTCGTAGGTGAACGTGAGCGGGCCGAGGCGGAAGGGGGTGGCGCCCGGTGGCGGGAACAGCACCCCCTGGATCAGGAACAGCGAGAAGGTGATCGGCAGTAGCGCCTTGAGCGAGGTCCAGAGAAATGGTCCGCCCACGCCAGCGGCGTAGGCCAGCAGCACCAGCATGCCGAACAGCGCGAGCGGTGTGAGCAGGCCCGGCAGCAGGTACGCCGCCGCGATCAGCAGCAGCGCCGCCGTCAGCTTGGTGAGCGGGTTGAGCCGGTGGATGCGGCTTGTGCCCTGCGCGTAGATCGAGAGCATCGCTCTGTAACGCTGAACCATGAACGCTGAAGGATGAACAAGCCGTGGCATGATCGGAGCTGTACTGCTTCGATTATGCTCCGGTCAGGTCAGCGTTCAGCGTTCAGCGTTTAGCCTTCCGTCTCATTCCGCTGCATAGTGGGGAAGCGCATCAGCAGGCGGCGCGGCAGGGCCTGGATGATCAACCACACCAGCAGGAAGGAAGTCATCTTGTCGAACGGGTCCGAGACCGCACCCTGTGCGAACGTCGCGGCAAGGATGTTGGCGCCCGAGGCGCGGAAGGCCGCCACCAGCAGGTCGGTGCCCGAGCCGGTGACGCCGCCGAACACGTAGGCCGCCATCGGCGCCGAGAGGATGGCCGCCACTACCCCGGTGAACAGCCCAGCGAGACCAGCGTATCCGGCCCGCTGCAGCACGAAGTAACCGAGCGCGGCCCCCACCACCGTGGCCGCGATGAACACCAGCGGCTGCTGTGCCACCAGGTCGGACATCGTCGGGAAGGTGGTGAAGCCGGAGGTCTCATCGTACTGCGCGCCGAGGAACATCAGCACGAACAGCGCCAACGCGAAGAAGAAGATCGCACCGAAGATCGCCGAGAGCCAGCGCGGCGACTCGCGCACGAACAGCCCGGCCCGCCCGGCGAACCCGGCGATCAGGCCGATCACCGCGGCCACGTAGGAGAACCAGATCGCCGGGCCGCTGTTGGGCAGGCCGGTGAGCGTCCAGATGATGTTCGAGAGCGCCCCGGTCAGCATCCCTAGCCACGGCCCCAAGAGCGCCCCCACCAACACCGTGCCGATGCTGTCCAGATACAGCGGCAGCACGCGCGTCGTGATCACCAGTTGCCCCACCGCGATGTTGATCGCGATCGCCAGCGGGATCAGCGCCAGCGCCGTGCTGCTGAGCCCGCCCCGTCCAGAGTTCATCGTGCCCTCCTTGGGTGCTTCGGTCGCGCGCCGGGCGACCAACTGCCTCGCGTCGGCTAACTGAGACTGTGTACTTCTGACACTAAGGACGACGCCGATTATAACACAGTCTCGCCTGGCCGATGCGCTGAGTTATCTGTGTGGCATCATTCTAGCACGGATGCATCCGCGCCATCGCCGAGCCACTCCTGCCGCAATTCGGCGAAGCGCCCATCCTCGATGCTGGCGCGCACCTCGGCCATGAGCTGCAGCAGGAAGGCGACGTTGTGCAGGCTGACGAGCCGGATGCCCAGCAGCTCCTCGGCGCGCCACAGGTGGTGGATGTAGGCCCGCGAGTAGCGTGTGCAGGTGTAGCACTGGCACCAGGCGTCCAGCGGGCCGTCGTCCTCGCGTAGGGCAGCGTTGGTGACGTTCAGCTTGAAGCGCCGGGCGGGGTTGCGCACCAGCGCCGTGCCATGCCGCCCGAGCCGTGTGGGGGTGACGCAGTCGAACATGTCGATGCCGCGCGCCACGCCCTCGATCAGGTCGTCCACGTCGCCGATCCCCAGCAGGTGGCGCGGCAGGTGCTCCGGCATGTGCGGCACCGTCATGTCCACCACCGCGCGCATCTGGGCTTTGTCCCCGCCGAGCGACCCGCCGATGCACAGGCCGTCGAAGCCCAGCCCGCCGATGTACTCGGCACTCTCGCGCCGCAGGTCCTCCCACACGCCACCGTGCACGATGCCGAACAGCGCCTGGTGGGGGTTGGGCGCCGCGAACGGCAGCCCCGCGCCGCCGAGCGTGCGCCGGTGGAACGCCAGGCAGCGCGCCTCCCAGGCGTGGGTGCGCGCCAGCGAGCGGGCGGTGTAGTCGTAGCCGGCGTGGAAGGGCGGCAGCTCGTCGAAGCACAGGATGATGTCGGCGCCGATCCCCTTCTGCGCTTCGATGCTGCGCTCCGGTGTGAAGACGTGTGTCGAGCCGTCGATGTAGGACTTGAACACTACCGCCTCGTCGGTGACCCTGACCATGCCGGGCTGGGTCTGCGGGTGGGCCGGCCGGCGCCCCTTGATCTCGTCGGCGATCCCGCCGTACACCAGGCTGAAGACCTGGAAGCCGCCCGAGTCGGTCAGGATCGGCCCGTCCCACCCCATGAAGCGGTGCAGCCCGCCGCGCCTCGCGATCAGCTCGTGCCCCGGCTGCAGGTAGAGGTGGTAGGTGTTGCCGAGGATGATGTCGGCGCCATGGCTGGCCACCTCCTCGGGCGTGAGCGATTTGACGCTGCCGCGCGTGCCCACCGGCATGAACACCGGAGTCTGCACCACGCCGTGCGCTGTGGTGATGCGCCCCGTGCGCGCCCGGCTCCGCTGGTCCCGCGCGAGCACCTCGAACTGGAATGGCATGGCGCCCCTTTGTGTCTATGACGGCATCATAGAGAGGAGTTTGGGGAGGGCTTCGCCCTCCCCAGCAACTCCTCCCCTCCGAGTGGACGGTGACGTATTATACGCACCAGCGTCGATCGGTGCTATGCTGGCGCGCGTCACCGCAGCGGAAGGTCTGGAGGGGCACAGCCTCTCCAAGAGAAGAAAAGAGAATCCCCATGCCAACCAAACTGATCCTGGACACCGACATCGGCTCGGACATCGACGACGCGGTCTGCCTGGCGTACCTGCTGGCCCAGCCGGCGTGCGAGTTGCTAGGCGTCACCACGGTGAGCGGCGAGCCGGAACTGCGCGCTCGCATGGTCAGCGCCCTCTGCCGGGTGGCCGGGCGCGCCGTGCCCATCTTCCCCGGGGCCGAGGCGCCGCTGGTGGTGGCGCAGCGCCAGCCGCGCTGCCCGCAGGCCGCGGCGCTCGAGCGCTGGCCGCACGAGATGCACTTCCCCCAGGGGCAGGCGGTGGCCTTCCTGCGCGAGACGATCCGCGCCCACCCCGGCGAGGTGGTGCTGCTGGCGATCGGGCCGCTCACCAACCTGGCGCAGCTGTTCCAGGCCGACCCACAGATCCCGCGGCTGCTCCGGGCGTTGGTGCTGATGGGCGGCGTGTTCGTGGATAATCCGGAGAAACCGGAGTGGAATATCTCCTGCGACCCGCACGCGGCGGACGTGGTGTACCGCGCGGCGGCGCCGGTGCATCGCTCGGTGGGGCTGGATGTGACGCGCCGGGTGCGGCTGGAGGCCGCCGCGTGCCGCGCCCGCTTCCGCGCGCCGCTGCTGGCGCCGGTGCTGGACTTCGCCGAGGTCTGGTTCCAGACGCGGCCGGAGATCACTTTCCACGACCCGCTGGCGGCGGCGACGATCTTCGACGCGGAGCTGTGCCGCTTCGTCCCTGGCACTGTCGAGGTCTCGCTGGAGGAGGGCACGGCCGCGGTGACGCGTTGGCGGCCGGGTGCACCCGGTGCGCCCCATGAGGTGGCGCTGGAGGTGGACGCCCCGCGCTTCTTCGAGCACTACTTCGGCGTGGTGGGGGGGCAGCGGATAGGGAGCGGATAAGCGGATAGCGGATGACGGCGGATAGCGGATGACAGCGGCGCCGGCAACTGACAAGATCGTAACGTACATGGGATCGCCGGCCCCTCGCCATACTGGCCGAGTGGTGCTATAGTACTGGTACTCGATAGTACCGTCGTAGCTACTGCGCCGCGCCGCGCGAGGAGCCGGACATGGATACCAGCATTAATCGCTCCGCCTACGTCGAGTCGTTGCTGAACCGCCTGAGGCGCCACTACGTGGAGCGCACGCCGCTGCCCGCGCGTGGGGACGAGGAGGGCGAGGCGCTCACCTTCGCGCTGCTGCGCCGCCTGTGCGAGCACGTGCTCAACGAGGGGTACGGCGAGGAGCACGAGGCGGGCTAGAGATGCGCTATAATACTCCCCGCCACGCACCGGCCACAGCCGCGGCTGGCAGGCGCTCTGCGAGCAAGGAGCAGATGATGTTGAACCTCTCTCGCTAACCAGGCAGCCATCCCCACGCGGGCGAGGGGCGCACCCCAGGGAGGGTGGCGCTTCTGAGGCCTCGCGATATGCAGAGAGAGAGGTTGACATATGCTTCAGGTTCAGGGCCTGCGCAAGAGCTTCGGCGCGGCCACCGTCCTCAACGATATCTCCTTTATCCTCAACCGCGGCGAGCGTGTCGGGCTGATCGGCCCAAACGGCGCCGGCAAGACCACCCTGCTGCGTATCATCGTCGGCGCGGAGCAACCGGACGCCGGGGCGGTGGTCCGCACGCCGCCGGACCTGACGATCGGCTACCTGCCGCAGTCCTTCGAGGCCGCGCTCGCCAGCACGGTGGGCGAGGTGGTGGCCGCAGCCCAGGCGGACTTCACCGCGGCCGAGCGGGCACTCGAGCGCGCCGCGGACGCTCTTGCCACCGCGGGAGCGGGCACAGAACGCACAAAGCGCACAGAGGTTGCGAGTGGGGAGCGGCAGACCAGTACTGCCGCTGCGCCCTCCGCGGTGGATCTCGAGACCGCGATGCAGCAGTACGACGCGGCCCTGGCGCGCTTCGAGGCGCTGGGGGGCTACGAGCGTGAGCGCCGTGCCGCCATGGTGCTGCAGGGCCTCGGCCTGGGCGATGTGGCGCCCGAGACCCCGGTGGCCACGCTTAGCGGCGGCCAGAAGACGCGCCTCGGCTTGGCGACGCTGCTGCTCGGCGAGCCGGACCTGCTGCTGCTCGACGAGCCGACCAACCACCTGGACGTGGAGGCGCTCGCCTGGCTGGAGGGCTTCGTGCGCGAGTACCCTGGCGCGGTGCTGATCGTCTCCCACGACCGCGAGTTCCTGGACCAGACGGCCACGCGCATCCTGCACCTGGACATCGAGCGGCGCACGCTGAAGAGCTACCCCGGCAACTACAGCGCCTTCGCCGCCGCGCGGGACCAGGAGCGCGCCGCGCACCTGGCCGCCTGGCAGGACCAGCAGCTTTACATCGAGGAGGTGGAGGCCGACATCCGGCGCGTCAAGGGGCTGGCGCAGCGCATCCAGAACGGCCCCAAGCGCGGCCGCGACTACCACGGGCGCATCTCGGCCAAGGTGGCCAAGCTGGCCCATGCCCGCGAGCGCAAGCTGGAGCGCTACCTGGAGTCCGACGAGCGGGTGGAGAAACCACGCCAGCGCTGGGGACTGAAGCTGGATTTCGGTGAGCCGCCGCCGGGCGGGCGGGCGGTGCTGCGGGTGGAGGGGGTGGACTTCGACTACTCGACCGCTGACCACCGACCACCGACCACAGGCGATATGGCCGCGAACGAGTCGTCGGTCGTCGGTCGTCGGTCGTCTGGGTGGCTTCTGCGCGACGTCACGTTCGAGTTGCAGTACGGCGAGCGGGTGGCGATCGTCGGGCCGAACGGCGCCGGCAAGACCACGCTGCTGCGCCTGATCGCCGGCGCGCTCCAGCCGCTGGCCGGCACGATCCGGCTTGGCGCGAATGTGCGGCTGGGGGTGCTGGCGCAGGAGCAGGAGACGCTCGACCCGCGGCGCACAGTGCTGGAGACGGCGCTGCGCGAGCGGCCGATGAGCGAGACCGAGGCGCGCACCTTCCTGCACTTCTTCCTGTTCGGCGGCGACGCGGTGTTCCGCCCGGTGGGCCGCTGCTCGCTCGGCGAGCGCAGCCGGCTCCAACTGGCGCTCCTGGTGTTGCGCGGCTGCAACCTGCTGCTGCTCGACGAGCCACTCAACCACCTGGATATCGACGGCCGCGAGCACTTCGAGCAGGCGCTGGCGGCCTTCGATGGCACGGTGGTGGCCGTCTCCCACGACCGCGCCTTCCTGCGGGGCTTCGCCGAGCGCGTGCTGGAGGTGCGGGACGGACGGGTCACTGAAAGGCTAAACGCTGAACGCTGAAGGATGACCATCGTGCGACAACCACCTGGGCCGATCGACGAGCGCCAAAGCCAGAACAGCGTTGTAGTAACATGGTGGCGTTGCTGCTGAACCTTCAGCGTTCGCGTTCAGCGTTCAAGGAGCCGACGTTGTCGAACATCAAGCAATCTGTGGCCTGGTGGTGCCTGGTGCCGCGCCTGATGACCCCCGAGGCGTTGGTGCGCGCCGCCGCCGAGATCGGCTACGCCGCGATCGACCTGGCGCCGCAGGAGCACTGGCAGTTCATCAAGAACCACGGCCTGGCCATCGCGGCCGTCAACGGCCACGCCTCAATCGAATCCGGTCTCAACCGCCGCGAGCACCACGAGCGCATCGAGCGCGAGATCCTCGCCAACCTGCGCCTGGCTGAGCGCTGGGGGGTGGCCAACCTGATCTGCTTCAGCGGCAGCCGCCAGGGCGTTCCCGACGAGGAGGGCGCCGAGGTCACGGCCGAGGGGCTGCGGCGGGTGGCGCGCGCCGCCGAGGACGCCGGGGTCAACCTGGCGCTGGAATTGCTCAACAGCAAGGTGGACCACCCCGGGTACCAGTGCGACCATACGGCCTGGGGCGCGAAGGTGGTGGAGTTGGTGGGCTCGCCGCGCGTCAAGCTGCTGTACGACATCTACCATATGCAGATCATGGAGGGCGACCTCATCCGCACCATCCGCGCACACCACCGCCAGATCTGCCACTACCACACCGCCGGCAACCCTGGCCGCCACGAGATCGACGACAGCCAGGAGATCAACTACCCGCCGATCGTGCGCGCCATCCAGGAGACCGGCTACGACGGCTACCTGGCGCAGGAGTTCATCCCGCGCGGCGAGCCGGTGGCGGCGCTGCGCGCTGCGTTTGCACGCTGCAGCCTGTAGTGCGGGATGCGGGATGCGTAACCCGGAACCTGTGATGCGCGACTCGCGACCGGTGCAGCGTGATCCGCAGACGCACGGCGAATCGTCATGAACTGCTGGCTACGGAATCGCGGCGGGATGTCGGCTGGTACGGCGGAGATCCTGGCAGGAAGGCGCTGACGATCCGCCGGCATCGCTTCACACAGCACGGCAAAAGCTTACGGATCACGCATGACAGATCACGGATCACGCATTCCGCATTCCGCATTCCGCATCACGAATGACGAAGGAGGAATCCCCGGCATGACCACCGCCGACATCACCGAGTACACCAAATCCGACCTGGCGCACCTGATCCACCCGCTTTTCCACCCCTCGGGCCACCAGGCGCCGAAGATCTGGGTGGAGGGGCGCGGCGCGCTGCTGAAGGACATCGAGGGCAATGAGTATATCGACGGGCTGAGCTGCCTGTGGAACGTGAACGTGGGTCACGGGCGGCGCGAACTTGCCGAAGCCGCACGCGAGCAGATGTCCACGCTGGCCTACGCCTCCTCCTACACCGGCTCCACCAACCTGCCCGCCATCCAGCTTGGCGAGAAGCTCAGCCAGCTGGCCTACCCGTCGATCAACACCTTCTTCTTCACCAGCGGCGGCGCCGAGTCTACCGAGAGCTCGTTCAAAACCGCCCGCTTCTATTGGAAGGCGGTGGGCAGGCCGGAGAAGGTCAAGTTCATCTCGCGCATGCGGGCCTACCACGGTGTGACCATGGCCGCCATGAGCGCCACCGGCCTGCCGGCCTACTGGCCGATGTTCGAGCCGCGCGTCCCCGGCTTCACGCACATCGAGTCGCCTTACCCGTACCGCTTCGTGAATAAGACCCCCGGCGTGAGCGACGGCGTGGCGGCGGCCAACCTGCTGGAGGAGGCCATCCTGCGCGAGGGGCCGGAGACGGTGGCGGCCTTCATCGCCGAGCCGGTGCAGGGCGCCGGCGGCGTGATCGTGCCGCAGGAGGACTACTTCCCGCGTATCCGCGCGATCTGCGACACGTACGACGTGCTGCTGATCTCGGATGAGGTGATCACCGGCTTCGGCCGCACCGGCCGGTGGTTCGGCCTGGAGCACTATGGCGTCGAGCCGGACATCATGCAGTTCGCCAAGGGGATCACCAGCGGCTATGTGCCCCTCGGCGGGATCGGCGTCTCCGACCGCATCCGGGAGGCGATCCACAGCGTGCCGGGCGATAAGCGCTGGATGCACGCCTACACCTACTCCGGCCACCCCACCTGCTGCGCGGTGGCGCTGGCGAACATCGCCATCCTCGAGCGCGAGAGGCTGGTGGAGCGGGCGGCCTCGCTCGGCGAGCGCTTCCTGGCCGGCCTGCGCACCCTGCTGGAGCTGGAGGGCGTGGGCGATGTGCGCGGCCTGGGCATGATGGCGGCGGTGGAGTTGGTGGCGGACAAGGCAACGAAGCAGGCGTTCCCGGCGGAGGCGGCCGTGGGCCAGAAGGTGTACGGCGAGCTGCTGAAGCGCGGGGTGTTCACGCGCTTCCTGGGCGACATGATCCTCTTCGCGCCGCCGCTCGTCACCACCGAGGAGCAGATCGACCGCATCGTCGAGGCGCTGCGCGAGGCGATCCCGGCGGCGCTGGGGAAGGCGTGATGCGCGATGCACGCATCATGGGTTACGGCACGGGGTCATGCCCGCCGCGAGCCCAGGGGTGGCAGCGCAGGATGCGCCGGATGCCCATGTAGCTGCCCTTGAGCGCGCCGTACTTCTGGATCGCCTCGTAGGTGTACTTCGAGCAGCTCGGCGTGTAGATGCAGCTCGGCGGCAGGGCCGGGGAGATGAAGACCTGGTAGAAACGGATGAGTTTGAGGAGAAGCCAGCGCATACGATCCTCTGGGGCGCTCTCTTGAGTTTTGACAATCGAGTTCGGCGCTACCCTCCCCTGGATTCGAGCCTTCAGGCGGCCTTGACCGGCGAAAGCCGCGAATCCAGCTGCCGATTCCGGTTGTCAAAACTCGTGAGGGGAATCCCCTCTAGCTCCAATACTTTTCAAATAAGCGGGCGCTGCCCGCAGCGTGGGGGTGCGGGGGCCGCAGGCCCCCGCAAACCCCTTCCCGGTGGGGGTGTAGGGGCGGCGCATCCGCCCCCACACCCCCACCGGGGGAGGATAAGGAGGGCTTCGCCCTCCACATCCTCCCGTATTTGAAAGGTATTGCCACTAGTCCATGGCGGCGGAAGTCCGCCCAGGGTTTTCGAAGGGCTTGAGCCCGCTCGAAAGCGGCGCGCGTAGCGCAACAACATACGATTCAGCGTACTAGCCGAAGCGCCCGGAGATATAGTCCTCCGTCCGCTTGTCCTGCGGCGTGGTGAAGAGGCGCGTGGTCGGACCGTACTCGATCAACTCCCCCGCCCGGTCACGGTCCATCAGGAAGAAGGCCGTGTAGTCCGAGGCGCGCGCCGCCTGCTGCATGTTGTGCGTCACGATGATAATCGTGTACTGGCGGCGCAGCGCGAACATCAACTCCTCGATCTTCAAGGTGGC
>DATMBA010000220.1:0-6605 GCA_035559635.1 Roseiflexaceae bacterium
GTAGGCCGCGTCGTGCTCCGCGGGATCCTGCGCCAGGCGCTCGGCTGCGTACTGGCGTAGCAGCTCGTGCAGCTCGTAGCGCCCGCCCGGCGCGCGGCGCAGGTAGCCGCTCGCCACCAGCGCGCTGAGGAAGAAGGGGGACGCGCCCGCCACCGAACGCGCGGCGTCGCCCAGGAAGCCGCCGCGGAACACCCCCAGCCGGGCCAGCACGCGGCGCTCCTCGTCCGAGAGCAGGCGCCAGAAGCTCTCCAGCACCGCGGCCATGCTGCGGTGGCGCTCCGGCAGCGCCGGCCCGTCGCCCGCCTCTCCGCCGGACAGGCCCAGGTTCAGCAGTTCAAGGCTCCCAGCCAGTGCATCCGCGATCTGGCCGAGGGTGTAGTTGCGGGCCTGTGCGGCGGCCAGCTCGATCGCCAGCGGCATCCCCTCCACCAGCCGGCAGATGCGGCCCGCGGCGGCGCGCTCCTCCTCACCGATGACCAGCTCCGGGTCCGCCTGCCGGGCGCGCCGCAGGAGCAACTGCACCGCCCCGGCCGCCAGATCGTCGCCAGCCACCACCGGCAGCCCGGCCACCGGCATGGTATAGGCGCCGCTCAGGGCGGGCGGTGTGCGCGCGGTGAGCAGGGCGTGGACGCCGGGTGCGCGCTCCAGCAGGCGCTCCACCGGCGAGAGATCGTCGCCGAGTTGCTCGACGTTGTCCATCACCAGCAGCAGGCGCTTCCGCCGCAGCGCCGTGATCAGGCCACCCTCCGCGTCACCGCTGAGTGCCAACCCGAGCGCGGCAGCGATGGCGTCCGCGAGCTGATCCTGGCTGGTGACCGCCGCAAGCGGAACCCAGAAGACCCCGTCGGCGAAGTGGTGCAGGCTCTCGGCGGCGGCCTGGAGCGCCAGCCTGGTCTTGCCGATGCCGCCGGGGCCGGTGAGCACCACCAGGCGCTGCTGCGGGATCAGTGCGGCGAGCTGCTGCAGCTCCGCCTCGCGCCCCACCAGCTCGCTCAGGCCCGCCGGCAGGTTGTGGCGCGGCCCGTCCGCCTCTCGCTCGAGCGCCCGCGCCAGGTCGAGCGCCAGCAGGTCGTAGCGGAAGCGCCAGCCGCCAGCATCCGGCGTGAGCAGGTGATAGTCGATCACGTAGGCCAGGCCGCGCTCGACCCGCCGGGGGATGCCCTCGGTGGCGGCGCGAAACCAGCGCACCAACTCCTCGGGCGGCTCCCAGCGCAGGGTGTGGCGCAGCCAGACGTGTACGCCGGTGGGGGAGAGCGGCTCGAGGTCGATGCGTGCGCTGTGGCGAGCCGCCTCGGCCAGGCCGTAGGCGTCGGCCGGGTGCCCGGCGTCGGCCAGCGCCAGGGCGACGTGGGCGAGGTGCTGGCCAGCCAGCATCTCGCGCAGCAGGTCGAGCGTCGCCTGGTCCAGCTCGGCCGGGTCGTCCAACGCCAGGAGCAGCGCGGGGCTGGCGCGGCGCTCCAATTCGCGCTGCAGGGCCTGGGCCAGCTCGCGCGGGCCGGCGGCGGGGTGCGGCATCACCGGCCACTCCGCGAGCGCGCGGCTCAGCGCCCCGTACACCCGCCGGCGTAGCTGCGGGTCGCCCGCCAAGTGCAGCACGCCGAAGCCGCGCAGCGCCGCCGCATGGCGCAGCTCGTCCAGCAGGCGGGTGCGCCCCATACCCGGCGGCCCGGCGATGCGCAGCAGGGCGAGGGGATGGCGCGGGGCGGCCTCCAGGAAGGCGTGGGCCTGGGCGAGCGCGGCGTCACGCTCGATCGGACGGGGCAGTGGCGCCGGACGCTGTGCAGCCTCGGCGGGCGAGTCGTCGCACACGGCGCGCCCGCGGCCGCCGCGCTTGGCCCAGTAGCTGCGCCGGTCCGCCGCGGCGAAGAGGGCGGTGGGCGTGGCGCCGTCCTCGGGGAAGGTGGCGACGCCGACGCTGAGCGTGAGGGCCAGCGGCGGATCGCCGGGGAAGGGCGCGCCCTGCACCTCGTCCAGCAGGCGCTGGGCGATGCGCCAGGCCTGGGCCAGCGAGGCGCCGGGCAGGAGCGCCACGAACTCGTCGCCGCCATAGCGGAACAGCGTGTCCTCGGCGCGGATCACACCCAGCGCGCGCCGGGTGAACTCGGCCAGCGCCGCGTCGCCGCGCGCGTGGCCGAAGGCGTCGTTGACGCTCTTAAAGTGGTCAAGGTCGATCACCAGCAGCGCCAGCGGGCGCGACGCGCTGGCGGCGCGTTCGATCGCCGCGGGCAGCAGCGACTCCAGGGCGGCGCGGCTGGCGGCGCCGGTGAGCGCGTCGATGTGGTGCGGTGCGGTGGAGAGCATAGATTGGCGTCATTCTTTTGGAGGGACACAACCCTCCAAACCTCCCCGCGGTATCATAGCACGCCGCCGGGCGGAGTATAATGCCCGGGCGATCGACTTCTACGCAGGGGGACGAGCGATGCGCCTGGAACTGGATGCCCCGCTGGACATGCACCTCCACCTGCGCGAGGGGGAATTGCTGGCGCTGGTGGCGCCACTGAGCGCCCGCAGCTTCGCCGGGGCGGTGGTGATGCCAAACCTCGTGCCACCGGTGGACAGCCTCGCGCGACTGGAGGGCTACCGCGCCGCCGTGCGGGCCGCCGCGGCCGGGCACACCTTCGAGCCGTACATGACGCTGTTCTTCCGCGGCTACAGCGAGGAGGAACTGGTGGCCGCGAAGGAGCATATCATCGGCGTCAAGCTCTACCCGGCCGGCGTCACCACCAACAGCGCCGCTGGCGTACAGAACCTGGACGACGCCCTGCCTACGCTGGCGGCGATGGAACGCCTGGGCATCCCGCTGCTGGTGCATGGCGAGACGCACGGCTTCGTGCTGGAGCGCGAGGCGGAGTTCCTGCCGGTGTACGGCCGGCTGGCGCGCCGCTTCCCGCGCCTGACGATCGTGATGGAGCACATCACCACCCGCCAGGCGGCGGCCCTGCTGGACGAGCACCCGAACCTGTACGCCACCGTCACGCTGCACCACCTGCTGATCACACTGGATGACGTGGCGGGCGGGCTGCTGCGGCCACACCTGTTCTGCAAGCCGATCGCCAAGCGCCCCGAGGACCGCGACGCGCTGCTGGCGGCGGCGCTGCGCCCGCACCCGAAGCTGATGTTCGGCAGCGACTCGGCGCCCCACCCGCGCCACGCCAAGGAGTCCGCTGGCTGCGCCGCGGGCGTGTTCAGCGCACCCGTGGCGCTGCCGCTGCTGGCCGAACTGTTCGAGCGCTACGGCGCGCTGGACCGGCTGCAGCAGTTCGTCTCCGGCAACGCGCGCCGCATCTACGGCCTGACGCCCCCGGCCAAGACGGTGGCGCTCGAGAAGCGCCCCTGGCGCGTCCCCGCGCGCTATGGCGACGTGGTGCCCTTCCGCGCCGGCGAGGAACTCTCCTGGCAAGTGGTAGAGGTTGGGGGATAGGGGTTGGGGGCGCACTCGCCCCAACCCCTCGGCGTCCCTGGCAGGGGCTAGGGGGGCCGCAAGCCCCGAAATCCTCGAGCGATCCGTTTGGCGGGGCCAAGCCCCGCCAAACCTCCCCGCCTCAGCAATGGTCAGCCGGCCGCGGGCGTGAGGCGCTCGCCGAGGACCTCGCGCGCGGCGCGCTCGCCGGACTCGATCGCGCCGTCCATGTAGCCGCACCAGCGCGTGGCGGTCTCAGTTCCGGCCCAGTGGACGCGGCCCACCGGCCGGCGCAGCGCCGGGCCGAAGGACGTCCAGGCGCCGGGCGGCATGTAGGCTGCGTAGCCCCCGCGCGACCACGGCTCGGCGGCCCAGTCCACGTCGGTGTAGGCAAGCGGGCGCGCCGCCCGCGGCCCGAAGGCGCGGCAGAGGCAGGCGATCACGATCTGCCGCCGCTCGTCCTGGGTGGCACGGCCCAACTGGCGGGCGGCGTTGCCCTCCAGGAAGGCGAGCAGCACGCCGGGGCGACTCTCGGGCGGCGAGCTGTCGAACGTCACCTTCACCGGTCCGCGGTCGCTCGTCAACTGGCCGCTGAGGCCGGAGGCGCGCCAGAACGGCTCGTCGTAGACCGCCAGGCACTTGATCACCGAGCCGGCCGGCATGCGCTGCAGCAGCTGCGCACGATCCGGCGGCAGCGGCGGGTCGAAGGCGATGGCGGCGGCCAGCGCGGGCGGTACCGCGACGATAGCCGCCTGCGCCGCGAAGGACTCCCCGTCGGTGAACACACGCACTCCGGTGGCGCTCTGCTCGATGCGGCGCACTGGCGCGCCGAGGCGCACGCGCTCGCCGAGCGGCGCGGCGAGGCGCAGGCTCAACTGCTGCGCGCCGCCGAGGATGTGGTCCTGCTGCGCGCCGCCCTTCGCGCTCGCCAGGAGCGTCGAGTCGCCGCCGGCGTGGGTATAGAACAGCGCGTGCAGCAGCGAGAGGTCGGCTGCCTCAGCCGAGAAGACAGCCTCGGCGTAGAGCCGCAGCAGTCCGGCCGCGCCGTGGCTGTGGGTGGCGCGTTGGATCCAGCTCTCGAATGTCTCGCCGTCCCACGCGGCGGCGCGGTTGGCCGCCCAGGGCGCCGCGAGTGGCACCCGCCGCGCCATGCGGTCGAAGCGCGCCTGGGCCTGCGCGAAGTCCAGCAGCACCAGCGGGCTGAGCCGCGGGATCAGGCCGCGGTAGGAGCGCAGCTGCCCACCCCAGTAGACCAGGTTGCGCCCCTCGGTGTACGTCGGGAAGGTCGCCAGCCCCAACTCGTGCACCAGCGCATAGGCCCGGTCCTGCGTCGGGCCGAGCCACTGGCCGCCCACGTCCAGACTGAGGCCGCCCACCACCGGCCGCGTCCAGGTGCGCCCGCCCACCCGCTCGCGCGCCTCCAGCACCAGCACCGACTGCCCGGCGGCCGCCAGGCGGTGCGCGGCCACCAGACCCGCCAGCCCGGCGCCGACGACAATGGTATCGCTCGCTTCCATACAAACCTTTCGGCTTGTAGAAGGGTTGCAGGGCGGGCGAAGCCCGCCCTGCCCCTCCTGCAGGACTTCGATGGTCTATCGAGCACCCCGCACCAGCACCCGCAGGTGATCGAGCCACCCACCACGTCGATCGGGCTGATCGACAGACTGCAGCAGCGTCCGCGTCTCAGGTGCGAGCACCTGATCCGGACGCCTGCTCAGATCCCCAAGCACCGCCGCGAGCGCGACGCTATGCCGGATGTACCAGCTTGTCAGATCGACCTGCAGCCGCTGCCGCGTGCGCACGGCCAGCGCGTGCCCGTGGGCGTCGATCTCGCCGGCCAGCATCTCGGCCTCGTCCGCCACCAGCACCAGCCAGTGCTGCTCGGCCGCCAGCGCCGCGCAGGAGCGGCAGATCGTGCCGCGGCAGCCGCCACACACCTCGGGGCACTCGTCCAGGCAGAGCGTCGTCACCGCGATGCCGCGCGCCTCAGCCTGCGATAGCGCCCCGGCCAGCGCACCCGCCTCCTGGCGCCTGAGGGCGATCAGCACTTGTTCCTGAGTGGCGTCGATCAGCGCCCGGGCGTGGTCAAGCAGGGGCGGGTATCCCTCGATGTTCCATATATACGCGGCCGCCGCAGGCGTCGCTAGCTCCTCCAGCGCCTGCCGCGTTGCGCTCACCACATCCTGGAAGCGGCTCCCGATCCGCTCGGTCAACTGCGCCGGAGTGACCGGCGCATAGCGCGAGCTGCTGGGCATGTCGAGCCGGACGACCGCCCCTCGTTCCTCAAGCTTCTGCAGCACCGCATAGATGTTCGCGCGCGGTACGCCCGACACCTTCGCGAGTTCATAGCCATTGAGCGGGTTCTGCTGCAGCAGCGCCAGGTAGGCGCGCGCCTCGTACTCGCTGAACCCGAGCTGCTGGAGCAGCGCAACCGGATCTGTCATCAACCCTCCTCACCCTGTCAGGGTACGCGCAGCGGGTGTGGTTTCGGCCCCACACCATGACTTTTTCGGAGGGGTAAAGCCGCTCCGAGCCTCCCCTGCCACCAGGCCGAAGCGCTCGCTGGTGTTCACGGATCGTCAACTGATCTTTCGTACGGGTTTCCACACACGACCAGGGGTTTCAGCGACAGGGGAGAAGGCTCTCGCCCCCTGCTCCCCGCTCCCGCTGCGGCAGGAGCGAGGCCGGGGATGAGGGCCGGCATATCGCCGCACCACGCTGCCAGGCTGTGCCCGGCTCACCCACGCGCCAGGCGGTTGACCACCTCGACGACGAGACGGCGCTCCTCGGCCTTGATGCGCTCGTGGAGCGCGGCCTCATCGTCGCCGGGCAGCACCGGCACCTCGGCGCGCGCCAGGATCGGCCCGTCGTCCACCGTGGGGGTCACGCGATGCACGGTGCAGCCGGTGACGGGCAGGCCGAGCCGCAGCGCCTCGGCCACCACATGCGCGCCGCGCAGGGCCGGGATCGTGATCCCGGCGCTGGTGGTGACGGTGGGGCCACCGCCCTCGGGCAGCAGCGCCGGGTGCTGGTTGATCACCCTATCGGGGAAGCGCGCCAGGAACTCGGCCGAGAGCACGCGCATGAACCCAGAGAGCAGCAGCAGGTCGGGCGCGAAGGCGGCGACCACCGCGGCCAGGCGGTCCTCCCAGGCCGCGCGGGCCGCGGCGCGCGCCGCTTTGTCCGCCGGGCGGGGCAGCGGCAC
>DATMBA010000221.1:0-31343 GCA_035559635.1 Roseiflexaceae bacterium
ACGCCTCCCATTGGGGCCGCAGGCCACCGAGAGCGTAGGGTATCGTCTCTGGAGGGGTGTTGCCTCTCCAGACCACCTGAAAGATGGAACTTGCGCGCGCACATGTGCTGATATCCGGGCGCGTCCAGGGGGTCAACTTCCGCGCCGCCACGCGCGACCAGGCGCGCGCTGCCGGGGTGGCCGGTTGGGTACGCAACCTGGACGACGGGCGGGTCGAGGCGGTATTCGAGGGGCCACGGCTGGCGGTGGAGCGCCTCGTCAGTTGGTGCCACCGCGGCCCATCCTCGGCCCGTGTGGACCGCGTGGAGGTCCAGTGGCAGCCCCCGACCGGCGGCGAGCACGGGTTCTCCATCACCTGGTAGCGTCAGCGCACCTTCAGCAGCGGAAGCGCGCTGGAGCGGTCGTCCGTCCACACTGGCGCGCCCGGCGGCGCCTCCAGCGCGTACCAGCGCGGGTCGTCTGCCAGGGCGCCCAGGTCTTTGGGTGCGCGGGCCAGCAGCGCCCACTGCGAGGCGCGTCTGCCCCGCGCGGCCTCCTCCGCGCTCACCACCACGTCGTCCTGCGCCAGCGCCGCCAGCCCGGCGTCCTGCGCCAGCCCGGCCAGCAGCGGCCGCAGGTCGAAGAACTGGTTGGAGATGTGGAACGCCAGCACGCCGCCGGGCGCCAGCTTGCGCAGATAGAGCGCCAGCGCCTCGCGGGTGATCAGGTGGACCGGCACCGCGTCTGAGGTGTAGGCGTCCAGCACGATCAGATCGTAGGCGCCGTCCGGCGCGCCCGCCAGCATCAGCCGCGCGTCGCCCAGCACCACCGGCATGTCCGCGCCGCAGTCGCGCAGGAAGGTGAAGAAACGCGCGTCGCGGGCGATCCGCTCTACCGCCGGGTCGATCTCGTAGAAGGTCCACGCCTGGCCGGGCCGCCGGTAGCAGGCCAGCGAGCCGACCCCCAGGCCCACCACCGCCACTCGCCGGCGCGAGGGTCCCAGGTGCGCGAATAACTGGCCCGCCGGCCCACCCGGCGCGTAGTAGCTCAGCGGCGTCAGGCGCCGCTGCGGGTCCAGGCTTTGCATGCCGTGCAGCGTCGGGCCGTGCGCCAGCACGTGGAAGTCCCCGGAGGGTGCCAGCAGCACCCGGTGCACGCCGAAGAAGCTGCGCTCGGCGTGCAGCAGCCGCCCCTGGTCGCTCACATACAGGCCGGAGGCCAGGAAGATCGCCGCCACCCCCAGCCCCAGCCGCAGCGGCCGGCGGGCGAACAGGAAGCATAGCCCGGCTGGCACCCCGAACGCCAGCGCGAGGCCGGCCGGCGCCGCCCCGAGCCCCGCGCGCCCCACGCCCAGCACCAGGGCGGCGGTGAGCAGGCCGAGGCCGGCGGGGAGGACGAGATCCGAAAGGCTGAACGCTGAACGCTGAAGGCTGAAGCCTCGCCCCGCCGATGCCGTACCAGCTTTGGGACGCTGTTGGGAGGATCCCAGCACGGCATCTCCAGTCGTCGGTGGCATCTCCGCGGCCTCCCGTTCAGTGTTCAGCGTTCTACCTTCAGTGTTCACCATGCAGGCCAGCGCCAGCACGATCGGGTACTCCAGCACTGTGTCGAAGAGCAGAGGTGCCACGATCGCGTTGAGCAGGCCGCCGAGCGCCCCGCCGGCCGCCAGCCACAGGTAGAACTCGGTCAACTGGTGCGGCGGCGGCCGGTCGCGCGCCAGCGCGCCGTGGCACACCATGGCCGCCACGAAGAACACCAGCAGGTGCAGCGGCAGCAGCAACTCCAGCGGCGAGGTGACCTGCGCCGCTATCAGCGCTGCCAGCGGCAGCAGCACAACCGGCAGCGCCCGCACCATCCCCGTGTGCGGGAACACCTCCCCGCCGAACGTCAGGATGAAGGTCAGCAGGTAGAGCGCCAGCGGCAGCGTCCACAGCAACGGGATGGGCGCGATGTTCGTCACCATGTAGGCCGTCACGCTCAGCATCAGGCTGGAGGGCACGAACGCCAGCAGCAGCCAACGGGCGCGCCGCCAGGCGCTGAGAGTTGAGGACTGAGAGTTGAGGGCTGAGGGCTGAAGTCCTGGCGTGACGGGCTCAGCACGCAGCACGTTCGACTCAGCACCTGGCGCTGCCCGCCACACCACCGCTCCACACGCCAGCACCAGCAGCAGCAGCGCCAGGTACCCGCCCGCCCACAGGCGGCTCTGCGCCTGGAGGCCGAGCGCCGGCTCGATCAAGAGAGGGTAGACCAGCAGCGCGAGCACGCTGCCGGCGTTGCTCGCTGCATAGAGCGGGTAGGGGTCGGCGGCCAGGCGGTGCGTGGTGCGCGCGAACCAGGCCTGCAGCAGCGGCGTGGTGGCGGACACCGCGAAGAACGACGGCCCCACCGTGCGGGCCAGCAGCCCCAGGAACCACCATACTGGGGTGCGATCCGCTGGCGGGTGCGCGCCAGGCGGGATGGCGATCGGCAGCGCCGCGAGCACCGCCAGCAACAGCGCCGCGTGGAGCAGCACCCCCGGCCGCACCGCGAGCCGCCGCGCCGCCAGGTGCGCGTAGGCGTAGCCGGCCAGCAGCGCCGCCTGGTAGAACAGCACCGCCGTGGTCCATACCCCCGGCGAGCCGCCTAGCAGCGGCAGCGCCATACGCGCGAACATCGGCTGCACCAGGAACAGCAGCGTCGCGCCGATGAAGATCGTGAGGGCGTAGAGCAGCAGCACAGGCGCCTCGCACATCAGGGGCTATACCGCCGTGAGCATGGCCGGGCGCGATCGCATGCCGGCGGATGCTGGCGGCGCCCGCATCCGGACTGGATGCCATATATAGTACCGCCTGCGGAGCAGGGCGCCTGCAGCGCTGCCGCTCCTTGCGCGCTGTGCTATAATCCATCTGTCGCATCAAAGCCGCGCACGGAAAGGAGCACTGTCATGGGTGACAAGTCCCCGAAGAACGTGAAGAAGGCTACTAAGCAGAAAGAGGCGAAGAAGGCGGCCAAGACCAAGTAGCCGCCGGTCTGACGCTGCAGCTGCGGGGGCACGCGATGGCTCGTCCGTCGCGTGCCCCTTTCGGTGTGCTTTGGGGAGGCACAGATGAAGATCCGTGAGATCCGGGCCGCCGGGCTGCGCGGCGCGACGCCGGAGGGCGGCTGGGACAACGAGCTGCGGCCGGACGACTGCGTGCACACGCTGGTCGCCGTGCATACCGACGAGGGGTTGGTGGGCTTGGGCAGCGTGTTCACTAACGACGCGCTGGTGAAGGGCGCTCTGGCGTTGCTGGCGCCGCTCTACACCGGCGAGCAGGCGCTCGAGCCGGAGCGGGTGAGCGAGAAGCTGCACCAGCACACCTTCTGGCTAGGCCGCGGCGGGACGCTGACCCACACAATCAGCGGGATCGACATGGCCCTGTGGGATATCCTGGGCCAGGCCACCGGCCAGCCAGTGGGCCGCCTGCTCGGCGGGCGCTACCGGGAGCGCGTGCGCCCGTACGCTTCACTGCTGATGGACCAGCCTGAGCCGCTGGCCGAGCGCCTGCTGCAGATCAAGGCCCAGGGCTTCCGCGCCTTCAAGATCGGCTGGGGGCCGTTCGGCCGGGTGAGCCACGCGCTGGACGAGGCGATCGTGCGCGCGGCGCGGGCGGCCGTCGGCCCCGAGGCGCTGCTGATGGTGGACGCCGGCGGCAGCGACGCCTTCTGGCGGCACGGCTACAAGTGGGCGCGGCGCACCGCCGAGATGCTGGCGAGCTATGAGGTGGCGTGGTTCGAGGAGCCGCTGCGCCCGGATGCGCTGGACGACTACGTGCTGCTGCGGCGGGAGGCGCCGTTGCCGATCGCTGGCGGCGAGGTGCTCACCAGGCGGCAGGCGTTCCAGCCCTTCCTGGCCGCGGGCGCCTTCGATATCGTGCAGCCGGACGTGACAAAGGTAGGCGGCATCAGCGAGGAGCGGCGCATCGGCTGGATGGCCCAGGAGCACGGGGTGCGCTTCATCCCGCACGGCTGGAATACGGCGGTGGGCCTGGCCGCGGACCTGCAGCTGGCCTCGGCCTTCGCCGATACCGACCTGGTGGAGTATCTCACCGGCTCGCCCTATGTGGACGCTATCGCCGCCGCACCCTGGCGCCTGGACGCGGATGGCATGCTGCCGATCCCTGCGGCGCCTGGCCTGGGGATCCGGCTCGACCAGGAGGCCCTGGCGCGCCACGCGCCCGGTGAACGGCTGCTCGATCTATAGTGCCTTGTTAGGTACAGGAGTAGCGGGGGCAGGCCCCCACACCCCGCTGGGGAGGTGTGGCGGAGCTTTGCCCCTCCACACGACCTCTCAAAGATGTACCCCCGCGAAGGAAGAAGGAGCACCCATGGCGCAGCCCCCTGCAGCAGGGCAGATCATCATCCTGAACGGCGCCCCGCGCTCGGGGAAGTCCAGTATCGCCGCGGCGATCCAGGAGACGTTCGAGGGTGTGTGGATGAACCTGGGTGTCGACCGGTTTATGCAGATGACGCCGGCGCGTTACCAGCCGGGGATCGGGCTGCGGCCTGGCGGCGAGCGCCCCGATCTCGAGCCCCTCCTGCCGGCCCTGTACGGCGCCATGTACGAGTCGATCGCCGCCCATAGCCGCCTGGGGCTGAACGTCGTGGTGGACGTCGGCCACCACGACGCCTACTCCACCCCGCTGGGGATCCTGCCGGCCTGCGCCCGGCGCCTGAACGGCCTGCCGGTGCTGTTCGTTGGGGTGCGCTGCCCGATCGAGACGATCATGGAGCGGCGCCGCGCGACGGGCTGGGACAGCGGCGCCGATCCCACGGCGGTGCCGCCGCCCGTGCGCCGCTGGCAGCGGGAGGTGCACACCCCCGGCATCTACGACCTCGAGGTCGACACCTCGGCGCTCAGCCCAGGCGCGTGCGCGGCCGTGATCCGCGCACGCCTCGAGCGCGGCCCGGCGCCGTCGGCGTTCCAGCGGCTCGCGGCCATGGCGACGGCGCGCGGCTGACGGGCGGCGCCGCGCTACGCGCTCACCGTGCGCTCGAGCGCGATCGGTGTCTCGCAGGCGGCGTCCTCGGCCGGGCGGGCGCGGAACTGCTCCAGCAGCCGCAGCGCCTCGTCCACCTCGTCCACGATCAGCACCACGCGATCCCCCGGCCCCACCAGGCCCCAGGCCGCCCGCAGAGCCGCCGCCTGGTCCGCTACGATCCTACGCTGCCGGCCGTCCGGCAGGGCCGCCCGCAGCAGCCGCGGCACCTCGCCGGGCTTGCGCCCGCGCCGGTCGCGCAGGTCGTAGAGCACGTACGCGTCGGCGAACGCCAGCGTGGCGGCCAGCGTGGCGCGCAGGTCCTCGTCCCGCCGGTCGCCTGGCAGCCCGAGCGCCAGCACCGTGCGCCGCGCCCCAAGCGCTTGCAGCGCCTCGCCGAGCGCCTGCAGCGCCGCCGCGTTGTGCCCGTAGTCCAGCACGATCTGCACCCCCTCCAGCTCCGTCACGTTGAAGCGCCCCGGCGTCATGTGCGGCTCACTCGTGAAGGTGGTGAGCGCGCGGGCGATCAGCGCCGGGTTCAGCTCCCCGCCCCAGGCCGCCGCCGCCACCGCCAGCGCGTTCTGCACCTGGAAGCCGATCGCCCCGCCCTGCGTGAAGCCCACCCGCGCCAGCTCCACCAGCTCGATGCGCCCTTCCCCCTCTGCCAGCACGATGCGCCCCTCCTCCACCAGCACGGCGCGCCCGCCCCCGGCCAGGTGCGCCTCCACTACCGGCTGGCGCGACCGCGCGCTGAAGTAGATCACCGGCGCGTCGCTCACCGCCGCCATCTCCGCCACCAGCCCATCGTCGGCGTTCAGCACGGCAGCGCCGCCCGCCTGCACCGCCTCCACCACCACCTGCTTGATGCGCGCCAGCTCCTCGAGCGTGCTCACCCCCCCTAGCCCCAGGTGGTCGGCGCTGATGTTCGTCACTACCGCCACACTGCAGCAATCGAAGGCCAGCCCCTCGCGCAGGATGCCGCCGCGCGCCGTCTCCAGCACCGCCACCTCCACCCGCGGGTGCAGCAGCACCGCCCGCGCGCTCTGCGGCCCTGAGCAGTCGCCGGCCATGATGCGCTCGCCGTCGATGTACACCCCCTCGGTGCAGGTCATGCCCACCACCTTACGCGCCGTGGCGTAGATGTGGGCGATCAGGCGGGTGACGGTGGTCTTGCCGTTGGTGCCAGTCACCGCCAGGATCGGGATGCGCGCGGGCGCGTCCTCCGGGTAGAGCAGCGCCACGATCGGCGTGCCGACGTCGCGCGGGGTGCCGGAGGTGGGGTGCAGGTGCATGCGCAGCCCCGGCGCGGCGTTCACCTCGACGATCGCGCCCCCCTGCTCGGCGAGCGGCCGGCGGATGTCCTGGCAGATGAGGTCGATCCCGGCGATGTCCAGCCCCATGATCTGGGTTGCCAGGCGCGCGACGCGGGCGTTGGCCGGGTGGACGACGTCGGTCACATCGCTGGCGGTGCCGCCGGTGGAGAGGTTGGCATTGGTGCGCAGGCGCACCGTGTGGCCCTTCTTCGGCACTGAATCGCGCGTCAGCCCCTGGGCCTGCAGCACCAGGTCGGTGGCCGCGTCCAGCACGATGCGGCTGAGCTGGCTGCTGTGGCCGGGGCGGCGGCGCGGGTCCGCATTGGCGGCCTCCACCAGTTGGGCCACGCTGCGCTTGCCGTCGCCCACCACCTGGGCTGGCTCGCGCCTGGCGGCGGCGACGAGCGCGCCGCCCACCACGAGCAGGCGGTAGTCGTCGCCTACCACGAAGCGCTCGACGAGCACGCGCGGGCCGAAGGCGGCGGCCAGGTGGTAGGCGGCGCGCACGGCGGCCTCGTCGCGCAAGTCGACGCTCACGCCCTTGCCCTGGTTGCCGGCCTCGGGCTTGAGCACCACCGGCAGCCCGATGGCCTGCGCCGCCTCCCAGGCCTCGTCGGCGGAGGTGGCGGTGCGCCCCTCGGGCACCGGCACGCCCACCGCACGCAGCATGCGGTTGGTGAGCGGCTTGTCCTGGCACATATCGACGGCGATGGCGCTGGTGATCGAGGTCTCGCTGGCCTGGATGCGGGTCTGGTGGACGCCGTAGCCGAGCTGGACGAGGCTGCCGGTCTCGGTGAGACGCAGCACGGGGATGCGGCGGGCGCGGGCGGCGGCGACGATGGCGGCGGTGGAGGGGCCGAGGCGGTAGTCGTCGGCCAGGGTCTGCAGGCGCTCGATCTCCGCCGCAGCGTCGAAGGGGGTATCGTGGAAGGCGGCGAGCGCCATGTGCAGGGCGGCCTCGAGGGCGGCGCGGGCGGGCTGCTCCTCCTTGTAGGCCACCACCACACAGTAGACGCCGCGCTCAGGGGTGGCGCGGGCCCGGCCGAAGGCCACGTCGAAGCCCATGACGCTCTGGAGCTCGAGGGTGAGATGCTCGACGATGTGGGCCAGGTAGGTGCCCCGGCGCAGGCGCTCGAGGAAGCCGCCGGGGCGGCCGAGGCTGCACTCGTGGGCCTGGAGGCCGGGGAGCCAGGCGGCGAGGCGCTCGGTGCAGCCGGGGAAGGCGCTGCTCGGGCGCTCCTCGTAGGGGCCGATGTCCAGCTCGACCTCCAGCACCGGGATGTGGGCGAAGAAATTGGGTCCGCGCAGCACGCGGACCGAGCGGATGACGGCGCCATCGGTATCCATACAGGGTGCCTCTCCCCATCTCTGGCCCCTTCCCCCACCAGTGAGGGAAAGGGAGGGGCAGGGAGGGCGTACCCTCCCGAAAAACCCCTGACACATGCGCAGGCCGGGCCTACACAGGTTGGGGAGAAGCAAGCTGCGCGCCAGGACACCAACAACCCACCGAGGGCTTAGAGGTTGTCTCATCTCGGTGCGCTCTCTGTGCTCTGTGGCAAGCGAAAGCTCGCAAGGGCGCTAACCCCGCTCCCGCAGCACCCGCGCCACAACGTCCAGCAGCTCGCCGAGGTCGAACGGCTTGGCCACGTAGGCGCGCGCGCCCACCTCCTGCGCCCACTGGCGCGCGTCCTGCGCCGCTGTCATCACCACGATCGGGAGCTGGATCCCCCGCTGGTGCAGCGTGCGCGCGAAGGTCCAGCCGTCCATGACAGGCATGCGCAGGTCGAGCAGCACCAGCGCGGGCAGCGCGTCGGCCAACGCCAGCAGCCCCTCCACCCCGTTCGATGCGGTCCGGACGGCGTAGCCCTCGTCGGCCAGCGCATCGGCGATCACCGCGCGGATCGATGGGTCATCGTCAACGACCAGAATATGCGACACCAGCGCGCTCCTCGGCAACGAGGGTGCCCGGCAGGGTGACGTGGAAGGTCGTCCCCCCGTCCGGCCGGCTCTCGGCGACGATGTAGCCCCCGTGCTCCTCCACGATGCCGCGGCAGATGTACAGCCCCAACCCCATCCCTGGAAAACGCCGGTCATCCACGTTGGTGCCGCGGTGGAAGCGCTCGAACAGGTGCGGCAGGTCGGCGGACGGGATGCCGATACCGCGGTCCGAGACAGTGATATGCACCCCGCCAGCATCGCGCCAGATCGCAAGGGTGATCGGGCCGCCCTCGGGGCTGTACTTGACCGCGTTCTCCACCAGGTTCTCGAGGAGTTGGGCGATCCGCAGTCGATCGTACAGCCCAACCACCGGGCCGTTCACCTCCACCAGGCAGGGGTGGCGCGGCGTGGTATGGCGCTGCGCCACCTCGCGCGCCACCAGCGCTACGTCCACCGGCTCGCGGTGCCCGAGCAGGCGCCCCTGCTCGGCGCGCGTCGCGTCCAGCAGGTCGCGCACCATGTCGCGCAGCCGCTCACTCTCGCGGACGATACGCTGGATGCTTGGGCGGTCCACTGGCCGCTCGGGGGTGCGCTCCAGCCGCCGGTCGATCAGCTGCGCCTGGGCGATGATCGTCGTCAGCGGGGTCTTCAGGTTATGGGCGGCGGCGGAGAGGAAGTCCTCCTTCAGGCGGGCGGCCTCCTCGCGGGCCCGGACGCGCGCCGCCTCGTCGAGCAGCCGCCGGCTCTCCAGGATGACCGCTGCCTGGTCGGCGAGCAGCTGGACCAGCGCCAGGTCATCCCCGGCGAAGATCGGCGCGCGGGGGGCCGTGACGGTCAGCACCCCGAGGCGGCGAGCGCCGGCGGTGATCGGGGACGCCAGCACTGCGTTGGCGATCTGGCTGAGGCGAAACAGCGCGTCGAGCGCCGGATCGTAGCGCGTGTGTGGGGAGAAGAGCGGCTGCTGTGCGCGGAAGGCCCGGGCCGCCGGGAGATCGCTGGTGAGCGGCACGTCGAATGGGGCGCCGTGGGTGGGGAAGCGCAACACCTGCAGCTCCGCGTCCCACAGCCCGATGTACGCGCCGGAGGCACCGAGGGAGGCGGCGGCGCCGCGCTCGAGTGCGCGCACGACGTTCGCCGTATCCTGCAGGCGCGGGAGTTGGGCCGCCCGCTCGAGGAACGCGCGCAGTTCCGGCTCCTGCCAGGCGCGACGCAGCCAGCGCGGCGGCGCGAAGCCCAGGTAGTAGCAGACCCCGGTGGCCAGGCCGCACAGACTGGCGAGCGAGCGGGCGTCGTCAGGGGAGATCGGCAGCCAGCGGTGCAGGTTGCCGGTCACCAACGTGAGCGCCAGAAACAGCGAGCCGAGCGTCACCGCCGCCAGGCGCCGGCGGGTCACGCCGCGCGCCCGCCGCGTGGCCTGCACGCCGGCGAGCACGACGTAGCCGAGCACGGCGACGACACCCAGCAGGAGCAGGCCGTCCAGCCAGGCCGGGCGGCCCGCGGGCCACACCCAGACGACCAGTACGCTGGCGGAGACGACGGCCAGGACGATATGGTGGATGATCGCCGCGACGCCGATCACGTCGTCCATCAGGCGTAGCAGCAGGTAGGGCAGCGCCAGCAGGGCCGTGGCGGCGAGCGCGGTCAGCGCCGGGTTGGGTGGGAGCAGCCCGCTGCTTCGAAGCACGCTGATGGCGATGACGAGCGTGGATGCGCCGAAAAGGAGCGCGATGCCCACCGAGGCGCGCGTCGGGCGCCGGATAGCCTGCAGACTGGTCACGAGACCGAGCAGAACAAAGAAACCCCAGGAGAGGTAGCGCACGAGGGCGTCGGCGGTTATGGACGTCAGCACAGCCTGCTCCTTGTCGACGCCGGTGGGATGCGCCCCTCTTGCGCATTCAGCGGGGGCGATGGGCGATAGACGATGGGCCTGGGCTTCAGCAACCCCTATCACCTCTCACCGGGCATAGAAAAGCATGCGGAGCACCTGGGAAACTGCCCCTCCGCTTGTATCAAGAAGTATGCCAGCAGCGCGTTGATCGTAGGGCGTATGCGTGCTAGGCGCCCGCCCACGCCCGGCCGCGGATGACGGTTTACCAACGCATCGGGTCCGTGGCGCCCGCCCACTCCCGGCCGGGCCCAGCGGGCACCCCGCGGCGGGCTAGATGTTGCCAAGCCCGCCTGCGCGGGCTGGAGCGGAGGCCGCGCAGGCGACCTTCGGAATGGATAGCCCGCCCGTTCACGGGCCGGGCGTGGTGGCACGCCCACAAGAACTTTTCGTCACACTCCCCTTGTACTGGCGCTTGACAATCTGACGCATCTTCGCTATACTCACCCCGCCCGGCTAGAACACACGTTCTACCCATGGAACCCTGGGAGGGAGGGCGCAGCCCTCCCGATACTCCACCTCCGTCCTCCGGTAGGGAGAGGGCCAGGGAGGGCACAGCCCTTCCCGAAACCCTCTGGCGGACCAAACGGTCTCTGTGGAGCCATCGAGCGCCCTGCGCGCAGTGTAAGGGAAGAGAGCAGTGAAAGCGTTCTACGCTATTTTGGGGAACACACTCGCCGCATTCCTCACCAACATGTTCGTCTGGTTCGCGGTGACCTTCTGGGTCTATCTCGAGACGAAGTCCGTGATCGCCACCTCGGTGATGGCGGGCGTGTACACCGTCACCGTCGCCGTCTCCGGGTTCTTTCTCGGCTCGCTCGTGGACCGCTACAGGAAGAAGACGGCGATGCTGCTCTCGAGCGTGGGATCGTTGCTGCTCTACGTGGCCGCCTGCGCCATCTACGTCACGTCGCCGCCGGAGACGTTCACCGACGCCGCAAGCCCGGTGCTCTGGCTGTTCGTCATCCTGGCGCTGTTCGGCGCTCTCGCCGGTAACATCCGCTCGATCGCCGTGTCAACGCTGGTGACAATCCTGATACCAGAGGAGATACGAGACAAGGCCAACGGCATGGTCGGCACGTCCAACGGCGTCGCCTTTCTGGTCGCCTCGATCTTCAGCGGCCTGGCGATCGGCTACCTCGGCATGTTCTGGGTGCTGGCGTTCGCCATCGGGTTGACGGCGCTCGCCATCGTGCATCTCTGGACCATCGCCATCCCCGAGCGGCAGGTGGTGCATGCCGTGGCGCGGGCCGAGACGATCGACATCCGCGGGACGATCGGCGCGATCCGGCTCGTGCCGGGGCTGTTCGGGCTGATCTTCTTCCACACCTTCAACAACTTTCTGGGCGGGATCTTCATGTCGCTGATGGACGCCTACGGCCTGCTGCTCGTCTCGGTGCAGGTCTGGGGAGCGCTGTGGGGGTTTCTGAGCCTGGGGTTCATCGTCGGCGGGTTGGCTGTGGCGCGGGTGGGCCTGGGCAGATCGCCGCTGCGCACGCTCTTCCTGGCGAATATCGTCATGTGGACGATCTGTAGTATCTTTACCCTGCAGGCGTCGATCGTCCTGCTGACGGCCGGCCTCTTCATCTGGCTCTGCCTCATCCCGGCGGTCGAGGCAGCCGAGCAGACGATTTTGCAGAAGCTGATCCCGCCGGAGCGCCAGGGTCGGGTGTTCGGCTTCGCCCAGAGCGTCGAGCAGGCGGCATCACCGATCACGGCGTTCCTGATCGGCCCGATCGCGCAGTTCGTCTTCATCCCGTTCATGACCACCGGCGCTGGCGTGGAGTTGATCGGCGGCTGGTTCGGCACCGGCACGGACCGCGGGTTGGCACTGCTTTTCACCGCCGCCGGGCTGGTCGGGCTGATCGTCACGCTGCTCGCCATGCGGTCGCGCTCGTACCGCCTGCTGGCACAGAGCTATCGGGCGCAGCCGCTCGAGGTGGAGTTGCGTGAGGCCGCCGCCTGAGAGGCTGTCCGAACAGGGCGTGTGGAGCACGGGAGCTATGCTCCTGTAGAGCGGAAGCGCGGTTTCCGCACCGTTCGTATCACCCGCCGTGCCGGGAAAAGGAGAAAGGAGCTGCGATGACGACCTCAGCGCTACAGACCGGGTATGTCGCTGTGAACGGCCTCAACATGTACTACGAGATCCACGGCGAGGGGCAGCCGTTGGTGCTGCTGCACGGCGCGTTCTCGGCCATCGGCACCTCATTCGGCGCGCTGCTGCCAGGCCTCGCCAGGGGCCGGCAGGTGATCGCCTTCGAGCTGCAGGGCCATGGGCGCACGGCGGACATCGACCGGCCGCTGAGCACGGAAGCGATGGCGGACGACGTCGCCGCCGCGCTGCCCCAACTGGGGATCGAGAAGGCCGACATCTTCGGCTACAGCATGGGCGCCGCCGTCGCCCTGCAGCTCGCCATCCGGCGCCCGGATGTGGTGCGCAAGCTGGTGCTCGCCTCGGTGACCTACACCCTGGGTGGCATCCACCCCGGCCTGATGGAGGGGCTGGGGGAGATGAAACCCGCGATGATGTATGGCTCGCCGTGGCATGAGGAGTACACCCGGATAGCGCCGCACCCGGAGTATTTCGACACGCTGTTCGCCAAGAAGGCGGCGATGGACCGCAACCTCAAGGACCTGCCGGCCGAGGCCATCCGGTCCATCACGGCGCCCACCCTGCTGATCATCGGCGACTCGGACCTGGTGCGTCCCGAGCACGCGGTGGAGATGTTCCGGCTGCTGGGCGGCGGCGTCTTCGGTGATACCCCCGCCGGCCTGCCGCGCTCGCAACTGGCCGTGCTCCCTGGCACCTCGCACGTCACACTGGTGTACCGCGCCGACATGCTGCTGGCGATGATCCCGCCGTTCCTGGACGCGCCGCTACCGGCGGACGGGTGAGGGCCAGGGTGAAACAGCGAGCGCGAGGGGTGAAACCCTCGCGTTCCCGTTTCATATCGAGCCCGGGAGTATTCTATCCCCGGCTCGATCGTCTGTCAGGACAACGGCTCTGTCCCTCGGCGCAACCGCGCCAGCGTGGCTCGCCGCGCTACTCGCGCACGAGGACCAGCAGCGTCAGATCGTCGGCCTGCGGCGCGGCGCCGGCGAACCGCTCGACCGCGGCGAGGATCGCCTCCTGGATCGCCTGGGCCACCGGCGGGGCGCACCCCTGCACAGCTGCCAGCAGCCGCCCGACCTCGAACAGCTCCCCGCCCGCGTCCTGCGCCTCGGTGACGCCATCGGTGTAGAGGACCAGCGTGTCGCCGTGTTGGAGTTGCACCGTGCCGGCGCTCCAGGTGGCGTCCGGCTCAACCCCCAGGGGGATGCCCGTGTTGCGCAGCGGCCGCGGGGCCGCGCCGCCGCGCACCAGGTAGGGCGGGTTGTGTCCGGCGTTGCAGTACACCAGCACGCCGGAGGCCAGGTCGAGCACACCGTAGAACACCGTCACGAACAGCGAGTTGCGCGAGTCGCGCAGGATGCGCGTGTTGGCCGCCTGCAGCGCGCGCTCCGGCTGATCGGGGTACTCGAAGGCGTAGGTGCGGATCAGCGTGCGGCTGAGCGCCATATACAGCGCCGCGCCCGTGCCCTTGTCGGCCACGTCGGCGATAATGAGTCCCAGGCGCCCATGCGGCAGCTCCAGCACATCGTAGAAGTCGCCGGAGGTCTGCCGCGCGGGGCGCAACGTCGCGGCGAGCTGCCACCCGGCGATGGCCGGCAGAGCGCCCGGGAGGAAGCTGGCCTGGATCTCCGCCGCCATCGCCAGCTCCTGGACCATCCGCTGGTGGGCCACCGCGCGGCTGTGCTCGGCGGCGCGGTACAGGGCCGACGCGATCTGCGCCGCCAGGGACTGGAGCGCCGGCAGCGCCGCGCCGGGGTCGTCGACGGCCGGCGAGAAGCGCACCCAGATGCCGCCCAACACCAGCGCCGGCTCGATGCCGATGATCGGCGCCGCGGCCAGCGCGTGCAGGGTTGGCCGCGCGCCCCACGGCGGCGTCTCCCCCACCGCCACGGCGCACGGGCGCGCGGCCTCCTGCAGCCAGGCCCACACGGCCTCGGCGGCGGGCGGCCGGCTCGTGGGTGCGGCGTACAAGACCTCCCCGGAGACCAGGCGAATCTCGACCTGCTCCGCCCGGAGCATCGACGGCACGAACGACGTGAGCACTCCCGGCAGGCTCGACACCTCCGGCGGTGCGGTGATCAGCGCCCGCCCGAGCTGCTCGAGCTGGGCCAGCTCCCGCGAGCGCTGCTCGCTCCGTTCCACCGCCCGGCTCAGGCGCTGAGCGAGCACGCTCACCAGGAGCGCGCCGGCGATCAGGACGAGGTAGGCCGCCACGCCCATCTGGACGAATGCGGCGGCGGCTAGCACGCCGAACAGCTCGGGAAGGTACGCCACCCCCTCGAAGAGCGCGAACAGGCCAAGCTCCTGGGCACCGGTCCGGCTGAGCGGCATCCAGCGGGCGATCAGCAGGTAGCACGACCAGCACAGCCAGTCGACGGCGGCCAGCGTCAGGACGGCCAGAGCTGCGAGCGGCCCGTCCGGCGCGGCGAGGCCGGGCAGCGGAAAGCGGCCCCCCAGCCGCTCGTAGAGCGCCAGGCCGAGCAGCAGCCCGAGCGAGGTGCCGCTCAGGTTGAGGACCAGCGTACGGATCACATTCCAGCGCTGGACGGTGACCGCTGCCGCGCGCCAGTCCCGTGCGGCGGTGGCGGCGGCGACGATCACCCCCAACCAGATGCCCGTTGGACCGAAGAGGAACGCGGCTGAGGTCGTAACCAGCCCGCCGAGGGGGGCGCTCCAGCGCTCATACGCGCCGCTGCGCCGTTCGACGATCCAGAAGAAGTCGAGCCGGTTCAGCAACACTGCCAGGGCGGTCAGCAGCAGCAGGTGCGGCCACACCGCGCGCAGCTGCGCGACGTCGGTGGCCAGCGTAAGCCAGCCCAGGCCGATCAGCGCCAGGATGGTGCCGTACGCGATCCCGACAACCTCGCGGGCCAGGTGCTCGCGTTCAGTCTCCTCCAGCGCGCCGCGGCCGCGCCCCAGCGCGTCGACGATCCGAACCAGCCGCTGATCGGGACCCATGCCAGATCGCCTTTCGGAAAGGCTTCACGTGTGCAGGCCAGGCCTGCGGAAATGCGCATGCTACCACGATCTCCAGCAGAGCGCTGAACACCTACATACTCGGACTTCCAGCGCGCCGTCGCCGGGTCCACGTCCATCAGGCAGCTTCCTTTCCAGTTCGCGCGAACACGCATGGGGTGGGGGCCTCTGGCCCCCACCCCAATGCTTGTCGGAGGGACGAAGCCCCTCCGAGCCTCCCCAGGCTGGAAGGCTGGAGGCCGCGCAGCGAAACCATATCTCAGGTGGGAAGCCGCAGCCCCCGCAGGCGCAGGCTATTGCTGACCACGAAGATCGAGGAGAAGGCCATGGCCGCCGCCGCCAGGATGGGGCTGAGCTGCCAGCCGGTGAAGGGGTAGAGCGCGCCCGCCGCCACCGGGATCAGCACCACGTTGTAGATGAAGGCCCAGAACAGGTTCCAGCGGATGGTCCGCATGGTGGCCTTGCTGAGCGCAATGGCCTGCGGTACGCTGCGCAGGTCGGCGCGCATCAGCGTCACGTCGGCCGCCTCCATCGCCACATCGGTGCCCGTTCCGAGCGCGATCCCCACGTCGGCCTGCGCCAGCGCCGGCGCGTCGTTAATGCCGTCGCCCACCATCGCTACCACGCGCCCCTCGGCCTGCAGGCGCTGTATCTCGGCCGCCTTGTCCTGCGGCAGCACCTCGGCCAGCACCCGCTCGATACCCACCTGTGATGCGATCGCCTCGGCCGTGCGCCGGTTGTCGCCGGTCAGCATCGCCACCTGCACGCCCATCTGCCGCAGCGCCGCCACCGCCGCGCGCGAGGTTGGCCGGACCGTGTCCGCCACCGCGATCACGCCGAGCGCCTTGCCGTCGGCCGCCACGGCCATGGCGGTCTTGCCCTCGGCCTGCAGGCGCGCCACCTCGGCCTCGAGGCCGCTGGCGTCCACCCCCCGCTCGCGCAGCAGCCGGAGCGTCCCGAGCAGCACCGCGCGCCCGTCGATCACCGCGCTAATGCCCTGGCCGGCGATGGCCTCGAAGCGCTCCGGCTGGCTGAGCACCAGGCTGCGCTCCTGTGCCGCGCGCACGATCGCCTCACCGAGCGGGTGCTCGCTTCCTCTTTCCGCGCTTGCGGCCAGGTGGAGCAGTGAACAGTGAGCAGTGAGCAGTGAGCAGGGCTCGCCATCCACGATCGGCAGGCCATCGACTGCGACGCGCTCGGCTTTCTCAACGCTCCATGCTGCATTCTCAATTACGTCAGTGACGACCGGCTTGCCCTGTGTGATCGTGCCGGTCTTGTCCAGCACCACCGTCTGGATGCGGTTGGCGCGCTCGAGGCTCTCGGCGTTCTTGATCAGGATGCCGTGGGAGGCGCCCGTGCCGGTGCCGACCATGATCGCGGTGGGCGTGGCCAGGCCGAGGGCGCAGGGGCAGGCGATCACCAGCACCGCCACCGCGAAGATCATGGCCTGCGTGAAGCCCACCCCCCCGAGGAAGTACCAACCGAGGAACGTCAGCGCAGCGATCACCAGCACCACGGGCACGAACACACCGGCCACCTGGTCTACCAGGCGCTGCACCGGCGCGCGGCTGCCCTGTGCCTGCTGCACCAGGCGCACGATCTGCGCCAGTGCGGTCTCCTTGCCCACGCGCGTGGCGCGGAACTGGAAGCTGCCGCTCTTGTTCAGCGTCGCGCCGATGACCGTGTCGCCGACATGCTTCTCGACCGGGATGCTCTCGCCTGTGAGCATGCTCTCGTCCACGCTCGAGTGCCCGCTGGTGATCACGCCGTCCACCGGGATCTTCTCGCCTGGCCGCACGACAACGATCTCGCCCCGGCGGACGTCGGCCACCGGCACGTCCACCTCCTGGCCGCCGCGCACCACCCGCGCCGTCCTGGCCTGCAGGCCCATCAGCGCCCGGATGGCGGCGCCCGTCTGGCTCTTGGCGCGCGCCTCGAGGTACTTGCCCACCAGGATGAGCGTGATGATCACGGCGGCGGTCTCGAAGTAGGTATGCCCGCTCAGGCCGAGGAGCATCAGGGCCAGGCTGTAGAAGAAGGCCACCGACGAGCCGAGCGCGATCAGGGTGTCCATGTTGGCGGTGCGGTTCTTGAGCGCGGCCCAGGCGTGGGTGTAGAAGTCGCGCCCGCTGTAGAACTGCACCGGCGCCGCCAGCAGCAGGAACAGCCAGTTCAGGTAGTCGGCCGAGGCCGGGTAGTGCTCGACGATCGCGCCGCCGTGGCCCATCTGCTCCTCGAGCGCTGCCCAGGTGGCGTTCAGCCAGGGCTGGATGAGGCCGAAGTCGCGTGCCATGGAGAGCAGAAACAGCGGCAGGCTGAAGATGACACCCACGATCAGCTTGCGCCGCTTGTCGGCCAGCTCGCGCGCGCGTGCCTGCGCCTCGGCGTCCTCGGCGTCCTGCGCCGCGCCGGCCGTCTCGATCACGCCGTAGCCGGCGCGCTCGACGGCGGCCTTGAGCTCCTGCCAGCCGGCCGTGGCCGGCACGTAGGTGACAGTGGCGCGCTCGGCCGCCAGGTTCACGGAGGCATCCAGCACACCGGGGGTCTTCTTCAGCGCCCGCTCGATGCGCGCCGAGCACGAGGCGCATGTCATCCCGGTGACCGGGAAGTCGATCTGGTCGGTGACGATGCCGTAGCCGGCGCTCTCGACCGCCGCCTGCAGCTGGGCCGGCGATGCCTGCGCCGGGTCGTAGCTGACGCTCGCCTGCTCCGTCGCCAGATTGACGCTGGCCGACTCGACGCCGGGCACCTTCTGGAGCGCGCGCTCCACGCGCCGCACACACGAGGCGCACGTCATCCCGGTGATCGGAAGTTCTACCTGTTGCACTGCCATCGGTATCTCTCGCTCCTGGTGAGCTGCCAGGGTGAGCGCTCGCGGCTGACTCCCGGCCCCTGACCATCTCTGAGGCCCCTCCCCCCTGGGGAGGGGTACGCTGGTAGTATACGGATCGGGCGCATGCCTGTCAATAGGCCATATAGCATACGAATGCGCCAAATGGCCTATACGCCCTCGCGGTCTGCGGAAACGGACCTTCCCAGGTTGCGAAAAGGTTCGGATTCACCTACCATGTCCGCCTCATGAGTTTTGACACCCGACATCGGTCGCTGGATTCGCGGCGTTCGCCGGTCAAGGCCGCCTGAAGGCGCGTATCCGGGGGAGGTTACTCCCGAACGTGATGGTCAAAACTCATCAGAAGTCCTGCGGTACGGGAAGACCAGGGAGGGCTTCGCCCTCCCGTGGCACTCCCACCAAACCGGAAGGTTTGTGCGGAGCATCCATCGGTCTCGGCACGCCGCGGGGATACATCGCGGGAGATCAGCGACATGCAGGTCATCGTCACGGATGCGTTCTGGCGCCTGTTCCCCGAGGCACGGATCGGCATCATCATCGCGCGCGGGATCGACAACACGGCGGCCGCCGAGGAGGCCGCCGCCCTGCTCGGCGCGGCGGGCGCCGCGGCCGCCAGGGATCTGGCCGGCGTGGATATCGCCAGCCACCCGGCCGTCGCGCCCTGGCGCCAGGCCTACGCCCGGTTCGGCGCGAAGCCGTCGAAGTTCCGCTCGTCGATCGAGAGCCTGCTGCGCTCCGCCCAGGCTGGCCGCCTGCGCACGATCAACCCGCTGGTCGACCTGTACAACGCCGTCTCGCTGCGGCACCAGCTGCCCTGCGGCGGCGAGGACCTCGCCGCGATCGCCGGCGACGTCCATCTCACCCGCGCCGCTGGCGGCGAGTCGTTCCGGACGATCGGGGCCGCGCAGGACGACCCGCCGCCGGCGGGCGAGGTGATCTACGCCGACGACGCCGGCGCGATCTGCCGCTGCTTCAACTGGCGCGAGTCTGACCGAACCAGGCTCACCAGCGCCACCACCGACGCGCTCCTGGTGATCGAGGCGCTGCCGGCGCACGCGCCCGCCCAACTCGACGCCGCGCTGCGCGAGCTGGCGCACCTCGTCGCCACCCATCTCGGCGGGGCGCTGCGCACCGCGGTGCTCCACCGGGCGCAGCCAGCGCTGGCCGTCGACGGGGCGCACGGTGAGGCCTGATCTGGCGCGGTGGCCGAAGGCGCACAGGGAGCTGTGAACCTCGCCCGGGCGCCGGGGGCAGGCCGAGCCGGCGCGGGCCGCCACGATGATGGCGCAGGTGATGTCCGACCGTCCGAGGGCGACTACGGCGAGGGCGCGGAGACCAAGCGCCTCTTCCCGGTGCCGGGCAACCACGACTGGGACGCGCGGCGCGCGGCCGTATCGCGGCTACGTCACACTGCCAGGAAACGAGCGCTACCTACCAGCGCACCTGGCGCTGCGGGGGATGGGCGTGCATGGCGCGGCGCTCGGCGATCGGCCAGGCGCGCCACTCGCCGACGATCGCCATCAGCTGCGTCACGGCGGCCTCGAAGATCACCTGGCCCTTCGCGGCGCTGGCGGTGCGGGCATCGCCGTGTACCCCCAGGTCGGTCCAGCGGCTCCAGTAGTCGTTCAGCCGCACCGGCCGGTCGTAGGGGCTGTCCGAGCTCATATACGTGCCCATCACGTCGTCGCCGGCGCCGGCCTTGTCCATCTGCACCCGCTCCGGCGCCAGGTAGAGGTAGAGCGAGGTCTCGAACTCGTCGGCGTGGGCGATGACAGCCGTGTCACGCACCGCTGCGAAGGCGTCGAGCGCCAGCGTGATGTAGGTGACCGCGGCGCAGAGCGAGTCGGTCTCGAGCACCGTCTTGCGGGCCACGAGGTCTACCAGCGGGGTGTTGGAGCCGTGGCCGTTGACGAGCAAGATCTTGCGGAAGCCGTGGTAGGCCACGCTCTTGGTGATGTTCAGGCAGAAGGCGATGAACACCTCCGGCTCGATGTGGATGGTGCCGGGGAAGTCGATGTGGTGCAGGTTCAGCCCGTAGGCTACCGATGGCAGGACGAGCACCTGGTCGGGGAGGCGCCGGCCGACCTCCAGGCAGACCGACTCGGCCAGGAAGGTGTCGACGTCCAGCGGCAGGTGGCGGCCGTGCTGCTCGGTGGAGCCGGTCGGCAGCAGCACGACCTTCTGCATGGCGATGGCCTCGTTCATCTCGGCCCAGGTCAGGCGGTTGTAGCGGTACTCGCTCGCTGCTCCCATGGATCCTCCTTCGGATTGGTTCGCGCCGTTGCCGTTCGCGCGCACGGCGCATGATCGGGCAGGTGGCAGCGTTTCACGCCCGGCCAAGCCCAGCGGGCAGCCCGCGGCGGGCGAGACACGGCAAAGCCCGCCGGCGCGGGCTGAATCAGGCCACGTAGGCGGCCTTCGGAACAGATAGCCCGCCCGTTCACGGGCCGGGCGTGGTGCGCCGCCAGGATGCCCGATTCAATACGCAACGTGCATAAGCGTACGTTGTTGCGTTGCGCGCGTCGCTTTCTCGCGGGCGAAAGCCCGGCGGAAACCCTGGACGGACGTCCGCCGCCATGGACTAACCCGGTACGATCTGCGCCGCCAGGCGCTTCGGCGCGGTGAGCCGGTAGCTGTCGCGCACGAGCTGGGCGACGAACCCCCACTCCAGCGGGACGTCGAGCCAGACGCCGACCCAGCCGTGGTGGCCGACGTAGGGCGGCACGAAGCAGCGCTCCGGGTCGGCGCCGACGATCATCTCCTGGAAGCCGCGCGGCGCCTTGCACCACAGCGACGGCCGCCCGTCCACACCGTGCTGCATCGCGAAGATCTTGCCTCGCACCTTGAACGACGGATTGCCCACCCCGCCGGCCTCCACAGCCTCGGGCAGCGCCAGGCAGATCGCCCGCAGCTGCTCCAGCAGCGGACCGCGCACGTGTACCATCTCGGTCATTGTTCGTCCCTCGGAGTTGGCGAGCGATGACAGAACAGATGGTCGGAGTATAGCACCGTTCTGCGTGCGGATGGTAGGCGGAGGTATGGCGGGTAGGGCTCCGTCAACGTCCTCCGCTGCGCACCACGCCCGGCCGGGCCCAGCGGGCACCCCGCGGCGGGCGAGACACGGCAAAGCCCGCCGGCGTAGCCTGATTTAGCCCGCACAGGCGGGCTTCGTAACAGATAGCCCGCGCGTTTACGGGCCGGGCGTGGTGCGCCGCCCACCGGCGTTGATGGAGCCCTCCATGGCGGGGGTATGGCGTATGCTGTTGCACATTCCCTCCGGCACCTACGGCCGCCCCTACCCGCGCCGCGCGGCGCGCTGGCAGAGGGTGCTGACCACCATCCACACCCTCGCGTACCGGCTGAGCGGCGGGCGGCTCGGCGCCACCCTGCTCGGCATGCCGATGCTGCTGCTGACGACTCGCGGGCGGCGCACCGGCCGCCTGCGCACCGCACCGCTGCTGTACCTGCCGGTCGACGACGTCTTCGTGCTGGTGGCGTCGAACGGCGGCGCGCGCGTCCACCCTACCTGGTGGTTCAACCTGCAGGCCTCCCCGGAGGCGCTAGTCCAGATCGGCCCGGTCCGTGGGCGCGTGCACGCCAGAGGCGCGACGGCCGCCGAGCGGCAGCGCTTCTGGCCGCTGCTGCTGCAGCTCTACCCGCCCTACGCCCGCTACCAGGCCCGCACCGACCGTGAGATCCCCCTGGTTGTGCTCCAACCGCGCGACGCGGCGCTCTACGACGCGGTGCCGCTGCGCTGGCAAAACGCTGAACGCTGAACGCTGAAGGTGTTCCCACACGGTACGCGGAATAGCTGGGGCAACCGGCGCTGGTGTTGAACCCGCACGGCCCCTTGACAGGCGCCCGACGATCGAGTATAATTAACCCGTAGGTTAATTAACCAGCTGGTGTTCTCAGATGACATCTGACCCCCTCAGCACAATCTTCTCGGCGCTGGCCGACCCGACGCGGCGGGCGATCCTGGCGCGCCTCGCCGAGGGGGAGGCGTCGGTCAAGGAGCTGGCCGAGCCGTTCGCGATCAGCCCGCCCGCCGTGACCAAGCATCTCAAGGTGCTGCAGCGCGCCGGCCTGATCACCCAGGGCCGCCAGGCGCAGCGGCGCCCCTGCCGGCTGGAGGCGGCGCCGCTCAAGGAGGTGGCCGCCTGGCTGGAAGACTACCGCCGCCTCTGGGACACGAACTTCGATCGCCTCGACGCGTATCTGCGTGACCTGCAAGCGAAGGAGGAGCAACGTGATCACGAACCCTAGCGCTGCCACGACGGTGACGCTGCCGTCGGATCGGGAGATCCGCATCACGCGCGCCATCAACGCGCCGCGCAGGCTGGTCTTCGAGGCCTACACCTGCCCCGCGCACCTGCCGCACTGGATGCTCGGCCCGGAGGGCTGGACCATGCCGGTCTGCGAGGTCGACCTCCGGCCGGGCGGGGCCTGGCGCTTCGTCTGGTGCCGCGCCGACGGCAGCGAGCTGGAGATGCAGGGCGTCTACCGGGAGATCGCGCCGCCCGAGCGGCTGGTCTCCACTGAGTCGTGGGGCGGCGACTGGCCCGACATGCTCAACACGCTGCTCCTCTCCGAGGAGGGCGGCAGGACGACGATCACCCACCAGCTCCTCTTCCCCTCGCAGGAGGCGCGCGACGCGGCGCTGCGGACAGGGATGCAGGAGGGGATGTCCGAGAGCTTCGACCGCCTCGAGGCGTACCTCGCGAGGAGTGCCTTCAGCCCGGATGGGCAGCAGCTGGTGTCCAATGGGGGGCGAAGATGATGGTGGCGCAGGTCCGTCCCTGGCGCTGGCCGTGGGAGCGCGGATGACTGCGCTCCCGCGCAGGCGGCAGAGGTAGGCCCACAAGGAGCAGTGTACTGATCGGTCTGGTCAGCGTGCTGGTGGGAACGATCTTGCTGCGGCGGCATAGGAATCGGGTCTAGGGCCAATACTTGTCAAATAAGCGGGCGCTGCCTGCAGCGTGGGGGTACGGGGGCCGCAGGCCCCCGCGAACCCCTTCCCGGTGGAGGTGTGGAGGGCTTCGCCCTCCACACCTCCTGTATTTGAAAGGTATTGGGTCTAGGGCTTCGCCAACGCCAGGCGTGGGGGCGGAAGCGGATGCCAGCCGCTGCCGTTGCCTAACCAGCACGTGTTATGTTCTGTGGTGAGTCAGATCACGAATTGTTTGCCATACCCCGGATCGTTAGCGTGTAGCCTTTGGCGCTCTAACGATCCGGGTCCAGCCGCGGCAGCACCGCCTGCGCGAAGCCCCGCAGCCCGTCGATGTCGTCCAGGTCGAACCACTGGAGCAGGATCTCCTCGACCCCGGCCGCCGCGTAGGCGCGCAGCTGCTCAACGACCGCGTCCGTGGTGCCGGCGACGCGCCGGTCGCCCTCGCGCAGCGCGGCCACGGTCTCGGCGAGCGACTTGCCGCGGAACCCGTCCTCCTCGTGCCGCCAGCTCAGCCGCCGGTCGAGCTCGCCCTCGTCGCGGCCGAAGAAGAGGGCGGTCATCAGCGTGCGGCGAACGGCGCTCGCCGGGCGGCCCGCGGCCGCGAGCAACTCGTTGAGGTGCGCCGAGCGCGCGCGGAACTCGGCGGGCGAGAGGAACACGCCGTTCCAGACGTCGGCGTAGCGCGCCGCAAGCCTCAGGGTGCGCCGCATGCCGTTGCCGCCGACCATGATCGGCGGGCCGCCCGGACGCTGCGGCCGCGGGAGCAACTCGGCGTCGCGCAGCCGGAAGAACCGGCCCTCGTAGTTCGCCGGCCCCTCGCCGCGCAGCAGCCGGTGGATCACCTCCAGCCCCTCCTCGAAGCGCGCCATGCGCGTGGCGACGTCGCCGAGCTGGTAGCCGAACATGTGGTGCTCCCGCTCCTGCCACCCCGCGCCGACCCCCAGCACCATGCGCCCGCCGCTCAGGTCGTCGAGCGCCGCCGCCTGGCGCGCCAGCATCACCGGGTCACGGAACGAGACCGGCGCGACGCACGGCCCGAAGTGGATGCGCGCGGTGCGGTCCGCTAGGTATGCCAGCGAGACCACCATCTCCAGCGATTCCTGGTTCGGCGGCTGCGGGTCGGTGAAGTGGTCCGAGCGGAACAGCCCGGCGAACCCGGCCTCCTCCACCGCCGCGGCGATCGCCTTCCAGCGCGGCCAGGTGAGCCCCATCTGGCCTTCGATCATGATTGCGATGTGCATCGTGCCTCCGTATCGTCATCTTCGCGCCTGCCCCTTCCCTCACAGAACGGGGTCTTCGGGGAGGGCAACCCCTTCCCGAACCCTCCGAGGCGGGAGCTACGGGGTCGCAAGGCCCCCGAAAGAATCAGAGGCGCAGTTCCTCCAACTCCAACTCCCCGCGCTGCCGATACACCCTCGTGCCACACAACCTCCTTCTGCCGCCTGCCGTGCGGCGTACGGCCCGGCGCCATGGAATAGGATATACTATATGCTCGGCGCACACCAGGGCATATCCGCACAGCGGGGAGTTGGAGGGGCGCAGCCCCTCCAGAAACAGGAAAGAAGATTCTTTGATCACCGTTCCCGAAGCATTCGCCGCCGCTGCCGTGACCCGTGACGGCGATGCGGGCCGCGCCTGGGTGCGCGCCCTGCCGCAGCTGGTAGCGGAGCTTTGCGCCGAGTGGCGCCTGGTGGTCGACGGGCCGGTGCTGCACGGCTACCTTGGCCTGGTGATCCCGGTGCGGCGCGCGAGCGAGCCGTGTGCCCTCAAGGTCTCCTGGATCGATGAGTCCACTGCGGACGAGGCCGCCGCCCTGGCGTCCTGGGGCGGGCGGGGGGCGGTGCGGCTGCTGGAGGCGCAGCCGGCGCGTGGCGCGCTGCTGCTGGAGCGGCTGGACCACACGCGCTCCCTCGCCACGCTGGAGATCGGCGCGGCTGTCGCCGTCGCCGGGGGGCTGCTGCGCCGCCTGGCGATTCCGGCCCCGCCCGGCTTCCGCCCGCTCCAGGAAGTCGTGGCGCGCCTGGAGCGGGAGCTGCCCGAGCGCTGGGCGCAGGCCGGCCGCCCCATGCCGCGCCGGCTGCTCGACCGGGCGCGCGCGCTGGCGGCGGAGCTTGGGGCCTCCGCCAGCGGCCTGCTGGTCAACTACGACCTGCACTACGACGACGTGCTGGCCGGCCGGCGGGAGCCGTGGCTGGCGGTGGACCCGAAGGTCGTGGCTGGGGACGTGGAGTTCGGCGTGGCGCAGCTGTTGTGGCGCCGGCTGGAGGAGATGCAGGCCCAGGGCGGCCTCGAGCGCCACTTCCGCGCGCTGGCCGAGGCGGCCGGGCTGGACCTGGAGCGGGCGCGCGGCTGGACGCTGGTGCGCTGTGTGGACTACTGGCTGTGGGGCCTGAGCGTCGGCCTGACCGAGGATCCGGCCCGCTGCGCCACGATCATTGATACGCTGTGAGTTGCTCGGGGAGGTGTGGAGGGGCGCCGCCCTCCCACAAGAAGAAAGAATACCGATGACCGACCAGGCGCTTCACGTGACGCTCGGCGACCCCCGGCGCCCGCTGCGGGTGTTCGACCTGGAGCAGCCCCGTACCGACACCATGCCCGTCCATCCGGCCCACCGGCCCGGCTACAGCTATGTCCTCCACCGCCGCCACCAGGACACCTATGGGCAGGACGGCCCGCGCAGCGGCGCGTCCGGCATGATCGTCTGCATGGAGCACACCGGCACGCACATCGATGCGCTCTGCCACCAGGCGGGCGACCTGGTGCTGTGCGGCGGCGTGGCGGTGGACGCGCGTACCCAAGGGCCGCGCGGATTTAGCGTGCATGGCGTTGAGCAGATCCCGCCGATCGTCGCGCCGGGGGTCCTGCTGGACATGCCGGCTGCCCACGGCGTGGCAGCGCTGCCGGCGGGCTACGCTATCACCGCAGGCGACCTGCAGGCCTGCTGCGCGCGGCAGGCGCTCACCATCGCCCCCGGCGACGTGGCGCTCGTCTACACCGGCAACGAGCACGCCTGGGATGACGAGGAGCGCTACCTGGCCGGCCCGGGGGTGGCGGCCGACGGCTCGCGCTGGTTGGCGGACCAGGGGGTGCTCGCCGTGGGCGCCGACACGATGGCCTGGGATGTCATCGGCCTGCGCGACGCCGAGTTGGGCTGCACGCTGCCCGGGCACCTCATCCTGCTCGCGCAGCGCGGCATCTACATCCTGGAGAACCTGCGGCTGAGCGAACTGGCGGCCTCTGGCGCGCGGCGCTTCGTGTTCATCTGCACGCCGCTGAAGTTCGTCGGCGCCACCGGATCCCCGGTGCGCCCGATCGCCCTCGTCGCGGGGTGACCGGCCCACGTGTGTTCGGCCACGGTCACGGTGTGGCGCGCCCCACCAGCGCCCGCGTTTTGTCCTAAGACATGGTTTCGCTGCGCGGCCTCCAGCGTTCCCATCTGGGGAGGCGCGGAGGGGCGAAGCCCCGCCGAAATAGATGTTCTGAGGGGGCAGCAGGCCCCCACACCCCCATGCGCGTACCCTGCGGGAACGCCTGCAGCGTGCGCGCGGACGGTCACGTCCGCGCGCACCTTGTCTAAGCCGGCAGGCGCCCGCTCAGATCGGCGGCGCGAAACGGCCCGGGCTCGGCGATCAGGCGGCGCGCCGCGTCCACCTGATCCCAGACATTCCAGAGCAGGACGCCGCGCACCCGGCCATCCCCCAGATAGTACACCACCCCCGTGCGGAAGGGCTCCTGCCAGTCGGCTACCATCTCCAGCCGGGCGTCCAGCAGCCCCACCGCCTCGTAGCCGAGGTCGAAGAGGTCCGAATAGAAGAAGGGCAGATGCTTGTAGGGCACCTGCTCGCCGGCCATGGTGCGGCCCGCGTGCCTTCCCATCGTGTTGGCGTTATCCTCGTGCTCGACGCGGATGCGCCTCCCGAGCGCCGGGTTTGGGAAGTTCGCCACATCGCCGGCGGCGTAGATGTCCGGGTGGCTGGTGCGCAGCAGTTCGTCGACGACGACGCCGTCGTCCACGGTCAGGCCCGCCGCCTGGGCCAGCGCGCTGTTCGGCGTGATCCCGATCCCGGCGACGACGCCGTCGACCAGGATCTCCCGCCCCCCTGTGGTCTGGAGGACCTTCGTCTCACCCCGCTGCTCGAGACCCTGCACCGTCTCTCCGGGCAGCACCTCGACGCCGCGCTCCCGGTAATAGGTGTTCAGAAAGGCCGCAAGCTCCGGGCCGAAGAGATGCTGGCTGATCCCCGCCTCGGGGAAGATCATCACCACCTCCTTCCCGTTCATCGCCAGCGCCGCGGCGATCTCCGAGCCAATGAACCCGCCGCCGATGACGGCGAAGCGCTGGCTGCGCTCGGCCAGCGCGCGCAGCCGCTGGTAATCGTCGAGCGTCCGGTAGTAGATCACCGCGTCCCCATCCCACGGGAAGTGCCGGGGGACCCCGCCTGTCGCCAGGAGTAGCCGGTCGAAGGTGTAGACGGCGCCTTGATCATCCACCACCCGCTTGTTGGCCGTGTCGAGCGTCTGTGCGGTGCGCCCCAGCATCAGATCGACGCCCTGCTTGCCGACGTCGATCCAGATCCGCTGCAGTGGCTTCCCCTTCCAGAGCCCCTTGGAGAGCGGCGGGCGCTGATAGGGTGGATGCGCCTCGCTCCCGATCACCCCGATCGCCCCCGCCGGATCGACCTCGCGAATCCCTCGGATGGCGGCGCCCGCCGCCATGCCGCCGCCGACGATCAGATAGGGATAGTGTGCCATCTTCTGCCCCCTGTCAGCATACCGGCGTTCCGCAATGCCCTGCGGCCCCAGAATCCTCGCTGTGCTGCGTAGTTGTTCGAGCAACCACCATCACGATAGGTGATCCTGTTGGCACTGTCAACTGTCTCTTCGTTCAGGAGGGCGCGGCCAACATGAGGCGTGGGCGGGGCACGGTCCATAGATGTTACCGTTGGGTTTTCACGGGCCTATGGCCCGCCTGAAGCGCTGGCGCACGGCCGGCGCTTCAGACCTTGTAGAGCAGGTCAATGTAGCGCCGCAGCAGGTCGCGCACCACCCCCCGCAGCGGCAGCGAGGCCGCCAACCCGTAGACCGGGGCCATCCCGGTGCGCTCCTGCGGGTTGGCCCTCACGTGCGCCACGGCCGCGCGCAGGTCCGCCAGGAAGCGCTCGGGCACACCGGGCCGGGTGTGGCGCAGCGTCACCGCGAGGTGCACCGCCGGCGGGTGCTGCAGCCCGTTGAGGCTCCAGCCGCGCCGGCTCATCATGTCGAGGACCTGGTAGATGTTCAGGCCAGGCGCGTCGAAGGCGATCACCCAGAGCGGGTCGCCGAGCACACGCAGGCCGGGGGTGGCCTCGATGCCGCGCCGGATCTGCGCCGCCGCCTCGAGGATGCGCCCGGTGGCCTCCAGGTAGCCCCGCTCGCCCAGCGCCACCATCGCCGCCCAGCAGGCCGCGCTCAATGCCCCCGGCCGGCTGCCCGCCAGCGTCGGCGAGAAGTACAGCCCGCCCGGCCAGTCGGCGGCGGTGTAATACTGGTGGTGGCGCAGCGCGCGCCCGCGGTAGAGCACCACCGAGGTGCCCTTGGGCGCGTAGCCGTACTTGTGGGTGTCGGCCGACATCGAGGTGACGCCGGGCACGGTGAAGTCGAAGGGTGGCACCGGGTAGCCCAGCCGCCGCGCCCACGGCAGCACGAAGCCTCCCAGACAGGCGTCCACGTGCAACCCGACCCGCCGCTCCCGCGCCAGCGCGGCCAGTTCCTCGATCGGGTCGATCACGCCGTGGGGGAAGCCCGGCGCCGAGCCGACCAGCGCGATGGTGTTGCGCCCCACGGCGCGCTGCATCGCCGCCACGTCGGCCCGGTAGTCCGCTCCCACCGGCACGCGCACCAGCCGGACGTTGAGGAGCTGGGCCGCCTTGTCGAAGGCCGCGTGCGCGCTGGTCGGGACAACCAACTCCGGGCGTCGCACCCCGCGCCGCTCGCGGGCGTCGTCGCGGTAGGCCTTCACCGCCAGCAGGATGCTCTCGGTGCCGCCGGAGGTGACCGTGCCGCAGACCTGCTGCTCGGGTAGGAGCCCCTGCTGCCCCCCGCCGAGCATGGCCGCCGTCATGGCCACGATCTCGGCCTCGAACCTGGCCGCGCTCGGCCAGAGGTCGGCGTGCAGCGGGTTGACCTGCGAGGTCAGGGCGTAGACCCGGTTGAGGAACTCGATGTGGCCGGCGTCGCCGTGGTAAACCGCGCCGGAGACGAAGCCGTCGCGCCAGGCGGGAGCCTCGCGCTCGGCCATGGCCGCGATCTCGGCCAGCACCTCCTCGCGGCCCCGTCCCTCGGCCGGCAGCCGGGTGAGCGGCGGCTCGCGGCGGTCGGGCTTCACGGCGGGCTCGAGATCCGCCAGCACCCGCTCGTACTCGCGCTCGATGCGCCGCCGCACCGCGGGCACCGCCAGCGCGCCGCGCTCGGCCAGCGCCGCGGCCCCGGCGCCGATCTGTCTGAAGGCGTTCGTTAGCCTGGACATGGCCTCGCTGCACGGTTACCAGCCGTTCCGGCTGAAAAGGAACAAGGATAGATTGATGGAGCTCAGGGGCCCTACGCCCCTCCCGCCAGCCGTACCACCGCCGCCTCGGCGGGAGTACCGACCCAGATACATCTGGTAGGCCGGTGGCATAGCAGGCCCTCCTGCATACGCTAGAGCCTGGACGTCGCTGAGCGCTCCCTCGCCAGCGCGCTCAGCGGGCGCCTGAAGAGCGCCAGGCGCTCCGCCTCGCCCTTCCCCGCCCGCACACACACATCCGAGTATAGCACCGGGGAGCGAGGGGAACAAGACCGCGCCAACCGTGGGGTGTGACGAACGTTCTTGCACGACATTGCCGGCGCCATGGCGCAGCGCCCGCAGCGCCGGCGGACACTGGTCTGCCCCTCCGCGGGGCGACGCTGTGGACACTGCACGATCCCTGAGCGGGCTAGGCCATCCCTGCCCCTCCCACGTTCAGCCGCGCGTAGATGCCCCTGGTGGCCCGGTAGAGGCGCAGGTACTCGCGGAAGAGCGTGTCGTAGACCGCGCGGTGGCGCTGGTCCGGCTCGTAGGTGCGGGCGATCGGCACCATGTCCGCCGCCCGCTCGAAGTCCGCCAGGCCGAGGGCCGCGGCTGCTAGCAGGCCGGCGCCTCGGGCGTTGATCTGCACCGGGTCCGCCACCTGGCGCACCGTGCGCCCCAGCACGTCGGCGTAGATCTGGCACCAGATGCCTGAGTTCGCGCCGCCCCCCGCAATGTTGATCGCCTCCAGCCGGCGCCCAATGAAGCGCTCGACGTAGCCCAGCAGCCAGCGCGAGTTGTAGGCCACCCCCTCCAGCACGGCCCGCACCACCTGGGCGCGCGTGGTCTGCAGCGAGAGGTTGTGCAGCCCGCCGCGGAGCCGGTGGTCCTCCACCGGCGTGCGCTCGCCGTACAGCCACGGGGTGAAGATCAGCCCGCCGCTGCCGGCCGGGACTTCCCCCGCCAGCGCGTCGAACAGCCGGTAGGCGCCTGCGGGCCGCGGGCTGGCGCTCAGCGCGTCCTCGGGGAAGAAGAGGTTGTCGCGCAGGAAGGTCAGGCAGATCCCGGCGCACTCCTGCTCATTGATCAGCAGGTAGCGGCCGGGGATGGCCGAGGGCAGCGAGGCCATGTTGTGCGCCAGGTCGGTCTTCTTGAAGGGCACGTGGCAGGTCAGCCAGGAGGAGGTGCCCAGGTAGAGGTTGGCGGCGTAGTCGCGGATCGAGCCGGCGCCGATCGCCGCCGAGTGGACGTCGGGGGTGCCCACCACCACCGGCAGCCCTGCCACCAGCCCAAGCTCGGCGGCGGGGCCGGGCAGCAGCGGGCCGAGCACGTCCATCGCGCGGCGCAACTCCGGCAGCTTCGCCCGCTCGACCCCGGCCAGCGCCAAGAGTCCGTCGTCGTAGGCCACCCGCGCAATGTCGCGGTTGTCGGTCACCCAGTGGAGCGTGATCGAGTCGAACGAGGCGGCGGCGCGGCCGGTCAGGCGCAGGTTCAGGTAGTCCTTGGGCTCGAGAAACAGGGCGGCGCGCTCGTAGACCGCCGGCCGCTCGTGCTTGAGGAAGAGGATGTGGGCGATCGAGTCCTTGCCGGAGTGCGTGGGCGCGCCGCCGGTGAGTCGCAGCCAGCGAGCCAGCCGGAGCGGGCCGTAGCCCTGCACCCGCAGCGGCCCGCCCACCATGCGGCGGACGTAGGGCGCGCCACGGGAGTCCATCCAGATCACGGCGTTCATCAGCGGCTCGCCGGTGGCGTCCACCGCCACCGTGCCGGACCACTGGGCCGTGCAGGAGACGGCGGCCACCGAGGCGGGCGCTACCTGC
>DATMBA010000222.1:0-1906 GCA_035559635.1 Roseiflexaceae bacterium
AGGCCACCCGCTCCGGCGGCACGCCGAGCGCCTGCAGGCGCCCAGCAAGGAAGCGAGTGTTAGCGGTGACGCCGGCGGCGCGCGGCGGCAGGCCGTCCTCCCAGGCTGCGAGCGCGCGGCGCTGCCAGGCGGAGGCGGCCCGGTTCCCGCCGGCCTCGTAGTCGTCGCAGTCCACGTAGAGCGGGACGCCGAGCGCGCGGGCGGCGATGGCCCCCGCCAGGCCGTTGATCGGCTGTGGCTTGCAGATGTGCAGCGCATCGGGCCGCAGGCGCAGGGCCGCGCGGGCCAGCGCCGCGGCGCCAGCGAGCGAGACGGCCAGCAGGCGGGCGGGGCCGAAGTAGCGCCTGCGCCCCACCGGGCCATAGACGTGCATCTGCCCGACGTAGTGGGCCTGCACGCGGCCGCGGGCCTGCATGCGCTCCGCCGGCGGCAGGCGGTCGAAGGCATGGTGTAGCAGCGCCAGGTGCAGTTCGTGGCCGGCGGCGGCCAGTTCCTGGGCCAGCGGCAGCCAGCGCCCGCGCGGCGAGGGGTAGTCTAGGCTGGAGGTGCAGAGGAAGACCAGGCGCATGGCTCTGTTGCCGGGCGAAGGACCGAAGATCGAGGACCGCGGACGCACCCGAACGTTAGCCGGGCTCCGCTGACCGCACCGATCCCCGATCTTCGGTCCTCGGTCTTTCGTCGTCGATCTGCCTCATAGCACCCGCGGCGAGGCGATCTCCGGCGCCGGCTGCTCGGCCAGCGGCGCCTGGGCCGGGGTGGCCAGTTCCTCGATCAGGCGCACGAGCGGCAGCCAGGAGTCCACCTCCTTGCGCGCGCGGATGGCGCGGGCGAACGGCTCGGCCAGGCCCTCGCGGAAGTAGCGCAGGATCGCCTCCGCCAGCGCGTCCGCGTCGCCCGGCGGCACGATCAGCCCGGTCTCGCCGTGCAGCACCGCCTCGGGCATCCCGCCGACCGAGGTGGCGATCATGGGGCGCTCGAAGCCGATGGCGAGCTGCGCCACGCCGCTCTGAGTGGCCTCCAGGTACGGCATCACCACCGCGTCGCTGGCGGAGAAGTAGAGCGAGATCTTATCGTTGGGCACGTAGGTGTTGTAGAACGCCACCGCCTCCTCGAGGCCCAGCTGCCGCACCAGGTCGCGGTAGGGGCGCTCGTCCTCCCAGAACTCGCCCACCACCAGCAGGCGCGCCGGCAGTTCACGGCGCACGCTCGCCAGGGCCTGGATGAGGTGGCGCAGGCCCTTGTAGCGCCGCACGAAGCCGAAGAACAGCAGCACCGGCTCGCCCGGGGCCAGGCCGAGCCGGGCGCGGGCCTCTGCGCGCGGCATGGGTGTGCGGCTGAAGACATCGTAGGGCGGGTGGGTGGTACCGCGGATGCGGCCCCACGGCAGCGCCCGCCGCAGCAGCGCGAAGTCCTCCTCGCTCATCACGATGAAGGCGTGGCCGCGCCACAGGATGCGCCGCAGCAAGTACCAGTCGAACAGGCCGCCGTCCGGCGCGATGATGTGGTGGCAGAGGAACAGGATGCGGATCTTCGTGTAGCGCCGCACCATGCGCGTCAGGAAGAACAGCATCGGCGACCAGAAGGGCGTCCACCACTGGAGCAGCAGCAGGTCCGGATTGTCCTGGCGGATCATCCGGTAGGCGCGCCACCAGGTGAGCGGGTTCATGGGCGTCAGCACCCGATCGCACTCCACCCGCAGCGCGTCCGACTCGGGGCTAGGATCCATGGCGGTGTTGCCGGGGTAGAGCCACTTGGGGTACTGCTTGATGTATGAGATCAGGCGCACCTGGTGGCGCTGCCGCAGGTGGTGGGTGAGGAGCGTGGTGTAGTGGGCGATGCCGCCGCGGAACGGGTAGCTTGGGCCGATCAGCGTTATCTTCATGGCGGGAGCTTCACGGGCGTCGTG
>DATMBA010000223.1:0-1831 GCA_035559635.1 Roseiflexaceae bacterium
ATCCCATCGCATCCCATCGCCCCATCGCATCCCATCGCCCCATCGCCCCATCGCCCCATCGCATCCCATCGCATTGCACCACCGACGCCCCACCCGCCGCCGTCTATCGCCGCGCCGCGCTGTGCTATACTGTGCGCCGGGAGGCGTCTATGAGCATCAAGACGGAGCAGGTGACGTTCCCGGCCAACGGCGGGAGCGCGCAGGGCTACCTGGCCGTGCCGGAGGACGCAGGGCCGCACCGGGCGGTGATCGTCATCCAGGAGTGGTGGGGGTTGGACGAGCATATCAAGCACGTGGCGCGCCGCTTCGCCGCCGAGGGATACGTGGCGCTCGCGCCGGACCTTTACCACGGCGCGGTGGCGGAGGAGCCGGACGAGGCGCGTAAGCTGGCGATGGCGCTGCAGTTCCCTCAGGCGGCCAGAGAGATGGCCGGCGCGGCGGCTTACCTGGTGGGCCGCGCGGACGTGGCGCCCAAGCAGGTCGGCGCCATCGGCTTCTGTCTGGGCGGCAGCCTGGCGCTGCTGCTGGCCGCCACCTCGCCGCACGTGGGCGCGGTGGCCTCGTTCTACGGCGGCCGCGAGCTCCCCGAGACGCAGCTGCGCGCTATCAGTGCGCCGGTGCTGGCGATCTTCGGCGAGGAGGACGCCAGCATCCCGCCCGAGCGCCACGCCGCGCTCGACCGCATCTTCACCGGCACCGGGGTTCCGCACGCGATCTACGTCTACCCCGGTGCGCCGCACGCCTTCTTCAACGACACACGCCCCCAGGTGCACCGCCCGCTCGCCGCACAGGACGCCTGGGTGCGCACTCTGGCCTGGTTCGAGAAATACCTGCAGATCCCTGCAGCAGGGGCAGGGGTGGGCCAGGCCCGCCCCTGATACCTCACCCGTTGAGGGTTGTGACACGGTGACGTTGTCGATAGGCGCAAAGGAGCAGCATATGACAACCATCGGGCGTGACACGACGATCACCTGGCTCGGCCACGGCACCTTCCATCTCCGCACGCCGGGCGGCCGCCGGCTGCTGATCGACGCCTGGGTGGACGGCAACCCCGCCTGCCCGGAGGCGTGGCGGCGCCGCGTGCGCGAGGAGGGGGTGGATGCCATCCTCCTCACCCACGGCCACTTCGATCACATCGCCGACCTGCTTTCGCTCGTGAAGGACACCAGCGCCCAGATCGCCTGCATCTACGACATCGCCGGCTGGCTGGCGGGCAAGGGCGTGGCCGAGAGCCGCGTCGTCGGCTTCAACAAGGGCGGCACCGTCGAGGTCGCCGGCATCCAGGCCACCATGACCAACGCCGTCCACAGCAGCATCTACAGCGACGGCGGGACGCTGGTGCCGATGGGGACCGAGTGCGGCTATGTGCTGCGCATGGACAACGGCTTCACCATCTACCACACCGGCGACACGGCCGTGACCTACGACATGCTGGTGATCGGCGACCTGTACCGGCCGGACCTTACCATCCTGCCGATCGGCGGGCACTTCACGATGGACCCGCGCCAGGCGGCCTACGCGCTCAAGCTGATCCGCTCGCGCTACGCCGTCCCCGGCCACTTCGGCACCTTCCCCATCCTCAAGGGCACCCCGGAGGAGCTGCGCGAGCACTGCCGCGAGTTCGGCGCCAGCACCGAGGTGATCGCGCTAAAGCCGGGAGAGTCTGTTTCGTAGCCGGTAGCCCGTAGTCAGTAGTCAGTGGTCAGTACCGCTGCATTTCGATGATCGCAACGTCCTGCTCGCTATTGACTGCTGACTACGGACTACTAAAAGCCTATCCGGATTACCCGGATAGGGTGGGGTTTCAGGGGAGGGCTTGGCCCTCCCCTGC
>DATMBA010000224.1:0-23057 GCA_035559635.1 Roseiflexaceae bacterium
GAGGGCAAAGCCCTCCCCTGAAACCCCACCCTTTTCGAGCGGGCGAAAGCCCTGCGGAAACCCTGGGCGGATGTCCGCCGCCATGGACTAGCTCCCGGCCTGCGTGTCCTTCGTGCCCCTCGTGGAGCGCCGGCGCCGGGCCGCGGCCACCTCGCTCGTGTGGCGCGTCACCAACTCGTAGAGCAGCGCCTCCTGGTGCTTCGGCCGGATCACGCGCCCGAGGCGCTGGATGTGCTCGCGCGCCGTGCTGTTGCCGCTCACCACGATCGCCACATTCGCGTCCGGCACGTCCACGCCTTCGTTCAGCACCCGCCCGGCCGCCAGCTTCGAGTAAGCCCCGCCGCGGAAGGCCACCAGGATGCTCTTGCGCTCCTGCGGCGCCGTGCGGTAGGTGATGGCCGGCAGCGCCAGCGCCTGGCTCACCCGGTCCACCAGCGCGGTGTACTCCGAGAAGACGATCACCTTGTCCCGCCGGTGGCGCGCCAGCAGCTCTGCCACCACCCCGATCTTGGCCTCGGCGTTCAGCGCGATCATGCGTGCCTGGTGGTGCGCCCGCAGCGCCTGGCGCGCCGCCGGGTCCGCCCCGCTGCGCCGGATCAGCTCGCCGAAGAAGTCCCCGCCACGGGCTAGTTGATGGCGGTGCCTGGCCAGGAACCACTTCCACTCGGTCATGAGCGTGTGGTAGCGCAGCGACTCGTCCGGCGAGAGGTCCACGTAGATCCGGCGCTCCTTGAACTTCGCCAGATGCCCCTCGGCCGAGAGCTGCGCCGGCGTGCGCTGGTACACCACCGGCCCCAGCAACTCCTCCAGGGCGCCCGCCGCCCCGTCGCTGCGCTCCGGCGTGGCGGTGATCCCCAGGCGGTAGGGCGCGCTGCAGCGCGTGGCGATCGTGCGGTAGGCCGGCGCTGGCAGGTGGTGGGCTTCATCGCAGATCAGCAGCCCGAAGCCGGCCAGCGGCGCGTTCGGCATGGCCGCCGAGGCGTACGTCACTACCGTGATCGGCCGCAGCTCGCGCCGCCCGTCGCCCATCACCCCTACCTTGCCCGGCGCCACTCCCAGCCGCCCCATCACCGCCTCGCGCCACTGGTAAAGCAGCTCGATCGTCGGCACCACCACCAGCGCCCGCAGCCCCAGCCGTGCGATCGCCATCAGCGCCAGGACGGTCTTCCCAGCACCGGTGGGAAGCACCACCACGCCGCGACCGCCGGCCTGCAGCCAGGCCGCCAGCGCGTCCTCCTGGTAGGGGCGGGGCGTGAGCGCCAGCCGGGCGCGAAAGCCACCTGCCAGCTCGGCTTCGTCTGCCTGCACCGCCGCCCCTGCCTCCGGTCCGTCGTCCAGCGCCGCATCAAGCAGTCCATCCTCGGCCTCCTCGAGCTCGGCGAGCAGCTCCTCCAGCTCCCGTTGGCGTAGCATCCGTTCTCCCTACGTGATAGGTGATAGGTTGGGGACCGCCGCAGAGCCAGTGTGCTCCGACAACGCCGTACCTGGCAGCATGCCAGCTGTATCGCTTCGCGAAAGGGATGCCGCCAGCGCCCTGCGCGCCTTCTCGAACCCCCGCGCCGCCCGTCCAGCGTGCCACGCGACAGGGCGATCAGCCCGCTGAGGTGATAGGTGATAGGTGATAGGAGTGGGGCTTGGTCCCTGTCACCTATCGCCTATGACCTATCACCTGCGCTGAACGCGCGCTAGATCGCCAGCCGCTCCTGCTGCCCTACCGTCTCGTCGCGCCCCACGGCGTCCAGGATCGCGGCCACCCGCTTTGGCCCCACGCCCCATACCCGCTGCAGGCGGCCCGTCGCCGCCGCCCGGCGCAGCGTCGCATCGTCCGCTCGCCCCAGGTCTCGCAGGATGCGGCGCGCGGTGGTGGGCCCGATCCCCGGCACCAGCAGCAGCCGGCCCTCCGGCAACGTGCCGCACAGCTCCTCGTAGAACGGCAGCCGGTCCCGCGTGGCCAGCGTGGCGATCTTCTCCGCCAGGCTCTTGCCTAGGCGCGGTACGCCCAACGGCTGGCCGGCGGCGGCGCGCTCGGCTACCTGGTGGCGCAGGCGCAGCAGGTTGCGCGCGGCGCGGCGGTAGGCGCGGATGCGGTAGGGGTTGCCATGCTGCTGGGCGAGGATCGCGGAAATGTTGAACAGCACCGCTGCGATCTGGCGATTCGTCATCGCTCCACCTCTTCCTTGTACTCGTGCTTGCCGTACGGCGTCCTGGCGCGCCAAATCGTGCTACTTTAGAACTTACGTTCGCATTATACCAGCTGTGGCGCCGGCTGTCAAGGCAGCGGGGAGATGTAAACCATATCAGGTGCGCGCAGGCGGCGCCGGCTCGGACGTAGCTGCAAACCCTGGCAGCGCTTCAGCGTTCCCGCCGCGACGTGCTATCATAAGCCTGCCACGAGATGGAGGTCTTATGAGCAACGCACCACCCACCCTCGAGCTACGCACCCGGCCCGTCGGCCCCTGGCCGGTGAACAGCTACGTGCTCGTCTGCCCCGCCACCCACCGTAGCGTCCTGATCGACCCCGGCGCCGAGCCGGACGTGCTCGCGGAATTGCTGCGCGACAGCGAGCCGGTCGCCATCCTGCTCACCCACACCCACGCCGATCACATCGGCGCCCTGGCCGAGATGCGCATCCGGCTCGATGTGCCGCTCATCGCGCACCCCGGCCCCTACGCGGCCGGCGCCGGCTTCCGCCCGGACGGCACCCTGGCCGACGGGGACACCATCGCGGTCGGCGCGTGCACGCTGCGCGCCGTCTTCACCCCCGGCCACACGGAGGATATGGTCGCGTACATCACCCTGCCCGACCACCGCGTCATCGTTGGCGACACAATCTTCGAGGGCGGGCCTGGACGCACCTGGTCCGCGGAGGGCTTCCGCGCCACCCTCCGCACCCTGCGCGACGTCGTCCTGCGCTGGCCGGACGACAGCGTCCTCTACCCTGGCCACGGCCCGCCGTTCCGCCTCGGCGACCGCCGCGCCGCCATCGAGGCCTTTCTGTCCCGCGACCACGGCGATTTCTTCGGTGATGCGACCTGGTGAGGATGCGATAGGCGATGGGCTAGAGGCAACCGTCGCCCATCGCTCATCGCCTATCACTTATCTGCAAAGGATCACACCGCCGTGCCGGACGAGCCTATCGAGCGCCACCACTTTCCCGGCGACCTCGCCGAGCAGGTGATGCGTGTCTGGGACGCCTACCTGGACGGGCTGGTGCACGCCCGGCCGCCGCTCCCCAGTGCCGCACAGCTCCGCTCGCTGCTGGAGGTGGCCTACCTGGCCGGCATGGAGCGCGAGGAGGGCCGCTCGCTGCGCTTCATGCTCTGCTGCACCCCCCGCTCGGCCATCGTCCACCGCCTGGGGCAGGAGCGCATCGTCGAGTCCTGGCCCTTCGGCGCGCCGCGCCCCTTCAACGTGCAGGAGATCCGCCGCCTGGCCGTCACAACCGACGTAGACACCGCCGCCCTGTGGGTCGAGTTCGCGCCCGAGCCGGACGCGCCGCTCGCCGTGCGCGGCCTGCTCAACCTGGGATCCTCCTGGGCCCGCGCCCGCCGCGCCTTCGCCTACTCCTACGACGCCCTCCCCGAGGCGCTGCTCGTCCGCGTCGAGGCCCCCGGCCACCTCACCATCTTCCAGGGCAGCTACGTCGTGGCCACGCTGCGCTCCGGCCATATCCAGGTCGAGACCCCGCTCTCCACCAGCGACTTGCTCGGCGCCTACCCGCTCTTCCGCGAGGGCCAGAAGTTGCTGCGCAGCCAGATCACCCCGCCGCGCTTCGAGGTGCTGCGGGACTGGGACCAGTTCGAGTGGCTGACCTACGTCAACACCATCCTGGCGATCGTCAACAGCATCCAGGCCGGCGGCCACGGCGGCGCCCTCATCCTGGCCGCCGATGCCTGTGACCTCAGCCGCGCGGGGCATGAACTGGTGAAGATCAAGTACCGCCTCGCCGCCGACCCGACCCACCTGCAGCGGCGCTTCGTCGAGTTCATGAATATTCGCCACCAGTACGGCGACATGGTGCGCCAGTACGCGGTGGACCATGCCATGCCACCCCAGGGCCAGTTCAGCCTCGGCTCGCTGGTGGATGCCCAGCGCAAGCTGGCCGAGACCTGCGCCTTCGTCGGCAACCTGGCTGCTGCCGACGGCGCCCTGCTGCTACGCAGCGACCTGGCCGTCGAGGGCTTCGGCACCGAGATCCTGCTCGACCGCGTCCAGCAGGCACCGGTCTACGAGATCCACAACCCCTTCCGCGGCGCCCGCAACGCCTACGACGCCGAGCAGCGCGGCACGCGTCACCGCTCGGCCATGCGTCTGTGCGCCGCCGTCCCGGACCTGTGCGTTTTCGTCATCTCGCAGGACGGCGGCGTCAGCCTGATCTGGAACGACAACGGCGAGGTCTGTATCAAATCCGGCATCCAGACCACTGGGGTGTTCCTGAGCTATTCTATTCTCGTGCCGATGCGGATGGTCTGAATCCAATACCTTTCAAAGAACAGGACGTACGCGGTGGTGCTGCCCCCGCACCCCACGGGGAGGTTTGGAGGGGCGAAGCCCTTCCGAAAAAGATGTGCGAAGACTCTTTGTGGGGCCGTAGGCCCTACACCCCCGGCGTGGCTCCACCCCACGCCCCCGATTCGTGGGCGACCGCGTAACTCCTGTCAAAGAAGGCGTGGAGGGTTTCGCCCTCCACATCCTTCCCCAAGGGTGTGGGCGCCCCCCACACCCCCACACCGTGCTGGAAGGGCTTCAGGGAGGGCTTCGCCCTCTCTGGCCCTCCCTTCCTGGAGGATGAGTGCTATGAGCCAGGTCTACAACTTCAACGCCGGCCCCGCCATTCTGCCGCGCGCCGTGCTGGAGCGCGCCCAGCAGGAGTTGCTCGACTACCAGGGGCGCAATATGTCGATCCTCGAGATGAGCCACCGCTCGCCAGAGTACGAGGCGATCAACGTCGAGGCCGCGCAGCGCCTCAGGCGGCTCCTCCGTGTGGGCGACGACTACCATGTGCTCTTCCTGCAGGGCGGCGCCTCGCTGCAGTTCGGCATGCTCCCGCTCAACTTCCTCGTGCCCGGCGCCTCTGCCGACTACATCCTCACCGGCGCGTGGTCCGAGAAGGCCTGCGAGGAGGCCGCGAAGATCGGCACGGTGCGCGTGGCCTGCTCCACCCGTGAGGGTGGCTACCGCCGCACCCCGGCCGAGCAAGAGATCGCGCTCGACCCGCAGGCCGCCTACGTGCACCTCGCCACCAACGAGACCATCCACGGCGTCCAGTGGCACGCCCTGCCGCAGCCCGGCGACCGGCCGCTGGTGGCGGACATGAGCAGCGACATCCTCTCGCGCCCGGTCGACGGCCGGCGTTTCGCGATGATCTACGCCGGCGCGCAGAAGAACCTCGGCCCGGCCGGCGTCACCGTGGTCGTCATCCGCGACTCGTTCCTGCAGAGCGCGGCGGGGGGCGAGCGCCTGCCCAGCATGCTCAGCTACGCCACCCACGCCAAAAACCGCTCGCTCTACAACACCCCGCCGGTGTTCGCCGTCTACATGCTCAACCTGGTCCTCGGCTGGATCGAGAGCATCGGCGGGCTGGAGGCGGTGGCCTGGCGCAACGAGCGCAAGGCCGAGACGCTCTACCGCGCGATCGACGCCAGCGGCGGCTTCTACCGCGGCCACGCCGAGCCGGCCCACCGCTCGCTCATGAACGTCACCTTCCGCCTCCCATCCGCCGAGCTGGAGGCGCAGTTCGTGGCCGAGGCCGCCGCCGCCGGCATGCTCGGCCTGGCCGGCCACCGCTCCGTCGGCGGCATCCGCGCCTCGATCTACAATGCCATGGACCTCGACGGGTGCCAGGCGCTGGCGGAGTTCATGGCGGAGTTCCTGCGCCGCCACGGGTGAGATGTTGTAGCAACATCGGAGACCACCGGGCGTTGCTGCTACCCGAACTAACGGAGGATCCTGACATGTCCCCACATAGGCCCCGTGGATCTCCGAAACGAACTGGACACCGAGGCCCCGAGCGGCGCCTCACGGACTCACGGTTGTTCGCCGAGGCCGTGCTCGCCACGCTGCGCGAGCCGCTCCTGGTTCTCGACGCCGACATGCAGGTTGTGATGGCTAACCGGGCATTCTATCGTGCGTTCGGTGGCACGCCGCAGGAGACCCTGGGCCAGCCCTTGTATCAACTGCACGGCCAGCACTTCGACTCCCCGGCCCTGCGCACGCTGTTGGAGGCGGTCCTCCCGAAAAACACGGCGTTCGACGACTTTGTGCACTCGATCGAGTTGCCCGAACGCGGACGCCGGATTCTGCTGCTGAACGCGCGCCGCCTGTATCGAGAAGAGCGCAAGACGGATCTGATCCTCCTGGCCATGGAAGACGTCACCGAGAAACACGTCGCCATCGAGACGCAGGCCAGGCTCGCCACGATTGTTGAGGGCTCAAACGACGCCATCCTCAGCAAGAGCCTCGACGGCACGATTCGCACGTGGAACCCGGCGGCCGAGCGGCTCTATGGCTATACCGCTGGCGAGGCGGTGGGGAATCACATTGGGCTTCTCGTTCCTCCTGAGCGTCGAGCGGAGATCGAGGCCATCCTCGAGCGGATCTCGCGCGGGGAGCGGGTGGAGCCGTTCGACACGGAGCGTGTTCGGAAGGATGGTTCGCGCTTGCGCGTCTCGGTGTCCGTTTCGCCCATCCGCGACGCAACCGGGCGCGTCATCGGCGCCTCGACCATCGGTCGCGACATTACCGAGCGGACGAGAATGGATCAGGCACTGCGCGAGCTGGCCCAACTCCTGGAAGATATCTCGTCCGCGAGCCCGGCGGTGTTGTATACGATGACAGCCCAGGCTGACAACACCCTAGTCCCTACATGGGTGAGCCGCAACGTCACGGCGATGTTGGGATTCGACGTAGGCGAAGCGCTCGCCCCCGACTGGTGGGCTGGCCACCTGCATCCGGACGACCGAGCGGAGTGCCTCGCCCGGATGGAGCAGCTGCTGGCGCGCGGCTCGCTGGCGCACGAGTATCGCTTCCTGCGCAAGGACGGTACGGTCGTGTGGATCCGGGACGAGCGGCGGGTTGGGCGTGACCCTGCCGGCCACCCGCGCCAGGTAGTGGGCGCCTGGCTGGACATCACTGAACGGCACCACCTGGAGGAGCAGTTCCTTCAGGCCCAGAAGATGGAGAGTATTGGCCGACTCGCGGGCGGCGTGGCGCACGATTTCAACAATCTGCTTACCATCATCACAGCGACCGTGGACCTCGTATTGCCGGGCCTGCGGGAAGAGGATCCGCTGGCTGCGGACCTGAAAGAAATCCAGCAAGCAGCCCGGCGCGGCGCAGCCCTTACCCAACAGCTGCTCGCCTTCAGCCGCCGCCAGGTCTTCCAGCCCAGGGTCGTGAATCTCAACGACATGGTGGCGGAACTGGATCCCATGATCCGCCGCTTGCTGGGCGAGGACATCAAGCTCATGATTGTCCTGGGCGCGGCCTTGGGCAACGTGCGCGTGGACCCCGGTCAGATCACGCAGGTGGTGATGAACCTCGTCGTGAACAGCCGCGACGCGATGCCGAATGGTGGCACGCTCACGCTAGAGACGGCCAACGTGGACCTCAACGAGACGTACGCGGGACAGCATGTGGGAGCACGCTCCGGGCCGTTCGTCCTGCTGGCCGTCTCAGATACCGGGATCGGGATGGACGAAGCCACCCGCCGGCGCGTCTTTGAGCCGTTCTTCACCACGAAGGCCATGGGCCGAGGGACTGGCCTTGGGCTCTCGACGGTGTACGGGATCGTTAAGCAGAGCGACGGCAACATCTGGGTGTACAGCGAGCCCGGCGTGGGGACCACGTTCAAGATCTACTTGCCTCGCGTGGCGGCGTCGATCACGGCGACCGAAACCGCTCTTCCGGCCGGCTCCGCCCGTGGCACCGAGACGATCATGCTGGTTGAGGACGACCCCAGTCTCCGCGAGGTCGCCCGGCGCATCCTGGAAGCGGCGGGCTACGCTGTGCTCGCCGCCGGGACACCTGATGAGGCGTTGCTCAGCGCCGAACGCTTCCACGGACCGATTCATCTGCTGCTCACGGACGTGGTAATGCCCACGATGCGCGGGCCGGAGTTGGCGGAGCGCGTCATCCGCTTATATCCCGAAACCAGGGTCCTGTACATGTCCGGCTACGCCGAGAACGCGATCGTGCACGGCAGTGAACTCAAGGAGGGCACTCGCTTTCTCAGCAAGCCCTTCGATGCAGCGACCCTTACCCGACGCGTGCGCGAAGTCTTGGATCTCCCCTCGGCCTAAGAGCCTATCCGAATACCACGGGGAGGGGCCAGGCGAGGGCGAAACCCTCCCATGAAACCCCATCCTATCCCGGTTATCCCGATAGGCACTTAAGGACTCGTTCGGCCGTCTCCTGTGGAGGCGAGGAGCCGACATGGTTATGCCGCGATCGGGTACAATGCGACTCAGGTGCTTCAAGGATGAGAGCCGGGCGCCCTATGGAGGTCAGTTATGAGCCAGACCTTGACGATCTCCGATACCCTCTATACACAGCTCGAACAGGCGGCACACGAGCGCGGCTTCACGAGTATTGAACAGCTTCTGGAAGCCTGGTACGCCTTCGATGCCGAACTTCACCGCCGCCAGCAGATTGTCCAGCAGATCGACCATCTCCGTGATCGCCTGTATACCAGGTATGGCGAAATGCCGGATAGTGTCGAGCTGCTCCGCCAGGATCGGGATCGCTGATGAGTGACCTCGTCGTCGCTAGCAGCGTCGCCATAAAGTGGTTTGTGGTCGAGCCCTACTCGACCGAGGCTCGCCGCATCTTAACCGACTACCAAGCGGGGATCCTCACCTTCCACGCGCCCGATTTGATCAACGCGGAGATTGGCAATATTGTCTGGAAAAAGCAGCGCTTTCATGGGGTTGCGCAAGCCGATGCCCAAGCCATCATTGATGTCTTCCGTACGCTGACGATCGTGCGTACGCCAACGGCCGATTTATTGGATACCGCCTATCGGTTGGCCGTGTTGTATCAGTGTACAGTCTATGATATGCTCTACGTGGCCCTAAGTATTCGGGAAGCGTGCCCGATGGTGACTGCCGACGAGAAGTTAGTGCATGCGATCGGCCGCACCTTTCCAAATATCATCTGGCTTGGGCAGTGGCCTTAATGGCTCATCCGGTACGTTCGTTCAGCACGCGTGTGCTGGAGCGAGTGGGTTGGAGGGAGGGCGCAGCCCTCCCTCTTCTGCGGCTGACCGCTCACCCGCGCCTGCCGCCTCATCCCCCCAGGCGCGCCATGGCCTCGCGGATGGGGCGCATGGCCTCCTGGTGCTCGCGGTGCGCCCGTGCGCGCAGCGCCTCGTCCGCCAGGATGTCGATGGCGGTCATGGCGAGCAGCTTGGCGCCAGCGATGATCGCGGCGTGTCCGCGCGCGCTGCGTGTGGCCTCCGCCACCTCGCGGGTGTGCCAGCCGGCCTCCCGGCCGCAGATCCCCAGGTAGGCATAGGCCGCCGGGACGCGGTGGCTGACGTTGCCAAAATCGGTGGACCCGACGCCGCCGTCGTCCGTGCGCTGGACGACGCTGCGTCCGAGCGCCTCCAGGTTGGCACGCAGCGCGCCGCCCACCGTCTGGTTGGGGACCATGTTGAGGTAGGGGTGGGCGTACTCGCGCCACTCCATGCGCGCGCCAGCAGCGCGCGCCCCCGCCTCGGCGCAGCCGATCACCCGCCCCACCAGCTCTTTGGCATAGGCCGGGTCGGCGGCGCGGACGCGGAAGCGGGCGGTGGTGTAGGGCGGGATGACGTTCGGCGCGCCGCCGCCGTAGGTGATGATGCCGTGGATGCGCGCGTCCGGCCGCACCTGCTGGCGCAGTAGCCCGACGCTGGTGAACATGACGATCAGCGCGTCTAGCGCGTTGATGCCCTCGTGCGGGTTGGCGGCGGCGTGCGCGGCCCGGCCGTGAAACGCGAAGTCCAGCCCGTAGGCCACCAGCGAGGAACGGTCGGCGATGCTGTCTTCGGTCAGGGGGTGGACCATGATCGCGGCGTCTACCCCGTCGAAGTGGCCGTGGTCCAGGATGGGAACCTTGCCGCCGGCGTTCGGTACGGCGGACTCCTCGGCGGGCGTGCCGATCACCAGGGCGCTGCCGGGCAGCCGGCCAGCCAGCCGGCTCAGCGCGATGCCCGCGCCGGCGGCGGCGGTGGCGATGATGTTGTGGCCGCAGCCGTGCCCCACGTCCGGCAGGGCGTCGTATTCGGCGACGATGGCGACCTTCGGGCCGGGCTGCGGCGGCCAGAGGCGGGCCTCGAAGGCGGTGGGCAGGCCGGCGATGCCGCGCTCCACCTCGGCGCCGAACTCCTGCAGCAGCGCGGTGAGCCGCCCCACGGCCTGGTGCTCCTGGTAGCCAAGCTCCGGGTGGTCGGCCATCCAGTCGCTGGTCTCGATCAGCGCGGCGGCGATGCGATCGACCTCCTGCTGAGCCAGCGCCTTCAACTCGCTGACGGTCTGGGGATCCATACATACCTCCCCCCGCCGGGGAACCACCGGCATAGACGCTTGTACACATCAATCGGGTCTGTGGCGGCGTGCCACGCCCGGCCGGGCCCAACGGGCACGCCGCGGCGGGCTAGCTGCTGCCAAGCCCGCGGGTTGACCCGCCGGGTGTGGTGCGAAGCCAGGATGCCCGATGACAGACGCAACGTGCATCAGCGGGCTTCAGCTCTGGGCGCGCTATCCCCTGTGTGGCGAGCGAAACCCCACGGGCGTATCAGGGATTCTCGCTGCGGTGGAACAGCTCGGCCATGGGCAGGTTGTGCTGGGCACCGATGTCGGTGGCCCACTGGCGCAGCCGCGGCTCGAGTTCGTGCATGCGCGCACCGACCTGGCTGTGGTGCGCCCGGAGCGCGGCGAGCTTGAGATCGAACGTGGCGCTGATGTCCACCGCGAAGTTCGGCTCGGGCGAGGCCATGACGTACAGCTCGCGGACCTTGTGCGGCGCCAGCCCCTCGTCCAGCAACTCCGGGAAGTCCCACGGGTTCTGGCTGGCCGGGTAGAGGGCGGCGATGGCGGCCTCGCCGGCAGCCAGGTGGTCCGGATGGTGGGCGCCGATGCGGTAGACTGGCCGCCAGGAGCGCTGCGGCGACTGGCAGATGACACGGGTGGGGCGGTAGGTGCGGTAGAGGCGCACCAACTCGCGGCGCAGTTCGAGTGTCGGCTGGAGCCGGCCGTCCGGGTAGCCTAGGAAGACGCAGTCCGTGACGCCTAGCACATCGCAGGCGGCGCGCTGCTCGGCCTCACGCGTCTGGGTGATGCGGCGCCGCGCCTCGGGGCCCACGTCGTGGGCGTCGTCCGGCCCACCGCCGGCCGCGTCAGTGCAGACGACGTAGTGCACCTGCCAGCCCTCACGGACCCAGGCGGCCACTGTGCCGGCGCAGCCGAATTCGGCATCGTCCGGGTGGGCCATGACGACCAGCGCGACGCGTTGGGGATCGTGGTTGGTCATACATGCTCCGTAACAGGACGTACGTATTGGAGGGGCTACGCCCCTCCAGGCCTCCCCACAGGGGTGCGGGATGCGCCGCACACTATACCACAGCGTGCGGCGCGGTCAGCGGCCCATGGTGGGGCGCGGCGCCGCTATCCCGCCGCAGTTGCGAGGCGCCGGCAAACGCGGTATGCTTACGGCGCGCGTTGCCGCGTGCGAGGAGGAACACGCCGTGGACACCCCCTGGACTCTCTCCCCCGACCGCTGCTTCTCCCCCGACCCGATGCGGCGCGCCATCGCGCGCCGGCTGTACGACGCGGTGCGGGGCCTGCCGCTCGTCTGCCCGCACGGGCATGTGGACCCGGCGCTCCTGGCGGACCCCGCGGCCACGCTCGGTACCCCGGCGGAGCTGTTCATCATCCCGGACCACTACGTCTTCCGCATGCTGTACAGCCAGGGCGTGCCGCTCGAGGCGCTTGGCATCCCCGCGCGCGACGGCACCCCCGTGGAGCGGGACCACCGGGTGATCTGGCAGCGCTTCGCCGAGCACTTCCACCTGTTCCGTGGCACCCCCACCGGCCTGTGGCTGCAGGATGAGTTGGTGGGCCTATTCGGCGTGACCGAGCGGCTTAGCGGCGCGAGCGCCCAACGGATCTACGACCACCTGGCGGAGCGGCTGGCACGGCCGGAGTTCTCGCCGCGCGCGCTCTTCCGCCGCTTCAATATCGAGGTGCTCTGCACCACCGACGCCGCCACCGACACGCTCGAGCACCACCGGGCGCTGCAGGCCGAGGGCTTCCCCGTGCGCCCCACCTTCCGGCCGGACGCGCTGGTGAACCTGCTGACCCCCGGCTGGCGCGAGCAGGTCGACCGGCTGAGCGCCGTGAGCGGCGTGGACGTGACGGGCTACCGCGCCTTCGTGCGGGCGCTGGAGCAGCGGCGCGCCTTCTTCAAGGCTCACGGTGCCACCGCCACCGACCACGCGGCCCCCTCGCCGTACACCGAGCGGCTGAGCGACGACGAGGCGGAGACGATCTTCCGCGACGCGCTGCGCGGCCATGTCTCCGAAGAGGCCGCCGCCCGCTTCACCGGTCACATGCTCATTGAGCTGGCCCGTATGAGCTGCGAGGACGGGCTGGTGATGCAGCTGCACGTGGGCAGTTTCCGCAACCACAACCCGGCGCTGTTCGCCCGCTTCGGGCCGGACAAGGGGGCCGACATCCCGCTGCAGACGGAGTGGACGCGCAACCTGCGCCCGCTGCTGGCGGCGCACGGCAATGACCCGCGCCTGCGGCTGATCCTGTTCACGCTGGACGAGAGCACCTACAGCCGCGAACTGGCGCCGCTGGCGGGCCACTACCCGGCGCTGCTGCTCGGCCCGCCCTGGTGGTTCTTCGACAGCGTGAGCGGCATGCGGCGCTATCTGGAGCGGGTGGTGGAGACCGCCGGCGTCGCCAACACCGCCGGCTTCAACGACGACACGCGGGCCTTCGCCTCGATCCCGGCGCGCCACGATGTGTGGCGGCGCGTGACGTGCGACTGGCTGGCGGGCCTGGTGGCCGAGCACCTGCTGGCGGAGGACGAGGCCGCCGAGTTGGCCAGCGACATGGCCGTGGGGCTGGCGCGCAGGGCGTACCGGCTACCGCTGAACCGCTGATCGGGGTGCTGCCGCTGCGGGGGGGCGTGGGGGAACCTGGTTCCCCCACAGATCCCCCTCCACCGCAGATGTGGGGCACGCCTTCGCGCCTTCGTGGCAAAAGGGAGAGACCATGTTCGGCCAGGGATCGATCCACCGCACGCTGACCGATGACGAGGTGGCGGCGATCGTACACGAGGCGCTGGCCGCCGAGGATATCGACGGGCGGCGTGTGCTGCTGATCGTGCCGGACGGGACGCGCACCGCGCCCATGCCGCTGATGTTCCGGCTGCTGCACCGGGCCCTGGCCGGGCGCGCATCCCAGGTGGATGTGCTGATCGCCCTCGGCACGCACCAGCCGATGAGCCAGGCCCAGATCGACCGGCACCTGGGGGTGAACCCCGGCGAGTGGGAGACCACCGTCGCCGGGGTGCGGGTCTTCAACCACCGCTGGGAGGACCCGGCCACCTTCATCACCCTCGGGACGATCGCGGCCGATGAGGTGGCGGAGATCAGTGGCGGCATGCTGCGCCGCGCCGTGGATGTGCGCGTCAACCGCCTGGTGACCGAATACGACCGGCTGCTGATCTGTGGGCCGGTGTTCCCGCACGAGGTGGTGGGATTCTCCGGCGGTAACAAGTACCTCTTCCCCGGTGTGAGCGGCCCGGAGGTGATCAACCTCTCCCACTGGCTCGGGGCGCTGATCACCAGCTACGCGATCATCGGCGCGCCGGGGATCACGCCGGTGCGCCGCCTGATCGACCGGGCCGCCGCGCTGGTGCCGACGCCCAAGACCTGTGCGGCGCTGGTGGTGGCGCCGGGCGGCGCGCAACTGGCCGGCCTGTTCGTGGACACCCCCGAGGCGGCCTGGGCCGCGGCCGCCTCCCTCTCGGCCCGGCTCCACGTGCGCTACGTCGAGCGGCCCTTCCAGCGCGTGCTGGCGGTGATGCCGACCATGTATCAGGATATCTGGACGGCGGCCAAGGGCATGTACAAGCTGGAGCCGGTGGTGGCCGACGGCGGCGAGTTGGTGATTTACGCCCCCCACATCACCGAGTTCAGCTACACCCACGGCGCGCTGCTGGCCGAGGTGGGCTACCACGTGCGCGACTACTTTGTGAAGCAGTGGGAGCGCTTCGAGCGCTATCCGTGGGGCGTGCTGGCCCACAGCACCCACCTGCGCGGCGTGGGCGAGTACGACGCGGAACTGGGCGAGCGGCCGCGCATCCGGGTGACGCTGGCCACCGCCATCGATGCGGCGCGCTGCGCGGCCCATAACCTGGGCTACCTGGATCCGGCCACGGTGGACCCGGCGGCCTGGGCCGGGCGCGAGGCAGAGGGGCTGCTCGTGGTGCCCAAGGCGGGCGAGACGCTGTATCGGCTGAAGCGCTGAACGTTGAGCGTTGAACGCTGAACGCTGAACAGCCCGTGCCGGAATAGGGCTGTACGGCTTCGACCGTGCTCCTGCTTCAGCATGTTCAGCGTTCATCCTTCAGCATTTCAGCGATCCTCTCACCCGTTTCTGACCCTTTCTTCATCGGTTCTTTACGGCGGCTCTGGTAGGCTGGTGGCAGGAGGTGACGAGCCATGCCGCTACGAACCGAGGCCGCCGGCGAGACGCCGGACACGATCGACGGGCTGTTCCTGCGCTACCAGCGCCCCATCCTGGTGCACCTGGCGCGCCTGGTTGGCGACTACGCCACCGCCGAGGACCTCTGCCAGGAGACGTTCGCCCGCGCGCTGCGTGGCTGGCCAGCGGGCGCGCCCCCCGCCAACGGCGCCGCCTGGCTGTACCGCATCGCCACCAACGCTGCCTACGACCACCTGCGGCGCCGGCGGCGTATCCACTTCGCGCCGCTGCAGGCCGCCGATGGCGCGCCGTCCCGCGACCGGACGGCGGACGAGGAGCGCGACCGGGTGCGCGCGGCGCTGGCAGACGTGCCGGAGCGCTACCGGGTGCCGCTGGTGCTGCACGCCTGCGAGGGCTACTCGATGGAGGAGATCGCCGACCGGCTTGGGTGCAGCAGCGCGGCGGTGAAGATGCGCCTGTTCCGCGGCCGCGCCCGCTTCCGTGCCGCCTACACCCGCTTCAGCCCACATCCGTGATCCGTACAGCGCGCGGGGGTGTAGGGGCGCAGCCCGCGCCACTATCTCCCCTTTGTGGCTGCGCGCCTTCGTGTCTTCGTGGTACGCTGAGGGGCGTGATGAAAGCCAGGATCCTGGTGGTGGAGGACGACCGCAAGACCGCCGAGCTGGTGCGCATGTATCTGGAGCGCGATGGCCACCAGGTGCTCACCGCCCACGACGGCCGCCAGGCGCTCGACGCGGCCCGCCAGCGGCGCCCGGACCTGATCGTGCTCGACCTGATGCTGCCGGGTGTGGACGGCTTGGATGTGTGCCGCATCCTCAGGGCCGAGTCGCAGGTGCCGATCATCATGCTCACGGCGCGGACGACTGAGGAGGACACGCTGCTCGGGCTGGATCTGGGCGCGGACGACTACGTGGCCAAGCCGTTCAGCCCGAGCGTGCTGGCGGCGCGGGTGCGCAGCGTGCTGCGCCGCACGGCCGCCGCCCAGGAGCGTGCGCCCACCGAGCTGCGCTGCGGCGAGCTGCTGATCGACACCGCCGGCCACGAGGTGCGCCTGCGCGGCGAGTTGCTGCGCCTGACTCCCAAGGAGTTCCGCCTGCTGGAGACGCTGGCCCGCGCGCCGGGGCGGGCCTTCAGCCGGCTGGAGTTGCTCGAGCAGGTGTTCGGCTTCGACTACGAGGGGCTGGACCGCACGGTGGATGTGCACGTGATGAACGTGCGCAAGAAGATCGAGGACGATCCGGCCCACCCGCGCTACATCCAGACGGTGTACGGGGTGGGGTACAAGTTCGCCGAACCCGAATCGGGCGGGGTTGCTGGGGAGGGCGCAGCCCTCCCCAACCCCATCCCTAAGCGGTGAAGCCTATGCTCGATAGTCTGCGGACGCGCCTGCTGCTGACGCTGGCGCTGACAGTGGCGGTGGCGGTGGGGACGGTGGCGCTCCTCGCGAGCCGGGTGAGCGCCAGCGAGTTGCAGCGCTTCATGCAGCGCGACATGGAGCGTAACACGCTGCTGCTCAACACGCTCGTGACGAGCTACGACGAGGGCGCCGGCCTGAAGGACGCCCAGGCCACGGTGGACCGGCTGGCGCGCGAGCTCGGCGAGCGGATCGTGGTGGTGGGCGCGGGCGGGGCGGTGCTGGCGGACTCCAGCGGCCAGTTGCTGGGTCGCACCCTCGGCTGCGCCGACCGCGTGCCGGCGATCGTTGTGACGGTGGGCGAGCCGCGCTGCGCCGGCCTGCCGGACGGCGAGACGCACGCCTTCGCGTTGCCCGCGCCGGGGGAGGCACAGGCGGGCGTGATCTTCTTCGGCGTGGGTGTCAGTGATACGCTGCAGCTGCGCGCGCCAGACCCTCCGGCGACGCTGGGAACCTTCGAGCTGGCGCCTGTGCCGGAGGTCGTGGAGGACCGCCAACTGGCGCTGGCCAGCAGCGCGCCGGGCAAGGGGACGCTGCTGATGCGCGCTGCCAAGGTCAGCCTCTCCCGCCCCCAGAGCCTGCCGACCGACCCGATCGTTGCAGGGTTCATCAGCACCGTGAACCAGTCCGTGCTCCTGGCGGCCCTGGCCTCGGGCGCGCTGGCGCTGGTGCTCACCGCTGTGCTCTCGCGCAGCGTGCTCGGCCCGGTAGAGGCTCTGACGCAGGCGGCGCGCCGCATGGGCGCCGGGGACCTGCGCCAGCGGGTGGCCGTGCGGGCGCGCGGCGAGATCGGCGACCTGGCGCGGGCCTTCAACGCGATGGCCGACGGCCTGGCGCGCCAGGAGGAGCTGCGCCGCCACATGGTGACGGACGTGGCGCACGAGCTGCGCACGCCGCTGACCAACATCCGCGGCTACCTGGAGGCGCTGCGCGACGGGGTGGCCCGGCCGGACGCGGCGACGATCGAGTCGCTGCACGAGGAAGCGCTGCTACTCAATCGCCTGATCGACGACCTGCAGGAGCTGGCGCTAGCCGAGGCCGGGCAGCTGCGGCTGGACCGGCGCCTGCTGCGCCTCGGCCCGCTGCTGGAGCGCGCCGCCGCCGCTGCCCGCCCGCGCGCCGATGAGAAGAGTGTGCGCCTGGAGGTCTGTCTCCCGCCTGACCTGCCCCCCGTGGAGGCGGACCCCGAGCGGGTGGGCCAGGTGCTGCGCAACCTGCTGAGCAATGCGATCACCCACACGCCCCACGGCGGCGCCATCACCCTTAGTGCTGAGTGCCGAGTGCTGAGTGCTGAGACGGCATACCAACAGCGCGGAGACGCTCTCAGCTCTCAGCACGCAGTTCTCATCTCCGTGACGGACACCGGTCCCGGCATCGCGCCCGAGTACCTGGAGCTGGTGTTCGAGCGCTTCTTCCGCGCCGATGCCTCGCGCTCGCGGGCCACCGGCGGCGCCGGGTTGGGGCTGACGATCGTGCGGCGGCTGGTGGAGGCCCACGGCGGCTGCGCATGGGCCGAGAGCCGGCCGGGCTACGGCGCCACCTTCTGCTTCACACTGCCGGCGGCGCACGGCTCGGCGAAGGGTTGATGGAACGTTCACCAGCTCACCGGTACACCGCTCTGCAGCGCCCCGACAGGGTGTCGGCATTGTCCTGCGGCAGCGCAACGCAGTGTCACGCTCACCCCGCCCCACCTCATGCTCCGCCCTGCTATACTATCCCCATGCGCGCCGAGGAACTGCTCTCGCACCTGCTCATCAGCCCCGATCACCCGCTCGCCGGGCCGATCCACGGGTGGGCGTCCGAGTCGCGCGCCTTCGCGTCCTTCGCCGCCACCTACCGCGATAAGATCCGCAAGAAGCTGCGCGGCGCGCGCGACGCCGAGGGGCTGCGCGACCTGCACAACGAGTTGGAGATGGCCTTCCTGCTGCTGCAGGAGCCGCGCTTCACCCTCGTCTACGAGCCGGCCGGCCAGGGCAAGGCGCGCGGCCCGGACTTCTCCGTGACGTTCAAGGGCGCCGTCACCTTCAACGTCGAGGTCACGCGCATGCGCCGCACGGCCCGCCCGCCGGGCAACGGGCTGGTCCAGGATGGGAGCGACCAGACGGCGCGCGAGCGGGCGCGCGCCCGGCTGCAGGACATCGTGTGCGGCAAGCTCCAGCAGATGCAGGCCGGCGCGGCCAACGCGCTGGTGGTGGTGATGGACGGGCCGCAACTGGAGGCAGCCGACCTGCCGGCCGCGCTGCACGAGCTGCGCATGCGCGCCGAGCGCAGCGACGAGCACGTGCTCCGTCGCGGCGGCTTCCGCGGCCCGCCAGACTTCTTCAAGCACTACCAGCGGCTCAGTGCGGTGGCCCTGCGGCGTGCCCAGGAGGGCGCCCCGAGCGTGCCGCTGGGCCTGTGGGCCAACAACCAGGCCCGCCACGCCCTCATCGCCACCGTGCAGCGCTGCCTGGGCCGGTAGCTGTTTCGCCACAGGTGGGGGTCAGGGGAGGGCCTGGCCCTCCCCTGACCCCTCCCGACCTCTGTGCCTCTGTGGGAAAAGAAAAAGCCATGCGCCCTTCTCTGCTACGGGCGATCGTCGCGCTGGCGCTGGTCGCCGCCACCGCGCTTCAGTTCTGGGCGGTGCGCGCGCCGCGGGCGCTGCACCTGCCGGAGCAGCAGCAGGTGGCCACCACCAACCCCAAGGTCGGCGTCCACACCCGGCTCACCGGCGTGGGCGACGAGACTTATATCCGCACCACCCTCGAGCAGGTGCGCGCGATGGGCGCGCGCTGGATCGTGGACCTTTTCCCGTGGGCCTATGTGCAGCCCCGCTCGCGCTACGGTTACGACTGGGCCGGCGCCGACATGGTGATCCACCACGCCGCCCGCCAGGGCCTGACCATCGTGGCCCGGCTGGACATCGTGCCCGCGTGGGCCCGCCCGCCCGACACCAGCGACCGCTACCTCGATGAGGAATATTACGTTGACTACGCCGACTACGTGGTGGCCTTCCTGCAGCGCTACCGGCCATATGGCGTGCGGCACGTGATCATCTGGAACGAGCCGAACCTGGCCTTCGAGTGGGGGCGGCGGCCGCCGGACCCGGCGGGCTACGCCGCGCTGCTTAGGGCCGTCTACCCGCGGGTGAAGGCGGCGGTGCCGGACGCGGTGGTGATCGCCGGGGCGCTCTCGCCGGGGCCGGATCTGGGAGAGCACGCCGAGGTACGCATGGGGGACCTGCGCTACATCGAGGAGCTGTACGCGGCGGGCGCGGCGCCCTACTTCGACATGTGGGCCGTCCACAGCTACGGCGCGCAGGCCCCGCCCGACGCGCCGCCCTTCCCAGAGGAGGTCAACTTCCGCCGCACCGAGGTGGTGCACGACCTGCTGCGCTACTATGGCGACGGCCACAAGCCGCTGATCGTCACCGAGGGCGGCTGGAACGACCACCCGCGCTGGAGTGCGGCAGTTCGCCCCTCGCAGCGGCTGCGCTGGACGGTGGCGGCCTACCGGCTAGCCGTGCAGTGGGACTGGCTGGAGGCGCTGTGCCTGTGGCAGTTCAGCACGCCCTGGCAGGCGCGTACCTACCAGGACAACTGGAATTTCGTGGCCGCCGACGGCACGCCCAAGGCGATCTACTGGGCGGTGCGCGAGGCGTTCGTGCCTACTCCTCGGTCCAGATCACCTCGGCCTCGTCGTCGTCCTCGGGCGCGGTGCGTGCCTGGCCGCGCATGGCGGCGCCGGCCTGCGCGCGGGCCTGCTGGTCGCGCGCCTTCCCGCCCTTGCCCTTCGCGCCGCGCCCGTGATCCTTCTCCTCGCGGCTGCGGAACACGATCTTGATCGGCGTGCCAGTGAAGCCGTAGCGCTCGCGGATGCGGTTCTCCAGGTAGCGCGCGTAGCCCCAATGGATCAGTTCGGCGTTGTTGGCGAAGAACAGGAACACCGGCGGCGCCACCTGGGGCTGCGTGGCGTAGTACAGCCGCAGATGCGCGCCCTTGTGGGTAGCGGTTGGCGGGTGCTCGTAGGTGGCCTGGCGCAGCAGGGCGTTCAGCTCCGCGGTGGGGATGCGGCGCTGGCGCTCCTGCGCGATCTCCAGCGCCAGCGGCAGCACCTTGTCCACCCGCTGCCCCGTCTTGGCCGAGATGAACAGCAGTGGCGCGTAAGGGATGAAGTTGAACTCGCGGCGCACGTGCTCGGTGAAGCGGTCGAAGGTCTCGTCGTCCTTGATCACCAGGTCCCACTTGTTGACCAGGATGGCCACACCTTTGAGCGCGTCCAGGATCATCCCGGCCACGTGGGTGTCCTGCGCCGTCACCCCCTCGGTGGCGTCGATCAGCAGCAGCGCCACGTCGGCGCGCTCCACGGCGCGCAGCGCCCGCAGCACGCTGTACTTCTCGATGCCGCGCTCGATCCGGCCGCGCCGGCGGATGCCGGCGGTGTCGATCAGCAGCACCTCGGTGCCGTCCACCTCGATCAGCGTGTCGATCGTGTCGCGGGTGGTGCCGGGGATCTCGCTCACCACGCTGCGCTCCTGGCCGATCAGCCGGTTGAGCAGCGAGGACTTGCCGACGTTCGGTCGCCCGACGATCGCCACCTTGACGGCGGCCTCCGGCGCCTCCTCCACCACCACCGGCAGCGCCTCGACCACCCGATCCAGCACGTCGCCGGTGCCCAGGCCGTGGTAGGCGCTCATGGGGATCGGCTCGCCGAGGTTGAGCGCGTAGAACTCCACCGCGTCTAGCTGCCGCTCGATGCTGTCAGCTTTGTTAGCGGCCAGGATCACCGGCTTGCTCGTCAGGCGCAGCACATCCGCCACCGCCTGGTCCGCAGCGGTCAGCCCATCGCGCACGTCCACCAGGAAGATAATCGCGTCGGCCTCGGCGATCGCCAGCTCGGCCTGCTCGCGCACCCGGCGGGCGATCTCCACCTGCGGCGTGCCGGGGGTCAGGTCGTCCTCCTCGAACAGCAGGCCGGCGGTGTCCACCACGGTGAACGTGCGCCCGTTCCACTCGGTGTCGCCGTAGAGCCGGTCGCGCGTGGTGCCGGGCACGTCCTCCACGATCGCCCGGCGCTCGCCGATCAGACGATTGAAGAAGGTGGATTTGCCAACGTTCGGGCGGCCCACCAGGGCCACGATCGGTTTCATAACTTCGCTCCCACTGCGGCGCCCTTCCCGCGCCTGGGGAGGGGCAAGGGGCAGGTGCGCCCGCCCCTACTGCAGCCTGATCTTCCCCTTCTCCCAGGCGCGCACGAACGCGTCCACACATTCCGGGTCAAATTCCGTGCCGCTGCCACGGCGCAGGATCTCTATCGCCTCCTCCGGCGCGATCGCACTGCGGTAGGGACGCCCGGTGCTCGTGAGTGCGTCGAAGACATCGGCCACGTGGACGATCTGGCCGACCTTGCTGATCGTCGCGCCGACTCGCTGTGACGGGTAGCCGCCGCCGTCCACCCGGACGTGGTGCTCGAGGATGGCCGGCAGCACCATCGGCAGGTAGCCGGCCATCGCCTGGCTGTCGCGCATGGCGTTGTAGCCGATCGTCGGGTGCTGCTTCATGCGCGCGTACTCCTCGTCGGTGAGGCGCTCCTTCTTGTTGAGGATGGCGTCCGGCACGCCGATCTTGCCGATATCGTGCAGGATGCCGCCGACGCGCACCTGGTAGGTCTCCTTCCAGCCCAGCTCCTCCGCGATCGCCACGGCGAACTCGGAGACGCGCGCCGAGTGGCCGTAGGTGTAGGGGTCCCGCGCGTCGGAGAGGTTGGCGATGATCTTGATCGTATCGTCGAACAGGCGCTGCATGCCGGCGTAGAGGCGGGAGATCTGCAGCGCGGTGGCGGCCTGGCTGGCGAACATCTCGAACAGCGCGATGTCATCTTGGGTGAAGACGCCGTCGCGCTTGTTGAGCGCCTGCGCCCCGCCGATGATGCGCGGCGCCACGTCCCCCCGGTCCGGCCCGAGGACGATACGCGGCGCGCGCAGCGGCACGCACAGGATCGAGCGCGTCACGAAGCCACTGCGCTCGTCGATCTGCTGGTAGTGGCGGGTGTCCTTGGAGACATCCTCCACCATCACGGTCTCGCCGGTGGCCACCACGTGGCCGATGATCCCCTGGCCGACGGGGACGGTGACCTCGCGCAGGTGTTCGCCGCGCTCGCCGGTGGCCACATGCAGCACCAGCAGGTTGCGCTGCTCGTCCAGCTCCCACACCGAGGTCGCCTCGACGCCCAGCAGGTCACGGGCGTGGTTCATGATCAGCGTCAGCAGGTCGTTGCGGTCCAGCGTGGTGGTCAGGCGGGTCTGGATATCGCCGAGCACGCGCAGGCGCCGGGCGCGCGCCTCGGACTGCTCCAGCAGGCGGCGGCTCTCCTCCAGCAGGCGGGTTTTGTCGATCGCGCCGACGATCGCGTCGCCCAGGAGACGCAGCAGGTCGCGCTCGCTGTCGTCATCCACCGAGCCGGGGGACAGGTTGAACACCTGCACCACGCCCACCGGGTGGTCGCCGGTGGAGAGCGGCAGGCAGTACATGGTGCGGAGGCGCAAGCGGGACAGTTCGCCGGTGGTGCGATCCCAACGCGGGTCGCTGAGCACGTCCGGGATGAAGATCGGGTGCCCGGCGCGCAGCGCCGCCCCGGCGATGCCGCGATCGGCGGGGATGCGTGCGCCGATCAGTCGCCGGCTGGCCTCGTCGCCCTGAACCACCAGGAACACCAGTTCGTCCGTAGCGCTGTCGTAGAGATAGAGGGTGCCGGCCTCGGCGCCCGCCACCTGCACGAACAGGTCGAGCGTGCGGTCGAGGAGGGTGCCGAGATCCGCGTTGGCGGCGATCTGCGTGGCCCGCCGCATGACGTTGATGATGTAGTGGTAGTCGAGATCGCGCTCCACGGCACCCCCCTTACAGCCTATCCGAATATCTCGGGGAGGGGTCAGGGGAGGGCTTTGCCCT
>DATMBA010000225.1:0-1042 GCA_035559635.1 Roseiflexaceae bacterium
CCCCCGCCGGCAGCCGGCTGCCGGCGGGGGCTCGAAATGATGGCGAGAGCGCAGCACGATGGGCCTATCCGAATACCTGCGGGAGGGGGCAGGGGGCTGGGCGAAGCCCTCCCCCTGCAACCCCACCCTCCCCGGATCACCCGGATAAGCACTATGGACTGTGGCAGGCCGGAACACCTCGATTATAGTATGATTCGCGCCGCTGCGTAGCCAGCAACAAGTTACAAAATTGTCATTGAACATCCCTCCTTAGACAAGGTGCGCGCGGACGTGACCGTCCGCGCGCACGCACATGGGGGTGTGGGGGCCTATGGCCCCCACAGCACACCTTTTTCAGCGGGGCTGCGCCCCGCCGCGCCTCCCCAGACGGGAACGCTGGAGACCGCGCAGCGAACCCATGTCTTATCATGGATGAGTTAGCGTATAATAGCTGTGGCTGAAGCCATTGCTGCACAGCGTGGCATAGCATGCAACACGGGCGTACAACGAGATCCGGCACGACGGCCACGGCGCCGCTGACACCATGCCGGTCCGTGCTCTTCAACGTCGGTGGTACTTGAAACCTGTGTCGGGTTCTCCTAACAGCCTCGCCCGCCTCGCACGCGCCGCGCCGCGCGCCCTGTTCGGCGCCCTGCGCCTGGCGCTGATCCTCGCCGCCCTCGCCCACGGCGCGCACCTCGTCTTCCGGCCCGACCCGCTGGACGCCCTACGGCGCGCGGACGCGCTCTTCGCCGCTGGCCGCTACCACGACGCCCTCGCCGCCTACCGGGCGCTCGCCGCCGCAGACTCGCAGAGCGCGCTCGTATCCGCCCGGCTCGGCATGGTCCACGCCGTGCGCGGCGAGCTGCCCGCCGCCAGCCGCGCCCTCGGCTCCGCCGTGCATCTCGGGCTGGATGGGCAGACCCTGGATCTGGTGCGCCTCTACCAGGGACGTGTGGCGGACGCGGCCGGGATCCCCGATGAGGCAGCCCAGTTCTGGGGAATCGTCGGCGAGCGCTCGCCGCTCCACTCGCTGCGCCGCATGCTGGAGGCCGAGCGCCTG
>DATMBA010000226.1:0-8890 GCA_035559635.1 Roseiflexaceae bacterium
GAGGGCAAAGCCCTCCCCTGAAACCCCACCCTATCCGGGTAATCCGGATAGGCTCTTAATGGCCATCAGCGGCCGGGCATGGCGGGAACGCAGAAGCTCTACCCACGCCCGCTCCCCGCTTGACTCCCGGCGCGTGCTGGCTCATACTGAGTAGGTCCACACAAGCCTTTCGGTTTGGTAAAAGTTCATAAGTGGCGCGGCGTGCAGCGGCCTCTTCGCCGTCACCGGGTGCGGGGCCTCGGCCCCGCACATACATACATGGAGGGAGGTTTTGCCTCCCCACGCCCCTCCAGCGAGAGCTGACCTGGGAGAACACGATGAGCGACGCCAACAGCGACGAGCGGCTGGTCTTCAACGGGGTGAACGTCGACACCGGCGGCTACCTGCTTGAGCCGCGCACGGTGGAGGAGGTGGCGAGCGCCGCGCTCGGCGTGCCGCAGGACGAGCGGCGCCTCGGCGCGCTCCAGGACCGGCTGGCCAACTCGGCCCCCGGCGTCCTCGCGCCGATCGCCGGCGTCGACATCCAGGACATCGGAGAGTCCGGCTGGGGCGTGATCTTCCCGGCCGGCGTGGACGCGGCCCCACTGCTGGAGGCGCTCGCGCCGCTGATCGCGCTGCGCCGCGAGCAGGCCGGCAAGCTGGGCCGCTTCCGCATCTACCAAGGCGCGGACGGTGTGCGGCCCGGCCAGGGCGGCCTGGAGTGGCTGAGCGACCACGGCGGCGGGCCGGGGGCGGTGGACCCGGACCAGATCCCCTACTACCTGCTGATCGTCGGCGACCCGGAGCAGATCTCGTTCCAGTTCCAGTTCGATCTGGATGTGCAGCACGCGGTGGGCCGGATCTGCTTCGACACGCCGGACGAGTACCACAGCTACGCGCGCAGCGTGGTGGCCGCCGAGCGGCAGGAGGTGCTGCTGCCGCGCCGCTGCACCTTCTTCGGCGTGGAGAACCCGGACGACGGCGCCACGCGCCTCAGCATGGCGCAGTTGGTCAACCCGCTGTTCGAGCGGTTCTCGCGCATCATCCCCCATACCCGCGACCTGGCCGGCTGGCAGGCCGAGCGGCTGATCGGCGCGGGGGCCAGCAAGGATGGCCTGGCCCGGCTGCTAGGCGGGGAGGCGACGCCCGGCCTGCTCTTCACCGCCAGCCACGGGGCGGGCTTCCAGGAGTTCGCCAGCCCCGCGCAGGCCGAGCGCCAGCGCCGACTGCAGGGCGCGCTGGTCACCGCCGAGTGGCAGGGGCCACAGTCGCCCCACCCGATGACCGAGGAGCAGTTCCTCAGCGGCGAAGACATCGGCTCCGACGCGCGGCTGCTGGGGATGGTGGCGTTCATGTTCGCCTGTTTCGGCGCCGGCACCCCGCTGATAGACGAGTTCGCGCACTTGCAGAGCCTGGGCGCCCGGCCGCAGCCGATCGCGCCGCGCCCGTTCGTGGCCCGGCTGCCGCAGCGCATGCTCGGCCACCCCAGGGGTGGCGCGCTGGCGGTGATCGGCCACGTGGAGCGCGCCACCGGCTACTCCTTCACCTCACGGCGGACGCAGCAGCAGACGCAGGACTTCTACAGCGCGCTCTACCGCCTGCTGAGCGGCTGGCCGGTTGGCTCGGCGCTGGAGTACTTCAACACGCGCTATGCCAACCTGGGCGCGGAGTTGGGCGCGCTGCAGACGAGGCGCCTGCGCAACGAGCCGGTGGACCCGCGCCAGGTCACCTACGTCTGGACGGCCAGCAATGACGCGCGCGGCTATATCATCTTCGGCGACCCGGCGGTGCGTCTGGCGGTCTCGCGCGGGGGCGAGACGAAGGCGGTGGCGCTGGAGCCTGCGACGTTCGCGGCTGGGAGGCGGCCCTCCTCCCCTGTGTCAGGATCAGGGGAAGCGGAAGCGCCCACAACCGCGCCCGCCACGGCAGTGCCCACCACACCACCGGCGCCTGCCGATGCGGAGCCTGCCGGACCGCCCGTGCCGACCGATGGGGGCGGTGCAGGCCAGCCATCTGCTCCCGCCACAGCCAGTGAAGGAGGCGCTGAAGCGACGCCAGCGGCGCGTGGAGCGGCGGCGGCCGGCCTCCCGCAGGACATCCGCATCAGCCTGGCCGGCGGCGGCGTGCTCAGCCTGCGGCTGGATGTGTCGCTGCCGCCCGGCGCCGGCGGGACTGTGGCCCAGGGCGGCCCGCCGGGCGCGGAGGAGGGGCCAGCGGTCTTCGGCTGGCCCTGGCAGGGCGGCGCAGCCCAGGGCGAGGGTAGGGCCGACGACACGCTGGGCAAGAAGTTGCAGGAATTCGCCCGCACCGTGGCGGAGCGGCTCGAGACCTTCGTGCAGGACGCCGCGACCCTTGAGGTGCGCACCTACGTCAGTGGCGACCTGGAGCGCGTCGAACTGAAAGAGGGCCGGGTGCCGGGCGTCAACCCGCGCGCGCTCACCTTCATCCAGCTGGACGGCGACACCGTGGTGGTGGTGCCGGAGTCCGAGGGCGAACTGGACCAGGCGCTGTGGAAGGTCCACACCGACATGGTGCAGCAGGCGCAGGCCACCCGCGCCGAGATGCTGCGGACACTGCTGGACGCGGCGACGCGGCTGCTGGGGAGATAGCCAGGGCGCTGTGAAATAGAAGGTTTTTCAGGGAGAGCTTCACCCTCTCTTACCGCATATGGATATGACTTCCGACACCGCCCGCTTCACCGTCTCGGACCCGGCGCTCGGCGCGTTGTCCGAGGCGCTGCTCGGCATCTGGCAGCCGGAGGCGGCGGCGGTCACGTTCGCCAGCGGCGGCGCGCCCCCGGCCGAGGGAGCCACATGGACGGTGGACCTGCCGGAGGACCCGTTGGCGGCGCGGGCGCTGGTGGCCGGGCGGGCCCAGGGCGCGCTGCACGCGGCCAGCGCGCTGCGCGGGCTCGAGGCGCAGGTCCGGGCAGCCGGCGCTCTCCCCGGAGATAGCGCGGTCTTCTTCTCGGGCGGCGGGCCGCTGGGATGGCTCCAGCAGGTGTTCACCGAGGAGGCGCGGCAGCTGGACGAGCGCGGCGGCTGGGAGGAGGCGCGGCGCCAGTTCGCCGCCATAGTCGAGTCCGCCACGCGCGGCATCCGCTTTTACGCCGCGGTGGAGACGGCGCAGGGTGGCGCGCTGATCGCCCGCAGTCGCGTTGGCTGGGGCGGCGACACGCTGACGGCGGTGCGGGCGGGCGCGCGGCAGGAGCAACTGCTGCTGCACGGTCAGTCGCTGCTTCTGGCGCGCCGCTCCCGGGCGGTGGTGGTGCAAACAGTGCTGGTGACGGTGCAGACCGCCGCGGCGCTCGCCACTGGCAACCCGCTGGCGATCGTGCCGGCCATATGGCGCGCCCTCAACACCCTCGCGGCGCGGGCGGCTGCGCCCAGGGAGGGGATGAGGGAGGGCAAAGCCCTCCCCAGCACCACCAACCTATCCGGATAGGCCCATCGTATCAGACGAGCAGCAATAGGGAGGACTCCGTGGCGAACGACGTCGAGAACGCGCTGAAGCAGGTGGCCCAGAAGATCGCAGCCTACGTCGAAGGGGCGGCGGAGCTGGTGGTGGAGACGCGCTACTCGCAGGTGGTGAGCAACACCGAGGCCGCGAGCGCCGGGGGCGCCGCGATCGTCGAGGCGGTGGCCAGCGGGGAGAAGGTCAGCGAGGCGGTGAAGTACGCCCGCGAGCACAGCCGGTTCGCGGCGGTGACGATCATCCAGCTGGATGGCGACAGCCTCTCGGTGGTGCCGGTGCAGCAGGCCACTACCGGCAACCTCACGCTGGACGCCGAGCTGCTGGCGGAGCACCAGGTGAATGTCAAGGCCGCCAGCGAGTACCGCGCGCGCATCCTCGAGGCGCTGGTGGGGCTGCTCAGCCCGCGTGCGCGCCAACTCTGAACAGCACGACTTACGCAGTCGGCGCCTCTCACAGGGGGGCGCGGGCCTGCGGCCCCATACCGATGCTGTTGAAGATTCGTTGGGAGGGGCTGGGCCCCTCCCAACCTCCCCTTGGGGGGGCGCGGGCCTGCGGCCCGCGCCCCCAACCGCTACGCCAGTGGCACGCCCTGTGCATCTGCTCCGGCGAAGGAGCCTTCGGCCGCGCCTCCCCCGCCTGCGCGGGGGTGCGGAAAGGAGATAGATGCCATGACCGAGCGCGAGCGTGCCACCAGATCCCGCCACCCCAGCTCCGACCCCTCCACCAACGTGCCACTGAACGGCCCGGATGTCGAGCCGGAGGATAAGCTCAGGCAGCTCATGGGCGACCGTGCCCCCGAGGACCAGAGCGCCATCTTCGACGCCGACGACGTCAACGACCTCGGTGAGCTGACCAGCACCGGCGTGTACGAGGCCGAACTGGCCGCCGGCGTGGATGACGACCTGCCGGGGAACGACGACGACAACCTCGAGCTGCTCACCGAGCTGGAGCTGCGCGAGGGCGAGACCGAGGACCCCATGGAGGCGGTGGAGGAGGGCATGGCCTACATCCCGCCCACCGACCCGCCCACCGTGCCGGGCGGCGGCTACACCGCCGCCGAGGTGGCGAGCGGGTTGAGCCTGACGGCACGCGAGGAGCCGTACGACGCGGACCACCACGGCGACTTCCTCCCGGCCGACGACGAGATCAGCGCCAGGGTGCGCGAGGCGCTCCGCGCGGACGCCTCCACCGCGCACTTCGCCCACCGCATCCGGGTGGAGACGCGCGGCGGTGTGGTGGTGCTGCGCGGCCTGGTGGACGACCTGGACGACGGCGACAACGCCCTGGCGGTGGCTGAGTACGCCGCGGGCGTGGTGGAGGTGGTGGACGAGCTGCGCGTCCGGGCGCTGGGGGGCGAGAGCGTGTAACCGCGAAGACACGAAGACACGAACGTGGTGCGGCCCTACCCTCCGATCCAGCGCATGGTCTTGGACGCCAGGCGGTCCAGGGCACGCACCGCCAGCTCCAGGTGCTCCTCGCGGGTGTCCTCGATCTTGTTGTGGGAGATGCCGCGCAGACTTTGAACGAACAGCATCACCGTGGGCACCCCCGCCCGGCAGACCTCGGCCGCGTCGTGCAGCGGGCCGCTCGGCAGCCGGTGCGACGTGCCGCACGTCTCGCGGATGGCCTCGTCGCAGAGCTCGATCAGCTCCGGGTGGAACAGGATCGGCTCGATGCGCCAGATACGCTCCCAGGCCACCTCGATGCGCTCCTCGGCGGCGAAGCGCTCGGATGCCTCCTTCGCCATAGCCAGCAGCGCCGCCAGCTTGCCGGCGTCCAGATGCCGCTGGTCCAGCAATTGCTCAGCGGTCTCCACCACCGAGGTGACGATCCCCGGCCGGCAGACCACCCCGCCGCTGGTGCAGACCGCGCCGTCCCCGACGCGCCGGGCGATGTCGCGGATCTCGAGCGCCAGCTTCGCCGCGCCGGCCAGCGCGTCGCGGCGCTTGTCCATGGGCGTGGAGCCGGCGTGGGCCGCCTGACCGCGCCAGGTGATGCGGTGGCGCTCGACGCCGAAGGTGCCGAGCACCACACCGAGCGGCAGGCCCATATCCTCCAGCACCGGTCCCTGCTCGATGTGCAGCTCCAGGTAGGCGGCGGCGCTCTCCAGCTGCCGCCGCGCCGCGGGCGCCCGCTCCAACTCCACGCCGTGGGCGCGCACCGCCTCCTCCAGCGTCACGCCGTCGCGGTCGCGCAGTGCGCGCAGCTCCTCCGGGTTGAAGTTGCCGGACATGCAGCTGGAGCCGAACAGGCTGCGCCCGAAGCGCGCTCCCTCCTCGTCGGCCCAGTCCACCAGCCGTACGGTAACGGGGGGGGTGCCCTCGGCGGCGATGCGGCGCAGCACCTCCAGGCCGGCCAGCAAGTTCAGGCAGCCATCGAGCCAGCCGCCGTTGGGCACTGAGTCGATGTGGCCGCCGATCAGCAGCGCACGGGGGGAGGCGCCCGGCAGCGTGGCCCACTGGTTGCCGGCCTCGTCTAGCTCCAGCTCCACCGGCAGCGCGGCGAGCTTCTGGCGCATCCAGGCCCGCGCGCGCGCCCAGGTCTCCGTCCAGGCCACCCGCTGTGCGCCCTGCTCGTCGCCGGTGAGCGCGCGCAGCTCCTTCAGCTCCGCGATGGTGCGAGTGGGGTCGAGGGCGGTGTGGGTCATACCCTCTGCTCCTTTCTCACGCTGACATGTTGACACGTTGGGCTGAAAGGGAGGGGCAGGGAGGGACTTCCCTCCTTGAGCCGTCCCTTTCTATCGTACGCGGGCTGAGCCTGCAGGCGTGGAGGGCCTCAGCCCGCTGGACGGGCACAGGCTGAGCGGCACAGCGCTCGGGCTGGCATGGCATCGCTTTGCGCCAGCAGAAGGCGGCGGCCGGGGCGGCACGGCGGCGTGGAGACGAGGTAGCGCTACAGCACCCCGGCAACGTTCAAACGTTCAAACGCTCAACCCCCGCCGCTGCACGAACTGGCCGGCACCGGCCTCACCCTTCCAGGTGTCGCCCTCCACCAGCACCCGCCCACGGGCCATCACCAACTGCGGCGCGCCCGTCACCTCCCATCCCTCGTAGAGCGTGTAGTCCGTGCGCTGGCGCTGCGTCTCGGCGCGGATGGTGCGCCTGGCCTGCGGGTCCCACAGCACGATGTCGGCGTCGCTGCCGGGGGCGATCGTCCCCTTCTGCGGGTAGCAGCCGAACAGCCGGGCCGGGTTGGTGCAGCACAGCTCCACCCAGCGGTTGAGCGAGATGCGGCCGGCGCCCACGCCGTGGGTGTACATGAGCAGCATGCGCTCCTCGATGCCGGGGCAGCCGTTGGGAATCCTGGCGAAGCTCTCGCGGCCCAACTCCTTGCCGGCCGGGCGCCCGTCCCGCCCGCCCTCAAACCAGAACGGGCAGTGATCGGTGGAGACCACCTGCAGCGAGCCGTCGGCCACGCCGCCCCACAGCGCCTGCTGGTCGTGCGGCTCGCGGAAGGGCGGCGAGCAGACCCACTTGGCCCCCTCGAAGCCGGGGCGGTCCAGGTCGTCCTTGGTGAAGAAGAAGTACTGGGTGCAGGTCTCGGCGAAGATGCGGGAGCTGCCGCGGGCGCGGGCCAGGCGCACCGCCTCCAGCGCGCCGGCGTTGGTGAGATGCACCACGTAGAGCGCGCAGCCGGCCACCTCGGCCAGGCGGATGGCGCGCGCGGTGGCCTCGGCCTCCAGCTCCGGCGGGCGGGTGAGCGCGTGGTACCTGGGCGCCAGCTGGCCGGCCTCGAGCGCCTGGCGGATCAGGACGTCGATCGCGTCGCCGTTCTCGGCGTGGACCATGACTAGCAGGCCGCTGCGGGCCGCCTGCTGCATGGCGCGGAACAGCGTAGTGTCGTCCACCTGCAGCGCGCCTTTGTAGGCCATGAAGAGCTTCATGCTTGGCGTACCGTAGGCCACACACTCCGGCATCTCGGCCAGCACCGCGTCCGGCAGGTCGGTGATCGCCACGTGGAAGCCGTAGTCGATCGCCGCCTTGCCGCGCGCCTTCTCGTGCCAGAGGTCCAGCGTCTCGCGCAGGGTGGCGCCCTTAGGCTGGATGGCGAAGTCGATGTGCATGGTGGTGCCGCCGAAGGCCGCCGCACGGTGCCCGGTGAAGAAGTCGTCCGAGGAGACCGTGCCGCCGAAGGGCATGTCGAGGTGCGTGTGGACGTCGATCCCGCCGGGGATCACATACATCCCGGTGGCGTCGATCGTCGCGTCGCCGCGCAGGTTGCGGCCCACCGCGGCGATCGTCTCGCCCTCCACCAGCACATCGGCCGCGAACGTGTCGCCGGCCGTGACGACGGTGCCGCCTGTGATCAGTGTGGACATAGATACCTCCTGAGCACGCGAAAGGGGGAACGGAGCCGGGCAACGGAGTGGGGAGCGGAGGGAACGGACTCCGGCCACGGAGTGGGGAGCGGAGGGAACGGAGCCCGGCCACGGAGCGAGGAGCGGAGGGAACGGAGCCCGGCCACGGAGCGGGGCAACGCCCTCCGGCCCCCACGGTTCCACTCCCTCCGCGCCTGGCTTCATTGACAATCTCTCCACTCTCACGCCGCCGGCCGCTCCTGCTCCCCGCCGACCGGCGCGCGCCCCAGTGCCGGCACAACCTCCGCGCCATACGCCTCCAGGCAGGCCTCCTCCTCGCCGCTCATCAGGTAGATGTTGAACTGGCTGACCCCTAGCTCCGCCAACTCGCGCAGGCGGCGGCGATGCTCCTCCACCGGACCGACGATGCAGAAGCGGTCCACCACCTCGTCGCTCACGAACGCGCTGTTGCTGCTGCCCACTACCGCGTGGTGCCGGTAGTCGTACCCCGCTCGTCCGCGCACGTAGGCCGTCAACTCCTCCGGGAGCGTCGCCGGGTCGTAGCGCGCCAGCAGGTCCACCACGTGGTTGGAGACCAGCGCCGGGAACCAGCGCACCCGCTCGCGGGCCAGGGGCAGGTCCTCGGAGACCCACACCGGCGCGGCGGCCATCACGCGGATGCTGGCCGGGTCGCGCCCGGCAGCGCGGGCGCCGGCGTGGACGAACTGCAGGCACCAGCGGATCAGGCCGGGGTCGGCAAACTGCAGGATCACCCCGTCGGCGATGCGGCCGGTGAGGTGCAGCGCCTTCGGGCCGTAGGCGGCGATCCAGAGCGGCAGCGCCGGCGGGCCGGCCTCGGCACGTGCCCAGGGCAGGCGCACCTCCTGGCCGTCGTGCGTCACTGCCTCGCCGCACACTAGCGCCCGGATCTTCAGTGCCGCCTCCTCGAGCTGCGCCAGCGTGGTGGGGCGCTTGCCGAGCACGCGCCGCGAGCTATCCCCGCGGCCGATGCCCAGGTCCATGCGGCCGCCCGAGATGTCGTTGAGTGTGGCGAGCAGGCTGGCGGTGACGGTCACGTCACGCACGGCGGGGTTGGTGACGCAGGTGCCAAGGCGCATGCGCCCAGTGTTGGCCGCCATG
>DATMBA010000227.1:0-2452 GCA_035559635.1 Roseiflexaceae bacterium
CTCTGGGAGCGCGACGCCGGGCGGGGAGCGCGCCCGCGGCTGGCTTGCTCGTAGGCCGCGAGCTGCGACGGGTAGACCGCGCGCGCGTAGTAGAGCGCGAAGCCGGCCAGCAGCGCGTTGAACAGGGTGGCTACCGCGGTCCAGACCGGCATCGTGAACGGCGCGACCAGGCCGATGCGCAGCGCGCCCACGAGCGCACCTGCCAGCCCCACCGCCAGCAGCGCGTAGCCGAGCCGGCGCAGCGCCGGCCCACGCACCGGGTGCTGGTCGCTCCGCAGGAGGCCCAGGTAGATCCCGGCGATCGCCACCAGCACCTGAGCGGCGAAGAAGATCCACTCCAGGGCGCCGGTGCTCGTCTGAGGGGTTGTCAGGTACGTGACCGGGTCCATCTGCCTCTCCTGCCTCTGTTGTGTCTGCTGCACGGTGATGCGGCGGCGCCTATGTGCGCCAACAGGCTGCGATTATACCAATCCCACTATAGCCCGTCAAACGTGTGGGGCGGTCCCAGGGCACCGCCAACGTCGGGGAGTGTGAGCGGCGCCGCCCCACACGCCCCCCATCGGGGGTGACGTTGACGTGGCCTGGGGTGGCCCCGCGCCCACAGGGAAAGGAGGATGTGCGGGTGCCCGACCCCTGGCGGAGTCGGGGTCGCCCCGCGCCCACAGGGAAAGGGATGTGGGGAAACTACATTCCCCCACATCCCTTTTCCTCTTTTGATGTATGCTCCGGCGCTAGCGCGCGCGGTGTATCTCTGGTAAAATGGTGGTAAAGGAGCCCGCTTTCGATCTATCACCCCGCATGGCCAACATCGCCCTAACCGATGTGGATCTGCTCCTGCTCTATCAGGGGTACTGCGCGCGTCTCGCCGAAGCTGAGAGCGTAGACGCCGCGGTGGCCTGCTGCGCGGAGGTTCTCGAGCGGGCTCTGGCGCCGCGCGTGCTGCAGATCGTCTGGGATGGCGGGCGCGCCCGGCGCGTCCTGGGACCCCAGGCTGGCGAGCCGCTGCGCCAGCCAGGCACCGGCCAGCTTGCGGCCCTGGCGCGCGGCGAGTTGGCCGTGGGAGGCGCGGCGGAGGGCGTGACGCGCTGCTTCGCGCCGCTGCGCGTCCGGGGCGCGCTAAGCGGCTGGGTATGCCTCGAGGATCTCGCGCTCACGCCGGAGAGCGCCGCCTTCGTCACATCCATCGCGCTGCAGACCGCCCCCGTGCTGGCGCTGCTGGAGGCTACCACCGGCCAGGACGAGCGGGTGATCCAGCTCGAGACGCTCGGCGAGGTGGGGCGGCTTTTGAGCGGCGTGCTGGACCTGGACGCGCTGTTGGAGGCGATCTACACCGTCACCGTGCGGCTGGTGGACGCGCTGTTCTTCTACATCGCGCTCTACGACGCGGACAGCGATGCGTTCGACCTGGCCTACCTGGTGAGCGACGGCCAGCGGCTCCCCGCCAGCGAGCGCTGGTCCGCCCAGGTCGGGCTGGCCGGCGTGGTGGTGCGCGAGCGACAGGCGCTGTGCGTGACGGACTACACGGCGGAGTGCGAGCGCCGCGGGGTACCGCCGCGTATGTTCGGCGACCTCACGCCGTGCCGGGCGTGGCTCGGCGTGCCGCTGATCGCCCGGGACCAGGCGATCGGGGTGATCACGATCGGCAGCATGCGTGAGGGCTACGCCTACAGCCCCGCGCACGTCGAGCTATTCACCACCATCGCCACTCAGGCCGCCGTGGCGATCGAGAACGCACGGCTCTACCAGCGCAGCGAGCGCCAGGCGCGCCAGCTCCGGGCGCTCAACCACATCGGCCGCACCATCACCTCCACACTTGACCCTGAGCGCGTCCCCTCGCTGATCATGGAGCAGGTCAGTGAGTTGCTCAACGTCGAGGAGGGATCGCTGCTGGTGACGGACGACGAGAGCGGCGACCTGGTGTTCGCCTACACGATCGGCCCGGTCGGCTCGCAGCTGATCGGCCAACGGTTGCGGCGCGGCACCGGGCTGGCCGGGTTCGTCGCCGAGTCCGGCCAGTCGGTGCTGAGCAACGACGTGCAGCGGGACGAGCGCTTCGACGACTCGACCGACCGCAGCACCGGCTACACCACGCGCGCCATCCTGGCCACGCCGCTACGGGGGGTGGGCGGCGTGCGCGGCGTGATCGAGGTGCTCAACCGGCGGGACGGCAAGCCGTTCACCAGCGAGGACCAGCGGCTGCTCGAGGCGGTGTCGGACTATGCGGCGATCGCGCTGGAGAACGCGCGGCGCTTTGGCGAGGTGGACAAGGCGCTCGCCCGGCGCGCCGAGGAACTGGCGCGCACCAACGACCAGCTGCAGCACAACCTGCGCAGCCTGACGGCGCTTAACGCGCTGGGCATGGCGATCAACACCGCGCTGCGCACCGCCGAGGAGATCTTCGGCATGACGGTGCGCGGCGTGGCCGAGATGACCGGTGCGCTAGGGGCGGGTG
>DATMBA010000228.1:0-2119 GCA_035559635.1 Roseiflexaceae bacterium
CTGTTCGCGCTGCTCTCGGTGGTGGCCGCCTGGGTAGTGGCGCTGGTGGGGCTGGGGCCGGAGGCCCCGCCGCTGGCGCTGGCGGGCGGCCTGGCGCTGGCGCTGGTCGCGTCCGCCGGGGGCGGGGCGCTGCTCAACGCCGCCGTCGAGCGGGTGGCGTTCCGCCCATTCCGTGGTGCGGCGCGGCGGGCGGGGCGTGTCGCGCCGCTGATCGCCACGCTCGGCCTGTCGTTCGTGCTGTACCAGGCGGCGCTCGGGCTGCGCTTCCTCACCAACGCCTACACCCGCGGCGAGCACGAGAGCGTGCCGGGCGTCCCCGAGCTGCCGCGCTTCCGCGTGCCGGACCTGCTGCCAAGCGCGGACCTGGCGCCGCTGCTCGGCCTGGGCGGGCGCCTCTCGCTGCCGCTGCGCGACGCGCTGATGCCGCTGGCGGCGCTGCTGCTGGCCGCGCTGGTGGGCGCCTTTCTGGAGCGCACTCGCCTTGGGCGCGCGCTGCGAGCCTCGGCGCAGGATCCCGAGATGGCACGGCTGTGCGGGGTGGACCACGACGCGGCGGTGCGGCTGGCGTTCGCGATCGGTGGGGTGCTGGCCGGCGCCGCCGCGCTGACCTTCACGCTGTACTACACCCAGCCCTATACGCTCTACGGTGCCCGCAGCGGCCTGCTGGCGTTCACGGCGGCGGTGCTCGGCGGGATCGGACGGCCGCGCGGCGCGCTGCTGGCTGGCCTGCTGCTCGGCGTGGCGGCCGCGCTGAGCGACTACTTCCTGGCGGCGCAGTGGACCCCGGCGCTGCTGCTGGTGCTGCTGATGCTGCTGCTCATGCTGCGCCCCACCGGCCTGGCGGCGGAGGGCGATGAGCCTGCGACCAACGATCAACGACCGATAACCAATGACCGACGGCCAACGACCGACGGTGGACTGATCGGGCGAGGGAAGTGGGCGCACCTCGCGTTCGTCGTTCGTCGTTCGTCGTTCGTCGTCGTCGCGCTGCTGGCGCTGGGGCTGGCGTACCCGCCGCTGGACGCGCTGCTCGGCCTGCACGCGCTGGTGCTGGTGACCGGGATGCTGGTCTTCGCGCTGCTGGCGCTGGGGCTGAACCTGCTGCTGGGCTACGCTGGCTTGCTGGACCTGGGCTATGCCGCGGCGTTCGGCATTGGCGCCTACACCGCCGGCCTGCTCACCTCGGGCGGGCGGATGGAGTTCGCGCTGGTGCTGGCGGCGGGTGGTGGCGTGGCCGCGCTGTTCGGCGCGCTCAACGCGCTCGTCACCTTCCGGCTGCGCGGTGAGTATCTGGCGATCGTCACGCTGGCGTTCGGGCAGCTGGCGCCGCTGGTGATGCTCAACCTGCACCGCGCCACCGGCGGCGCGGCGGGCATTTCCGCGCTCCCGCCGCCCGTCCTGCTTGGCCACGCGCTCGCCACGCCGCCGGAGCGCTATTACCTGGCGCTTGCGCTGGTGGCCCTGGTAGCCCTGGCCTGCCTGCGCCTGCGCGACTCGCGCGCCGGCCGGGCCTGGTCCGCCATGAGCGCCGACGAGACGGCGGCGGCGTTTTGTGGGGTGGACGTGCGCCGGGCGCGGACGCTGGCCTTCGTGCTGGGCGCGGGGGCGGCTGGGGTGGCGGGCGCGCTGTTCGCGGCGGCCTTCAGCTACGTGGACCCGGCTCAGTCCGAGCTGCGGGTCTCGGCGATGGTGCTGGCGATGGTGGTGATCGGTGGAGCCGGCAGCGTGCCGGGCGCCATCCTGGGGGCGCTGGTAGTGGCCAGCTTCGACCAACTGGCGGTGCCGCTGCTGGGTGCCTGGCTGCAGCAGGCGGCCCAGGAACGCGGCGCCGGTTGGCTTGCGGCGCTCGACCCGCGCAATTACAACTACCTGGCCTTCGGCCTGGCGCTCTACCTGGCCACGCTCCTGCGGCGGGCAGGTGCCTAGAACAATACGTTTCACATACGCGGGCGCTGCCCGCGGCGTAGGGGTGCGGGGGCCGCAGCCCTCACTGGGAGAGGATGTGGCGGGCGAAGCCCTCCACGCCTCCGGTATTTGAAAGGTATTGCTCCTACATCCCCTCCGCCTCCGCGGCGATCGCGTCGGCCGCCGCGCGCGCGGCGGCGTCCAGCCTGCTGCG
>DATMBA010000229.1:0-5403 GCA_035559635.1 Roseiflexaceae bacterium
CCGCCGCCCGGCAACGCCTGCCCGGCCGTCGCGGCGCACCCGGCGAGGCCGAGCGCGCCCACCCCGCCGAGGAACGCGCGCCGGTTAAGCCGTACACGAGCCATATCGCACCTCACGGAAAACATGGGCCACAGGCCGGCCGCATCCACAGCCAGCCAGCGACATTTCGGTGAAACCTGGGATATTTTTTAGCTGCGACTAAATCATAAACGAGATGCAGCGAAAAGTCAAGGGGGAGGATGTGGAGGGCGAAGCCCTCCACGCTCCCGAAGGTGTTTAGTCATCAAGCCGCCCGCCGCGCCGCACGAGCAACTCCTCGCCGAGCAGCCCGAGCTGCACGGCGTACTCGGTGCCCTCCAGCTCCGGGTGCAGCTCCAGCCGGGCGCGCTCGAAGTACTGCACCAGCCGCCCGTTCGCGTCCACGAACGCCACGCCGATCGGGTAGCCGAAGGCCAGCAGCCCGCCGCGCGCCTGCCAGAAGGTGCGGAACGGCGGCGCGACCATGTGCCCCGTCGGGGCGAAGTACCAGCGCAGCTCCGCCGTGGAGGTCGGCGGTGGCTGGGGCGGCTGCACACCCACCAACTCGACCCCTAGCAGCCCCAACAGCACCGCGTTCGGTGTGCTGGCCAGCGCCGGGTGGTACTCGAAGCGCGCGCGCTCGAAGTACTGCACGACGATCCCGCTGCGCAGCGTCGCCGGCTCGCTGAGTGGCAGGCCGTAGATCCGCAGCCCGCCGCGGTTCCAGCGCGCCCGGAAGCGCACGTCGATCCGCTCCACGCTCAGGCGCACCGGCGCGACCACCACCGGCGCCACGGGCGGCAGCGTGAGGTCCACCACCACCGGCGCGGTCACCGCGCTGCCGCCGGTGTGATGGTAGGCCACCGAGTAGCGCAGCGTCGTCCTGATCGCGTCGCGGCGCTTGCCCTTGAACTTGATCTGCAGCGTCACCGGGTGGTCCCGGCGCATCACGTTGTTCTGCCCGAGGCCGATCACGATCTTGCCGTTGCCGCGCTCCTTGATGTAGCCGATGCGCTCCAGGTAGACCAGGTCGATCAGCTCCAGGTCGTCGTCGTCCAGCTCGATCGTCAGGAACATGCCCCTGGCGTCGCCGCCGGTGTTGTCTACCTTGATGACCGCCACCGCCACGCTCACGCCGCCCTCCACCACGATGCGCGTCTGGGGCGGGTAGACGACGATCACCGCCGGCGGCTCGCGCTCCGGCTCGTCCTCCGCGCCGGAGCAGAGCGGGCCGGCCAGCGCGCCGCGCACCACGTCCGGCCCCTTGGCCGCCGCCCGCACCAGGCCTATCACCGGCAGCTCGCCCAGCGTGACGCTGAACTCACCGCGCTGGAAGCCGGCGCCGGTCTGCCACTTCACGCCGTTCAGCCCGGCGTTGGGGTCGGGGTGGACGATCTCCCACGGCGCGGGGGCGGCGGTGACGACGACGCATCCCTCCAGCTCGAGCACCCAGTTGCTCAGGTCCTGGGCGCCGGGCAGCTCGTCGACACGGTAGCGCCAGGTGGAGACGCCGCCCGTGCCCGCCGTTACGCTCAGCAACGTGATGCGATAGCCATTGCTGAGGGTGATGCTCACCGGCGCTGCGGCGCCGCACACCGGGCCGGCGATCGTGCCGTGGGCCAGAGTCCCATCATTGGCGGCGACGCGCACGCGGTCGAGCAGCACCGGGCCGCTGAGCGTCAGGGTGAACTCGCCGCCGGTGAACGGCGCGGCAGGATTCCACGCCACCCCGCCGAACCCGGCCACAGGATCTGACCCTATCGCCGTCCAGGGGTCGGGGGTGGCGGCGGTGGCGGTGGCGCAAGAGGGCAACTGGAGCAGCCAGGCGATCAGATCCCGGTTGGCAGCCACATGGTAGCGCCAGGTCGAGGTGCCGTCGGCGTTGTAGGTGACGCTCCGGAACGCGACGCGCACGCCGTTGGCGAGCGTCACAGCGGCCGGGAGCGGGGTCCGGGGGGGCGTCTGCGCGTGCGTAGCGGGCGCCAGCACGGCGCAGAGGGCCAGCAGGACCAGCGCGGACCAGAGGCGGTGCATACAGACCTCCTGATGGATGTGGAGGTGACGAGCCTGCCCCGTCACTGGCCGTAGAACAACGAAGTGCGCGGCTGGTTACGGCATGGGTCGAGTCGGTGCTGGACTTCACCGGCCCGGCGGATCTGGAGCAGTGGCTCGCCGCGCACGCGGGGTGAGCAGAGCGCCGCAGCGGGCGCCCGCGGCCAACAAGGGGCGGGCCAGGGAGGGCTGCGCCCTCCCTCCAACCCTCCCCTCACACCGAAGGATGGGTGTGGAGCTATCTAGACCGAGAGGATAAACGCGCCGCAGCCACGCTTCGGGGATTCAGGGGGATTCGCCCCCCGTACCCCTTGACATATTCCCATATTGGTATATAATACCCCTAGTACAGTTACGAACAAACGTTTCAGGCACGCGCAGGCGTTCGCGGGCGGCAAGGACACCACCTCCCAACCCCCTGCGCCGAAGGCGCACATGGCACGCGCGGCGACAACAACGGACGCATTCAACGCGGTGGCGGAGCCCCGGCGGCGGCAGATCCTGGACGCCCTGGCCGGCGGGGAGCGCACCGTGAACGACCTCGTGGCGCTCATCGGCCTCGCACAGCCGCAGGTGTCCAAGCACCTGCGGGTGCTGCGGGAGGTGGGTCTGGTGGACGTGCGGGACGAGGGGCGGCACCGGCTGTACCGTCTGAACGCCCAGGCCCTGAAGCCGATCCACGACTGGGTCAAGCAATACGAGCGGACGTGGAACGAACGCTTCGCAGCACTGGACGATGTGCTGGAGGATCTCAAAGAAACGGAGGAAGGCGATGGCGGCAGTAGCAGGTAAGGGCACAGCCGTGGTGACGCTCCCCACGGCCACACAGATCCGCATCACGCGGGAGTTCGCCGCCCCCAGGCGCCTGGTCTACCAGGCGTGGACCACGCCCGAGCTGATCAAGCGCTGGTGGTCGGCCAACCGCGGCACGGTGACGGTGGCGGACGTCGACCTGCGGGTGGGCGGCAGGTGGCGCTTCGTGATGGTGACGCACGAGGGCCACGAGGTCGCATTCCACGGCGCGTACCGCGAGCTCGTCCCGCACGAGCGCATCGTGTCCACCGAGGTCTACGAGGGCGCGCCCGTCCCGGAGGGCGAGGAGGAGCAGGGGACGCTGAACACGCTGACGCTCACCGAGCAGGACGGGCGCACCATGCTCACGATCCTCGTCGAGGCCCCCAGCCAGGAGGTCCGCGACGCCATCATCAGCTCCGGCATGGAGGCCGGCCTGCAGGACGCGCTGGACCTTCTGGAGCAGGTGGCGATCGCGCAGGATGCGCAGCGCACCCTCTGAACGTCCGGGGAAGGAGCCAGGGGAGGGCTGCGCTCTCCCCTGAACCCCCACCCGCTCCGGGTTATCCGGAGCTGGTCATAGGTCCAGGCGTTGCCTCCTCACGGCGCGGGCGGGCTACTCAGGTTGGCGCAGATACATCGCCGACTTGCGGATGACGAGCTCGGCCGGGAAGCGGGGGAGCAGCGCGGCCTCGCCGCGCAGCAGGCGGAGGATACCCGCGGCGGCGGCCTGGCCCATAGCGGTGGACGGCTGGCGTATGGTCGTGAGCGGCGGCAGGGTGTAAGCCGAGAGGAACTGGTCGTCGAAGCCGACCAGCGAGACATCGGACGGGATGCGATAGCCGTGGTTGTACAGGCCGAGCATCGCGCCGTAGGCCATCTGGTCGTTCGCGGCGAAGATGGCGGTGAAGCGCTCGCCCCGCGCCAGCAGCTGCTCGACGGCCGTCAGGCCCGACCCCTCGGTGAAGTCCCCCGCGACGACCAACTGCGGGTCGAAGGCCAGCCCGCCCTCGTCCAGGGCGCGGCGGTAGCCGACCAGACGGTCGGTCGCGTCGGGGTGGCCGGGCGTGCCGGCGAGGTGGGCGATGCGCGTATGGCCGAGGCCGAGCAGGTAGCGGGTGGCGCGGTAGGCCCCGCCCTGGTTGTCGAAGGAGAGGCACTGCTCCTCGATGCCGGGGACGCTGCGAGCAACAACCACGAGCGGGAGGCGCGCAGCGACCGCCCGCAGCTCGTCGTCGGGGATGCTGCTGGCCAGCACGATGATGCCGTCGACGCGCCGCTCGATCAGCAACTGGAGAGAGCGGGCCTCGCTCTCCTGATCTCCGCTGCGCCAGTGGGTGCTGACGAACATCGGCTGGTACTCCGCCTGGTCGAGGCCCTGCTCGATCCCTGAGACCATGCGAGCGAAGAAGGGGCTGCTGATGTCCTGCATCACGACCCCGACGATCATCGAGCGCCCGCGCACGAGGCCGCGCGCCACCAGGTTCGGCCGGTAGCCGTACTGTTCGATCGCCGCTAACACCAGGGCCCGCTTGTCGTCGGCCACCCGCTTGCTGCCGTTGAGCACCCGTGAGACCGTGCTCGGCGACACCCCGGCTGTGCGGGCGATATCTTCCAGTGTGCTTGTCTTCTTCATAGCCTCCGCTGGTCCAACAGCGCTGACGCAGGGGGCTGCCCCCGCGCCGGCTCCCTCTGCCTGTGGGCTTGGTTGCAAAACCTCCCGGCTGAGGGATGGGGCCTCTGTCCCCTCAGCCTATACATCCTCATCCACCGCCGCTGCGTGGCGGGTGGGCGGGGGATGTGTGTGGAGGTTCACCCCTCACGCTTCCCTTATCAAACAGGCGCTCAGATCTATTATCTGTGATGGGGAAAACGTCGTCAAGGCGGTAGGGCCGGCAGGCCGCCTTGGCACAGGCGAGCCCGTGGTCCCTGTGGGAACGCCTGCGGCGTGCATGCACCGGGCGTGGTGCGCTGCCAACATCCCCGGCGCCCGCCCACGCTGCAAAGCCCGCCGCCGCGGGCTGCCGGGCGCGCCGGCATGACAGGACGCCATACCCCGTTGGCTCGGGCGCTGCCAACATCCCCGGCGCCCGCCCACGCTGCAAAGCCCGCCGCCGCGGGCTGCCGGGCGCGCCGGCATGACTGACGTCTCACCCGTTGGCAGTTGGCAGCCCGGCCTTGACAGACTCACCCGGCATGACCTATACTCCTGCTTGCAAGCGCTTTCCTAACATCGGCGGATGATGAGAGGGGTGGGCTGATGACCCCTTTCTTGTTGGTATGAATTCGCATCGGAGGGCTGAGGATCGCTCCTACTGCGCCTCCGCAGTGCTGAATGTCTGTGATACCGATCCGGCATATGCGCCGATGCTCTGAGAGCGCTTTCATACCCACCACCCGCTGCAGGCCGTGCCCGGCCGAAACCGCCGGACGGCCCACACGCAAAGGAGCTCCCGATGAAGGTCCGCAGTCTCTCCCTCACCCTGCTGCTCGCGCTGCTGCTCGCCGCCTGTGGCGGCCAGGCGGGCGCACCGGCGAGCC
>DATMBA010000230.1:0-1601 GCA_035559635.1 Roseiflexaceae bacterium
ACGATGAGCGGGTTCGACGCGCTGCCGGCGGACGCCCGCCAGGACCGGCTTGAGCCGAGCGGCGCGGGCTGGGAGAAGGCGCTGGCGAACGTGAAAGCCTCCGTGGCCGGCGCAGAGCTGCCGTTTCCCCAGGGGTATGTCGCCGCGCTCTTCGGCTACCGGCGAGCGGCAAGGGAGACGTTCGCCGTCGAGCGCAGCATCTGGATCGCCGCGCCCCGCGAGCGGGTGTGGCGCGCGATCACCGACCCGGCGCAGATCGAGATGTGGTTCTCGCCGGGGACCTCCTGGCAGCTGTCGGCGCTGGAGGTCGGCGGGAGGCTGTTCGTCCGCAACCCGGAGACCGGCGCGGAGATGTACACGCAGGTGATCGAGCTCATCGATCCGCCGCACCGCTTCGTCACGCGGTCGGCGCCGCCGGAGACGGCCCATGTCACGACCTACCGGTTGCAGGAGGAACGCGGCGGCACGCGCCTGACCATCACGCACGCCGGGTATGAGCTGGAGCCGGCGGAGATGCGCTGGAACAACATGGAGCAGAACGCCTTTGGCTTCGGCATGATGCTGGAGAACGTGTGGGCGTATGTCGAGGGCAGGACTCTCCCGTACCCCGGCGGATTCTAGAACGTCGGCAGCGTACCAACGCCGGACTGATCCACGAAGGATGCGAAGGTGGCGGCGGCAACCGGCCGTTCTTCGTGTCCTTCGTGGATTCTCTACCGCCCTGAACAGCTATGCCGAGTGAACGAACGTCCGAGCAGCAGCCCGTCTTCGCCGCGCTGGCCGATCCAACACGCCGGAGCCTGCTGGCGAACCTGGCGGAGCACAGCCCGAAGACGGCCACCCAGCTCGCGCAGGAGTACCCCATCAGCCGCCAGGGGATCCTCAAGCATCTCGCGATCCTCCAGGCCGCCGGCCTGGTCGCCGCGCATCAGGAGGGGCGGGAGAAGCGCTACACCCTGACGCCCGAGCCCCTCGGCGAGCTCGAGCAGTGGGTCCGCGACATCAGCGCCGCGTGGGACGCGCGCCTGTTCAGGCTCAAGACGTGGCTCGAGAATGAGCCGCCCGGCGAGTGAGGCATCCGTCCGGCGGGCGATGCCCCTGCGGGCCTCCTGCGGTATGATCCGGCGGGCCGGCCGCGTGTGGGCGCATGTGAGGGACGTATGCCGCGCTGGGTCACGGTGCTGCTGCTGAGCATGGGGCTGAGCTTCCTGGCCGCCGGCGCGGTCGTCGGGGTGGCCGGCGCGCGCCAGGCGCAAGCCCACCTCGCCGCCGTCGAGCGCCTGCCCCCGCTCCCCGCCGCACCCCTCGCTCTCACCAAACTCCAAGCTATTGCCGGCACCGTCTCGGCGGTTTAGTGGTACGCTAGAGCCGTCAACCTTCTACAGCGGCCTTCGTGAAGGATACCCGCGCGTGCACGCGCCGGGCGTAGTGCGCCGCCACGTACCCGTTTCATAGGTTAACATTCATCAGCGGGCTTGCGAGACCAGCAGTCATCACCCGGCGGATTCCGCAAGGAGGTGTATATGAAACCACGCTCGCGGCGCGATTTTCTGCGCGCCTGCCTGTTGGCGCCGGCAGCGTCGGTGCTGGCGGCCTGTGGC